>JANOCL010000256.1:0-2228 GCA_031412135.1 Variovorax sp. | reverse complement strand
AGGGACGAAGAAGCGGCTGCCCGGCAGCGCATGTCGCCGCCGCCCAGCCCGCCTGCCACCGTGGCCAGCCAGGGCGATGCCGCGGCCCCGGCACGCGCGGCGCGTGCGCCAGCGCCAACGCCAGCGGTCCGCACCGCCGATACGGAGCCGCCCACCTTCGCCGCACTGTCGCAATGGAATCGCATCACCATCGCGCAACGCGGCGGTGCGACCCGCAGCCTGTCTCGCGCCGAAGCCGCAGATCTGAATGCGCTGCTCGGTTCGGCCGCCATCTCGGCGGTCCGCGGCGACCCACTGGCCGGCACGCCCGAATGGCGGATCACGCTCGAGCGCAACAGCGACGTGCTTGCGGTGCTCGAAGTCGCGCGAAGCCAGGTGCGATGGCGCGAAGGCCGAGAGCCGCCCGCGACCGGCGCCCCTTCGGCGGCCGCTCTGGCCGCCTTGCGCAATGCCTTGCTCGATGCCGTGGCGCCGCCGCAGCAGCCGCCGCAGCGCTAAGGCCGGCTCACTGGTGCTTGAAGGCGGCCTTGCGCTTGTTCACGAAGGCGTCCATGCCTTCCTTCTGATCGGCGGTGGCGAAGAGCGCATGGAACAGCCGGCGTTCGAACATGACGCCGTCGGACAGCCCGCTTTCGAAGGCGCGGTTGACCGACTCCTTGGCTGCCATCACCGCGACCTGCGAGAAGTCGGCGATCACGAGCGCCGCGCCGAGCGCCTCGTCCATCAGCTTGTCGTAGGGCACGACGCGGCTCACCAGGCCGGCGCGCTCGGCTTCGGTTGCGTCCATCATCCGGCCGGTCAGGGCCATGTCCATCGCCTTGGCCTTGCCCACCGCGCGCGGCAGGCGCTGCGTGCCGCCTGCGCCGGGGATCACGCCGAGCTTGATCTCGGGCTGGCCGAACTTCGCGTTGTCGGCCGCGATGATGAAGTCGCACATCATCGCCAACTCGCAGCCGCCGCCGAGTGCGAAGCCGCTGACGGCGGCGATCACCGGCTTGCGGATGGCGCGGATGGCTTCCCAGTTCCGGGTGATGTAGTCGCCCTTGTAGACATCGGCGAAGCTGTAGGTCGCCATTGCGCCGATGTCGGCGCCCGCTGCAAAGGCGCGCTCGCTGCCGGTGATGACGATGCAGCCGATCGCCTCGTCGGCATCGAAGGCCTTGAGCGCATTGCCCAGTTCGGTCATCAGGGCGTCGTTAAGCGCATTCAGCGCCTTCGGCCGGTTCAGCGTCACGATGCCGACCTTGCCGGCTTCGGTGCGCACTTCGATGTTGTCGTAGCTCATGCGTGTCTCCTTGGAACGAACGAAAGAACGGGTTTGATCCCTGCTAATGCGGATTCAGCCAGGCGGCGAGTCTGACCGCATCCTGTGCGAACAGCCGCCAGGTCGTCACTGCCGCGGGCAGCGCCAGCGGGAGCCGCAGCAGCCGCCGGTCGCGCGCGACGAGTGCCGTCACCTTCCTGGCGTCGCCGAGATAGAGCGCCAGGTCATCGAGCTTTGCGATGCGCCAGCCCTCGGGCTTGCGCCCCTTGCGTGCGGGCAGCTCGATGCCGATCCACTCGTCGTTGGCCGAGAAGCCGGCGTCTTCGGCGGCACCGCCTCGCAGCACCATCTTGACCTGCACGCTGCCGTTCGACTCGGCCACGCGCAGGCCGAGTTCTTGCGCGCGTTGGGCCGGCTCGTCGAGCGTGGCGACGCCATGGCTGCGCAGCAGACCGGACAGAGGCAGTTCGGCCGTCGAGTGCACCCAGCTCGCGAGCTCGCTCGAAAAAGAGCGTCCACCGACGGCTTCGAGCGCAGCGGCGACCGCGGCTTCGTCGATCGGTCCGCCGGCGCTCTGTTTCCACAGCAGCCGCATCACGTCGTCCAGCGACCCCCGTCCTTCGGCGCGCAGCGTGAGGTCGAAGCACAGCGCCACCAGCGCGCCCTTGGTGTAATAGCTGATGGTGGTGTTGGCCGTCTGCTCGTCCTGGCGGTAGTACTTGACCCAGGCATCGAAGCTCGCTTCGGCCACCGACTGCACCAGCCGCCCGGGCGCCTGCAGCACCTGGTTGACGGTCTTGTTGAGGAGGCGCAGGTAGGTCGCGTCGTCGATGCGGCCCGCACGGCGCAGCAGCAGGTCGTCGTAGTAGCTGGTGAAGCGGCTGCGGCCGGCGGAGTTCGCCCGCTACGACTACGCGCAGGAGAACTACACCCGCCTGCTGTGGCTCTTCGAGGGCTTCACCAG
>JANOCL010000255.1:0-3137 GCA_031412135.1 Variovorax sp. | reverse complement strand
AAGAACCTCGAGATCGCGATCATGCTGGTGGCGGCCTGGGGTTTCGTGCGCGCCGATGCGGTCGTGCTGCTGGCCTGCGTGTTCCTGATGGGGCTGCATTCCACCCTGTTCGGGCCGGTCAAGTTCGCCTACCTGCCGCAGCACCTGAACGAGCGCGAGCTGACCGGCGGCAACGGCATGGTCGAGATGGGCACCTTCGTCGCCATCCTGCTCGGCAACGTGGCCGGAGGCCTGTTGATCGCGATTCCCGAAACCGGTGCGCGCGACGTCGCCTGGGCCTGCGCCGCCGTGGCCGTGCTCGGCCGCGTGCTGGCGCAGGCGGTGCCGGCCTCGCCCGCCACCGACCCGCAGTTGGCCATCAACTGGAACCCCTTCACCGAAACCTGGCGCAACCTGAAGCTGGCGCACGAGAACGTGGTCGTCTTCCGCTCGCTCTTGGGCATCTCGTGGATGTGGTTCTTCGGCGCGGTGTTCCTGAGCCAGTTTCCAAGCTTCGCCAAGGAGGTGCTGCACGGCAACGAGCAGGTGGCGTCGCTGCTGCTGGTGGTGTTTTCCATCGGCATCGGCATCGGCTCGCTGCTGTGCGAAACGCTCAGCCGGCGGCAGGTCGAGATCGGCCTGGTGCCGCTGGGGGCGATCGGCATGAGCGTGTTCGCGATCGATCTGTACTTCGCGTCGCGTTCGCTGCCGGCGGCAGCCGAGATGGGGCTCGGGAGCTTTGCCGCCCAGGCTTCGCACTGGCGGGTGATGGCCGACCTGGGCCTGCTGTCGCTCTTTGCCGGGCTCTACAGCGTGCCGATGTATGCGTTGATCCAACTGCGCAGCCAGCCGACGCACCGCGCGCGCATCATCGCGGCCAACAACATCCTGAACGCCCTGTTCATGATCGCCAGCTCGGTCATCGCCGGCCTGCTGCTCAAGGCCGGCTTCACCATCCCGCAGATCTTTCTTTTCACCGGCATCGCCAACGCGGTGGTGGCCTTCTACATCTTCATGCTGGTGCCCGAATACCTGCTGCGCTTCGTCGCCTGGGTGGCGTCGCGCGTCGTCTATCGCTTCGACGTCACGGGCGACGAGCACATCCCCACCGAAGGCGCCGCCGTGCTGGTGTGCAACCACGTGAGCTTCATCGACGCGGTGCTGCTCATGGCGGCGAGCCCCCGGCCGATCCGCTTTATCATGGACCACCGGATCTTCCGCGTGCCGGTACTCGGCTGGCTGTTCCGGCTGGCCAAGGCGATTCCGATCGCGTCGCAGAAGGAAGACCCTGCAGCCTACGAAGACGCTTTTGCGCGTGCCGTGCAGGTGCTGCGCGAAGGCGACCTGCTCGCCATCTTTCCCGAGGGTGCGATCACCCGCGACGGCACGCTGCAGCCCTTCAAGGGTGGCGTGATGAAAATCCTCGATGCGGCGCGCGCCGAAGGCATCGACGCGCCGGTGGTCCCGATGGCCCTGACCAACCTGTGGGGCTCGTACTTCAGCCGGGTCGAGGTGCGCGACGGCGCGAACGTGGCCATGGTGCGTCCGTTCCGGCGCGGCTTCTTCAGCCGGGTCGGGCTTCGCGTGGGCAGCGCGATGCTTCGTGCCGACGTGCATCCCGACGCGTTGCGGCAGCGGGTCGGCGGCTTGCTGGGGGACACAGCGGCCTGATGGTTTTTTCCGAAAGTGACTGGTACGCGATCACCTGGTTGGGTGACAGCGCTTTCCTGCTGCCGGTGGCGCTGTGGATCGCGGTGTGGCTGGCACTGCGGCGCATCACGCGGCCGGTCGCCTGGCTTTGGGTCGGCCTGTTCGGCGCCGGCGGCGCGGTGGTCGCGGCCTCCAAGATCGCCTTCATGGGCTGGGGCATCGGCAACGCCGCGCTCAATTTCACCGGCTTCAGCGGCCACACGACGCTGTCCGCCTGCATCTGGCCGGTGGCGCTCTGGCTGGCGGCATCCCGCTGGGGGCATGGCTGGCGGGTGACGGCCGCGTCGGTCGGCTGGCTGATTGCCGCGCTGATCGGGGTGTCGCGACTGGCGCTGTATGCGCACTCCAAGTCCGAAGTCGCGGCCGGCTTCGCGCTCGGCGTGGCGGTCAGCGCCGCGTTCCTGTGGCAGCAGCACCGCCGCCCGCATCCACGGCTGAACGGCTGGGTCGTGCTACTGAGCATTGCATCGCCGATGTTCTTTCTGCGGCCCGGCATGCCGGCGCCCACGCAGAACCTTCTGGAAGCCGTGGCCGTGCGGCTCGCCGGCACCGACCGGGCGTTCACCCGCGACGACCTGTTGCGCCGTCGACAGCGCGTCGGTATCGACTGAAGATACCGGCGGCGCTGCGGGCCGCCACCGGTGCAGTAATTCGGTCCCCTGGGCGAGGGCGCGAACCATATTCGCGCACCTTCACTACACCGCGAGGCCTCCATGCAAGCTCTTTCTTCGGCCGTTTCCGCATTCACGCTCGCCGGACCCAGCCGGGTTCGAACGCGGATCATGAAAAAGATTCTGGTGTCCGTCATGCACGTGCTGGGCGCGGCGGTGGCGGTGGTGCTGGCCGGGCTCTTTTTGTTTCCGGTGAATGCGCATGCGAGCCCGCACGCTGCCGCAGTCGAGAAGGGGATGCAGCTCACCGGGCTGGGCGCGCAGCCGGTGGTGCTCAGGCTCTAGACCAGAATCGCGCGACACGACCGACAACAACATACGAACGAGGGAACACGAAATGAGCAAATCCTTGCGGCTGTCCGAAAAATGGTTTCGCCGCGGCCTGTGGCTGGTGGCGGTGGTGTTCGCCGGCTTCCTGATCGGGCTGGGCGGCACCATCGTCGGCGATCTGCCCCAGGTGGAGCGCACGCTGCAGCTCGACGACTTCATCGATCGGCCGGCCGCCGAGCCGCTGCGGACCGCGATCCGCGACTCGGAGCGGACCGAGCAGGAGGCGACGCGGGCAATCGAGCAGGCCGAACTCGCGTTGACGACCGTCCGGCAGGCGAATCGCGGTGCGCGCGAGACCTTCGGCAACTGGCTGGCGACGCGACGCGCCACCGCCCAGCCCGACCAGGACACCGAACTGATCGCGCGCACCAAGGCCCTCGATGCACTCAAGGCCCGCGAGGACGAGGCCGAGCGCGCGGTCGGCGCGCAGCGCAAGGTCGCACTGGA
>JANOCL010000254.1:0-11730 GCA_031412135.1 Variovorax sp. | reverse complement strand
CGGGCACTACATGCTGTACGCGATCGACGACGCAGGCGTGCCATCGGTCGGCAAGATCGTGAAGCTGGAGGCGAGCTGGGCCAAGGTGGCCGATCAGGGCCAGTCGTTCAGCCTGCCGTCGGCCACCGTCGTGCAGTACGGAGCGGGCCTGAATGCAGTGCAAAAGACGCTGTCGGGCACGGTCAGCTGCACCAACGAATTCTTTGGCACCAACCCCGCCCCGACTGCCACGAAGGCCTGCTCGGTTCTCGCGCCGAAGGCCTCTACCGCAACCTTGGGCAACCTGCCGCCGGCATCGGACAACATCGTCGCCACCGAAGGCATGTCGTTCAGCACGTCGGCTCCGACCGTCGTGAACTACGGCGCCGGCACACGCTGGGTCGAAAAGAGCGTTACCGGCGCTGCGAGCTGCAACAACACCTTCTTCGGTTCCGATCCGGCTCCCCAGGTGGCGAAGTCCTGCGTCGCGGGCAGCGGCACGGCAACCGCGGCGCCTCCAGCGCCACCGCCACCACCTCCTCCGCCACCTCCCGCGCCGCCGCCGTCGAGCCAGACCACCCTTGCCCAAGAAGGCGGCACCTTCACGGTGGCGAGCGCAACCGAGGTCCGGTACGGTGCCGATTCGCGTTGGATCCAGCGGACCGTTACCGGTACAGCCACCTGCAGCAACGCGTACTTCGGTAGCGATCCTGCGCCTTTCACTGCCAAGTCATGTGTGACGGCGGCTGCACCTGCACCTGCACCTGCGCCTGCGCCTGCGCCTGCGCCTGCGCCTGCGCCTGCGCCTGCGCCTGCACCTGCACCTGCGCCTGCGCCTGCGCCTGCACCTGCACCAGCACCAGCACCTGCACCTGCGCCTGCACCTGCACCTGCGCCTGCACCTGCACCAGCACCTGCACCTGCACCAGCACCAGCACCAGCGCCGCAGCCAACCACGTTGGCCCGTGAAGGCGGAAGCTTTACGGTGGCAGCTGCAACCCTGGTCCGCTACGGTGCAGACTCACGCTGGGTGGAGAAAACGGTCACTGGCACAGCGACCTGCAGCAACGCGTACTTCGGCAGCGACCCCGCACCGTTCACGGTCAAGTCTTGCGTGGCGCCAGGAAACTAGGAAGCAGCAGCGCGGGCACTTCGTCCTGGCGCAACGCCAGACGAATGCCCGGCGAAGCCGCCCACGACCTCGATCAGCTGCCGAACATGTCGCCGTCGCGCTGCGGCGGCGCGATGCCAAGGTGGCGGTAGGCGGCGAGCGTCGCGATGCGTCCGCGCGGCGTGCGCTGCAGATAACCTTGCTGGATCAGGTAGGGCTCGATCACGTCTTCGATGGTGCCGGACTCCTCGCCGATGCTGGCCGCGATGTTGTCCAGGCCGACCGGTCCGCCATCAAAGCGGTGGATGACGGCCTCGAGCAGCTTGCGGTCCATGAGGTCGAAGCCCTGCGGGTCGACATCGAGCATGGCCAGCGCCTTGTGGGCAACCTCTTCGGTGATGCGGCCATCGCTCTTTACCTGCGCATAGTCGCGCACCAGCCGCAGCAGTCGGTTGGCGATGCGCGGCGTGCCGCGCGAACGGCGCGCAATTTCGAAACCGCCCGCTTCGTCCATCGGCACGGCCAGCAGGCCGGCGCTGCGGCGCACGATACGCGCCAGCTCCTCGGCGGTGTAGAACTCCAGCCGCGCGACGATGCCGAAGCGGTCGCGCAGAGGATTGGTCAGCATGCCGGCGCGGGTGGTGGCGCCGACCAGCGTGAAGGGCTGCAAGTCGAGCTTGATGCTGCGCGCGGCAGGGCCTTCGCCGATCATGATGTCGATCTGGTAGTCCTCCAGCGCCGGATAAAGAATCTCCTCGACCACCGGCGAGAGACGGTGGATCTCGTCGATGAAGAGCACGTCGTTTCGTTCGAGATTGGTCAGCAGCGCTGCAAGGTCCTTCGGCTTCTCGAGCACCGGGCCCGAGGTCTGCCGCAGATTCACGCCGAGCTCGGCCGCGATGATGTGCGAGAGCGTGGTCTTGCCGAGCCCAGGCGGGCCGAACAGCAGCACATGGTCCAGCGCCTCGCCCCGCTGGCGCGCAGCGCCGATGAAGATCTCGAGCTGCTCGCGCACCTTCACCTGGCCGACGTATTCATCGAGCAGCTTGGGGCGCAGCGCACGCTCGATCGCCTCTTCGTTGGGCGATGCCGGCGCTGCCGACACCACGCGTTGCGGAGCGGGGGCGAAGTCGTCGGTCTGGATGGTCATGGCGGAAGCAAGGCGGAGCGAACGAGTTTAGTCGGCGCCCTCGGGCTTCTACTTCGCCAGCGCCTTCAAAGCCAGCTTGATGCCTTCGCCGACGGCCACGTCCTTCGGCAAGGCCTTCAGCGCCGAGGCGGCCTCCTTGTCGCTGTAGCCCAGTGCCACCAGCGCCTGAAGGATGTCGGCCTGCGCGTCCGTCGCTGCGTGGGTCGGGTGGCCGATGTCCGCGCCCAGCTTGCCCTTCAGCTCGAGCAGGAGCCGCTCTGCCGTCTTCTTGCCGATGCCGGGAATCTTCACGAGTCGGCCCGCATCCTGCAGCGTGATCGCCTGCGCCAATTCGGAAACGCTCAGCCCCGACAGCACGCCCAGCGCCATGCGGGGGCCGACGCCTGAAATCTTGATGAGCTGGCGGAAGGTGGCGCGTTCGTCGGCGCTGCCGAAGCCATACAGGACCTGCGCGTCCTCGCGCACCACGAAGTGCGTCAGCAGCGACACGCGCTCGCCGGTGGACGGCAGGTTGTAGAAGGTGCTCATCGGCACGTCGACTTCGTAGCCGACGCCGTTGCAGTCCACCACCACCTGCGGCGGGTTGCGCTCGGCCAGCGTGCCGGTGAGTTTGCCTATCATGGGTACCCTTTTCTCTGAAATGACCGGCGTGATTCTGCGACACACCTTCGCCCCGCCCAACAACACCCGCCTGGGCCACCTCTGCGGGCCGCTCGACGCGCACCTCAGGCGCATCGAGGAGGCGCTCGACGTCAAGATCGCGCACCGCCACGAGCAGTTCAAGATCGATGGCGCCAAGCTGAATGCGCAGCGCGCACTGGACGTAGTGCAGGCGCTGTACGAGATTGCCCAGCGTCCCATCGATGCCGCCGTCGTGCAGCTCACGCTGGCCGGCGACGGATCGATGCCCGAGGCCGCCGACGGTGCACTGACCCTCGCGACGCGACGCACCGACCTGCGCGCGCGCACGCCCAATCAGAGCGTCTATCTCGAGAACATCGCGTCGCACGACATCACGATCGGCATCGGGCCGGCCGGCACCGGCAAGACCTATCTCGCCGTCGCCTGTGCGGTCGATGCGCTGGAGCGCAGCGCAGTGCAGCGCATCGTGCTCACGCGCCCGGCGGTCGAAGCCGGCGAGCGGCTCGGCTTTCTGCCCGGCGACCTGACCCAGAAGGTCGACCCCTACCTGCGGCCGCTGTACGACGCGCTCTACGACCTGATGGGCTTCGACCGGGTGCAGAAGGCTTTCGAGCGCAATGCGCTGGAGATCGCACCACTCGCCTTCATGCGCGGCCGCACGCTGAACAATGCCTTCGTGATCCTGGACGAAGCGCAGAACACGACACCCGAGCAGATGAAGATGTTCCTCACGCGCATCGGCTTCGGCGCCAAGGCGGTGGTGACCGGCGACGTGAGCCAGATCGACCTGCCCAAGACCCAGTTGAGCGGCCTGATCGATGCCGAGCGGGTGCTCAAGCGCGTCAACGGCATTGCCATCACGCATTTCACCAGCGCCGACGTGGTGCGACATCCGATGGTGGCGCGCATCGTCGATGCCTACGACGGCGCGCGCAAGCGGTCGGCGGCAGCACGCTAGAAATGGGGCTGCCGGCGCTCTCGCTTTCTCTGCAGTTCGCGCGCTTCGCGGAAGCCGCGCAACTCCGCGAGGCCTTGCCGCGCCATCGCGTGGCGCGATGGATTCGGAACGCACTCGAGGCCGAAGCCGAGATTACCGTGCGCATCGTCGATGCAGACGAAGGGCAGCGCCTCAACCGCGAGTTCCGCGGCAAGGACTACGCAACCAACGTGCTCACATTCGACTACGCGCAAACGCCGTTGGTGATGGCCGACCTGGTGCTGTGCGCGCCGGTGGTCGAGCGCGAGGCGAAGGAGCAGCACAAGATGCTGGCCGCGCACTACGCCCATCTGCTGGTGCACGGCACGCTGCACGCGCAGGGCTGGGACCACGAAACCGGCGAGGCCGACGCGCTGGCCATGGAAGCGCGCGAGATTGCCATCCTGGCGCGGCTCGGCATCCCGAGCCCCTACTGAAATTACTGAACCTCGGCCTGCGTGCCGCGGGCTTCCATGCCGAGCGGCAAGAGCTGGATCGTCACGCGCAGGCCCGGCACCGCATTCATGAGCGCCTGCTCCAGCGCATCGCGAAGCGCCGCGGCGCGCTCCAGCGACCAGTCGCCCGGCGCGTGCATGTGCAGGTCGGCAAAGCGCCGCTGGCCGGCGCGACGCGTCGCGATGTCGTCGAAGCGCAATTGCGCACCTTCCGGCACGCCGGCGGCGAAGCGCTGCAGAGTCGCGTGCAGCAACGCCAGCGATTCGGGATCGAGCGCCTCGTCCATCAGCCCTCGCGACGATTGCCAGACCAGCTTGATGCCTTCGCGCGCGATGTTCACGGCCACGGCAATCGCCAACAGCGGATCGAGCCAGAGCCAACCGGTGAAGCCGACCGCGACGATGCCGACAACGACGCCGGCAGAAGTCCAGACGTCGGTGACGAGATGCCGCGCATCTGCCTCCAGCGCAATCGAACGATGGACACGCGCCGCCCGGAACAGCGCGAACGCGAGCGCGGCGTTGAACCCCGAACTGACGATCGAAAGCGCCAGCCCCCAGCCGAGCTGCTCCAACGGCTCGGGCGAAATCAGCCGCACCACGGCAGCCCACAGGATGGCGATGGCCGCCCCGATGATCAGGATGCCCTCGAAGCCGGAAGAAAAGTATTCCGCCTTGTGATGGCCGTAAGGATGGTCCTCGTCGGCCGGCCGGGCTGCGATGGTGACCATCGCCAGCGCGAACATGGCGCTCGCGAGATTTACGAAGGACTCCATCGCATCGGAGATGAGGCCCATGGAATTCGTCATGTAGCCGGCCCAGCCCTTGAGCACGATGGTGATCAGGGCTACAGCGATCGACACGCGCAACAGGCGTTGAGGACTCAAGGCGGTACGCGCCGGCGTGGCGCCGATGAATGAAGCGACAGATGGAAATGCGACATGGGCCGCACGATAGTTGCGAATTATGGTGGCTTGCGCGCGCGGCGCTCACGCTCGCGTACCATGCGGCGGCCCATCGAATTTGATGAAGGGAGTGTTCATGAAGATGCGTTTTGCCATGACCTTGTGCGCGCTCGCAGTTGCCAGCGCCGGTGCACTGGCCCAATCGTCTGCAGGCAACGCCAGATCTGCGATTGCGGCATCCGAGCATGCCGGCATCCTCAAGTCGGTCCGTGGCAGCGTCCGGCTTCTCGGAGTCGACGGCTCCGAACGGACTGCACGTGCGGGCGACGCCGTTGCCCCGATCGACCGCATCACGACCGAAGCCGACTCGGCTGCCAGCGTGGTGTTGCGAGACGGCACGGCCATCGTGCTCGGGCCGTCGTCCCGCCTCGACATGAAGCAATTCCATTTCGATGCGACGACGCGCGACGGCGGACTGCTGGTTTCGCTGCTCCGCGGGTCTTTGCGCATGATCACCGGCTTGATCGGCAAGACCCACCCCGATGCGGTGCGCATCGAAACCCCGACCGCCACAATCGGCATCCGCGGCACCGACTTCATCGTTCAGGCGGACCCGCAACCGTGAATTGGCGGCGTGCCCTGCGGCTGTCCGCCGGCATCGTGACGCTCGCGCTGGTCGCCGCCTGTTCCACCGCTCCCGCGACTCGCGTCGTGCTGCTGCCGCAGGCCGACGGCTCGCCGTCGGCGGTCGTCGTGCGCAGCAAGGATGGCGAAGAGACGCTTTCACGGCCCTACGAGCGGGCAACCGCAGCCGCCGGCGCCCGCGGCGCTCCAATCGTCGATCGGAGCGATCCTGCACGGCTGCGCGCCGACAACAAGGATCTTTTCGATTTGCTCCCGCCGCCGGCACAGCGCTATACGGTGTACTTCGACACCGGCGGAGCGGTGCTCACCGCGACATCCCGCATCGCCATGAACGAGTCCATGCGCGCGGCGCTGGCACGCAGCGGTGGCGAGCTTGTGTTGACTGGCCATACCGACACCGTCGGCGTCCCGGCACGCAACGACGAACTTTCGCGGCAGCGGGCGCAGCAGGTACGCCTGATGTTCCTGGCACAAGGCTTCACCTCGACCCGCATCGAAGCGATCGGCCGCGGGGAACGCGACCTGGCGATTCAGACAGCCGACGAGGTCTCCGAGCCACGCAACCGGCGCGTGACCATCGAAGTCCGCTGAGAACGAGTCAGCTCAGGTCGACGCGCGCGAACTTGCGCTTGCCGACCTGCAGCACGTAGCGCCCCGCCGCCAACTTGAGCGCCTTGTCGCTCACCACGCTGGAATCGATCCGCACGCCGCCGCCGTCGATGAGCCGGTTGCCTTCCGATGCAGAGGCTGCGAGCCCGGCCAGCTTGAGCAACTGGGCAATACCCAGCGGGGCACCGGAAACCGCCACCTCGGGCACGTGCTCGGGTATGCCGCCCTTGCTCCGATGGATGAAGTCCTGTTCGGCCGCGTCGGCCGCCGCCGCGCTGTGGAAGCGGGCGGTGATCTCCTTGGCAAGTGCGACCTTCGCTTCCTTCGGATTGCGGCCGGCGCCGACCTCGGCCCGCAGCGCGGCAATGTCGGCCAGGGACTTGAAGCTCAGAAGCGTGTACCAGCGCCACATGAGCGCGTCCGAAATCGACAGGACCTTGGCGAACATGGTGTTCGGGTCTTCGCCGATGCCGATGTAGTTGTTCTTGCTCTTGGACATCTTCTCGACGCCATCGAGCCCTTCGAGCAACGGCATAGTCAGTACACACTGCGGCTCTTGGCCGTATTCGTGCTGTAGATGCCGACCGACCAACAAGTTGAACTTCTGGTCCGTGCCCCCGAGTTCGAGGTCGGACCGGAGCGCCACCGAGTCGTAGCCCTGCATCAGGGGATAGAGAAACTCATGAACCGAGATCGATTGGCCGGCCTTGAAACGCTTGCTGAAATCGTCGCGTTCCATCATTCGCGCCACTGTGTACTTGGCCGCCAGCTGAATCATTCCGCGCGCACCCAGTGGGTCGCTCCACTCGGAGTTGTAGCGGATCTCGGTCTTCGAAGGGTCCAGCACGAGGCTGGCCTGCCGGTAGTAGGTCTGGGCATTCGCCTCGATCTGCTCCCGGGTCAGCGGCGGCCGGGTGCTGTTGCGCCCGGACGGGTCGCCGATGGTGGTGGTGAAGTCGCCGATCAGGAATATCACCGTGTGCCCGAGGTCCTGCAGCTGGCGCATCTTGTTCAACACCACCGTGTGACCGATGTGGATGTCCGGCGCCGTCGGGTCCAATCCCAGCTTGATGCGCAGTGGCGTGCCTGTGGCCTCCGACCGTTGGAGCTTTCGCACCCATTCCTCCTGAGGCAGCAACTCTTCGGTCCCACGGAGTGAAATTTCGAGTGCCTGTCCTACACCGTCAGACAGAATTCCGGATGTAACAAATTGAGGGTTCATGGGGGTTTTCGGCTGATTTGTCTAGGGCCGAAGCTATACTCACCCCGACTTTTCAAGCGCCGGATTCTAAGCGGCGCTGCCTTCCGCACCGTTCTGCCGGCCGTTTTACACAGCCTTTGCAGCGCGGACTTGCCGAACCTGAAGCTGGAATTCGAAGTTTTGATCAACGGCATTCTTGCCGCCGAGGAGCTCATTGCTTCCCGCGTGGCCCATACATTCCGGAGCTATCCCAAGCAAATCACGGCAGCGATTGCTGCCTTGCTGCTGTGCGCCGGCGGCGGCGCGTTCGCGGTGGCCTCGCTCGGCCCCGACGCGTCCGAACTCCCTGTCAGGCAGGTATTTGAAGCGGTGACGCCGCTGGCCTTCGCCGACCAGGTGGAGGCGCTCGACACCCATGGTTTCACCCTGTTCCGGACCGAGATCACACGCTCCAGCGACACGGCAGAGGCGCTGCTGCGCCGTCTTGGCATCGACGACAGCGCCGCTGCAGCCTTCGTCCGTTCCAATGCCGAAGCACGTGCAGCGCTCCTGAGCCGGCCCGGCCGCACCGTGACTGCCGAAGCCACGCAAGAGAACGGGCTGCAAAAACTCAGCGCCCGGTGGATGCCCACCAGCGACGGAGGCTTCAAGAGGCTGGTGATCGAGAAGGCCGGCGCGAGCACGTTCAACGTTCGCACCGAACCCGACGTACTCACTTCCGGCAACCGTTTGGCCAGCGGCGTGGTGCGCAGTTCGCTGTTTGCAGCCACAGACGACGCGCGCATTCCCGATACGGTCGCAAGCCAGTTGGCCGACATCTTTTCCGGCGACGTCGACTTCCGATCGCTGCGCAAGGGCGACCGCTTTGCCGTGGTGTACGAAGCCTTCGATGCCGATGGGCAGACGATGCGCAGCGGCCGGGTACTGTCGGCCGAGTTCGAGAACAACGGCAAGCTGCACCAGGCGCTTTGGTTCCAGGAACCGGGCCAAAAAGGCGGTTACTACCGCCCGAACGGCGACAGCCTGCGCCGCGCCTACCTGAGCTCGCCGGTGGAGTTCTCGCGGGTGTCAAGCGGCTTTGCAATGCGCCTGCACCCAATCCTCAACAGCTGGCGCAAGCACAACGGCATCGACTTCGCCGCAACCACCGGCACGCCGGTTCGCAGCGTGGGCGACGGCACGGTCGAGTTCGCGGGTACCCAAAGCGGCTACGGCAACATCGTGATCGTGAACCACCGCAACAACCAGCAGACGGCGTACGCGCATTTGAGCCGCGTCGATGTCAAAGTCGGCCAGAGCCTGACGCAAGGGCAGACCCTGGGCAGCGTGGGCTCCACAGGCTGGGCGACGGGTCCGCACTTGCATTTCGAATTCCGTGTCAACGGCGAATACAAAGACCCGACCACCATCGCTCAACAAGAAGGCGGCACGCCGCTTTCCGCAGCATCGCGCCCCGCCTTCGAGCGCCTTGCCCTCGCCACGCGCATCGAGCTGTCGGCCGCTTTCTCGGTCGTGCAGGCCAGCGCAGACTGACAGACGTTCGGGCCGCCTCGCGCAGCGCGCAGCCCGACGTCGGCCAGATTCTTTCTTCTTCGATGGCTGACCTCTTCATCGGCCTGATGTCCGGTACCTCGCTCGACGGTGTCGACGGCGTGCTGGCCGACTTTTCCGACGATCGCATCGCCGTGCGTGCATACGCGGCGGCCAGTTTTCCAGTTTCGCTGCGTGCGGAACTGATGGCGCTCAACACGCCCGGCGGCGACAACGAACTGCACCGAGCCGCCCTGGCCGGCAATGCACTTGCCCGCGTCTACGCCGACGTGGTGCAGCAGTTGCTCGACGACACCGGCACCTCGCCCGAAGCCGTCGCCGCCATCGGCGCACACGGGCAGACGGTACGGCACCGGCCGGGCGAATTCGACGAAGTCGGCTACACCCTGCAGATCAACAATCCGTCCTTGCTGGCGGAACTCACGGGCATCGGCGTCGTCGCCGATTTCCGCAGCCGAGATCTGGCAGCGGGCGGCCAGGGCGCGCCTTTGGTGCCGGGTTTCCATCGGGCGCTGTTCGCGCGCGACGACCAGTCCGTCGCTGTGCTGAACATCGGCGGCATCTGCAACCTCAGCCTGCTGCCGGCCGGCAGCGGCACGGTGCTCGGCTTCGACTGCGGTCCTGGCAATGCGCTGCTCGACCACTGGTGCCAAAGCCACATCGGCCAACCGTTCGACAGTTCGGGTAAATGGGCTGAAAGCGGCACAGTGCTGCCCGACCTGCTCGAACGCCTGCTGGCCAACGCCTACTTCAGCCGGCCACCGCCAAAAAGCACGGGGCGCGATCTGTTCAATCCGACCTGGCTGGCATCGCATCTGGGCACCGCCGCGGCGCACCCGGCCGATGTGCAGGCCACACTTGCGGAACTCACCGCAACGGTTTGCGCGGCCGATCTGCGACTCTACGGCGCCGGCTGCAAGTTGCTGATCGTCTGCGGGGGTGGCGCGTTGAACGATCACCTCTTGGCGCGACTGCGAGCGCTACTGCCGGCGGTGGAGGTGGTGTCCTCGGCGAATCATGGTCTGCCGCCGCAACAGGTCGAAGCCACTGCCTTCGCCTGGCTCGCGCGCAGCACCCTGCGAGGCGAGCCGGGCAATCTGGCAAGCGTCACCGGCGCACGGGGCGCTCGAGTGCTGGGCGCGCTCTACCCTTCCTGAAAAGCAAAAGCCGCCCGAAGGCGGCTCGTCGCTTGAAGCACGCTTGGCTCAACGCATCAGGCAGAGAAGCTCGATCCGCAGCCGCAGGTGCTGGTCGCATTCGGATTCTTGATCACGAACTGGGCGCCCTGCAGATCTTCCTTGTAGTCGATCTCGGCGCCGAGCAGGTATTGATAGCTCATGGCGTCGATCAGCAGCGACACACCGTTCTTGGTCATCGTGGTGTCGTCTTCGTTGGTTATTTCGTCGAAGGTAAAACCGTACTGGAAACCGGAGCAGCCACCGCCCTGCACGAACACGCGCAGCTTGAGGTCGGCATTGCCTTCTTCGGCGATCAGGTCGGCCACTTTTGCGGCCGCACTGTCGGTGAAGACGATTGGCTCGGGCATCTGGCTCTGGATGTTTTCGGCAACAGCGCTCATTGTGAAGGACTCCTGTGGGGCGGCCGAACGAACGGCCAATCGGGGGATGCTACTGCAATCGACAAAAAACCGCCCGAAGGCGGCTCTTTGACAGTGCGAGCGGTAGGCCCAAGCGGGCGATCAGCGCTTCGAGAACTGCTTGCGTCGGCGTGCGGAATGCAGGCCGACCTTCTTGCGCTCGACTTCACGCGCATCGCGCGTCACGAAGCCGGCCTGGCTCAACACCGGCTTGAGCGTCGCGTCGTAGTCGATCAGCGCACGGGTGATGCCGTGGCGAGCAGCGCCCGCCTGCCCGGATTCGCCACCGCCAGCCACGTTGATCATGATGTCGAAGGCTTCGACATTGTTGGTCAAAAACAGCGGCTGCTTGGCGATCATGATCGACGTCTCACGGCCGAAATAGGCCTGGATGTCCTTGCCATTGATCGTGATCTTGCCGGTACCTTTTTTCATGAACACGCGGGCGACGCTCGATTTGCGACGGCCGGTGCCATTGTTCCATTCACCAATCATTCTCAAGGCTCCTTACAGTTCCAGCACTTTGGGCTGTTGGGCGGTATGCGGATGCTCTGCGCCGCCGTATACCTTGAGTTTCTTGATCATCGCGTAGCCGAGCGGGCCCTTGGGCAGCATGCCCTTGACAGCCTTTTCCAGGGCGCGGCCCGGATGCTTTGCCTGCATGTCGCGGAAGTTGGTGGCGGAAATACCGCCCGGGTAGCCCGAGTGCCGGTAGTAAATCTTGTCGATCGGCTTCGCGCCGGTGACGCGCAGCTGCGCTGCGTTGACGATGACGATGAAGTCACCGGTATCGACGTGAGGCGTGTAAATGGCCTTGTGTTTGCCGCGCAAACGGAGAGCAACTTCGCTGGCTACTCGTCCGAGGACCTTGTCGGTCGCGTCAATCACAAACCACTCGTGCGTCACGTC
>JANOCL010000253.1:0-18851 GCA_031412135.1 Variovorax sp. | reverse complement strand
CGCGTGCCGCCGTAGTCGCGTGCCAGCGCGACGATCTGCGCCTCGGGCACGCCGCACACCGCCGCGGCGCGCGCCGGCGGCCACTGCAGCGCGCGCTCGCGCAGCCGCTCCCAGCCGACCGTGTGGCGCGCGATGTAGTCGTGGTCGAGCCAGTCGTTCACGATCAGCTCGTGCATCAGCGCCAGTGCCAGCGCGGCGTCGGTGCCCGGCAGCAGCGCGATGTGCTCGTCGCACTTGTCGGCGGTTTCGGTCTTGCGCGGGTCGATGCAGACCAGCCGGGCGCCGGCGCGCCTGGCAGCCTGTGCATGGCGCCAGAAATGCAGGTTGCTCGCGATCGAGTTGCTGCCCCAGATGAGGATCAGCTTCGCCTCGGCGAAAAATTCGACGCGCATGCCGACCTTGCCGCCCAAGGTAAAACTTAAGGCTTCACCCCCCGCCGTCGAGCAGATGGTGCGGTCGAGCAGCGACGCGCCGAGCTTGTGGAAAAAACGACGATCCATCGATTCGCCCTGCACGAGCCCCATCGTTCCGGCGTAGCTGTAAGGCACAATCGCTTGCGAATTGTTACTTTTTAGCTCCTGCAGACGGCTGGCGATGTCGGACAGGGCGGCGTCCCAGCTCACGGGTTCGAAACGGCCACTGCCTTTGGGGCCGGCCCGCTTCAAGGGTTGAACGAGCCGCTCGGCATGGTCGTTGCGCTCGATGTAGCGCGATACCTTGGTACAGAGAACGCCGGCAGTGTGCGGATGCGCGGGATTGCCCTGCAGCTTGACGGCAATGCCGTCCTGCACGGTGGTCACCAGCGCGCAGGTGTCGGGGCAGTCGTGCGGGCAGGCGCCAAGCACCTGGATGGAAGAAGTCATGGGTCGGCCGGGGCGGCAAGAGGCAACCAGCCGAGTCTAAGTTGTGCGCTCACGATGCGCTGAGGGGTTTTCACGATGATCAATCGCAGGCATTTTTCGGCCGTGGCGGGCGCTTGCGCGCTGGGCGGCTTTCAGATCGCGCAGGCGCAGAGCGAGGCGCCGATCGTGCTCGGCCAGTCGGCGGCCTTCACGGGGCCGGCGGCGCAGCTCGGCATCCAGTTCTACCAGGGCGCCAAGCTGTTCCTGGACCAGTACAACGCACAGCCCGGCCACCGCGACGTGCAGATCAAGTTTCTCGATGACGGCTACGAGCCCGACCGGTGCGCGGCCAACACCAGGAAGCTCATCGAAGAAGACGCGTTCGCGCTGTTCGGCTACATCGGCACGCCCACGAGCCTGGCGGCGCTGCCGCTGGCGGTGAACGCGCGCATTCCCTTCATCGCACCGTTCACCGGTGCCATGGCGTTGCGCGAACCGTTCCAGAAGAACGTGTTCCATCTGCGCGCTTCATACAACGACGAGACGGCGCTGATCGTGAAGCAGCTCACCCATCTCGGGCTGAAGAAGATCGCGGTCTTCTATCAGAACGATGCCTACGGCAAGGCCGGCCTCGACGGCACCACCCTGGCGCTGTCGCAGCTCAACCTGAAGCCGACCGCGCTGGCCACTGTCGAGCGCAACTCGGTCGATGTGGCAGCGGCGGTGAAGACCATCGTCGCGGAACGCCCCGATGCGGTGGTGCAGGTGAGCGCCTACAAGTCGTGCGCCGCCTTCATCCGCGAAGCGCGCAAGGCCGGCTATGGCGGCACCTTCTACAACGTGTCCTTCGTCGGCACGCAGGCGCTGGCCGACGAACTCGGCAAGGTCGGTGCGGGCGTGGTCGTGACGCAGGTCGTGCCGTCGCCCTACTACGCGGCCAACGGCATCACGCGCGAGTTCAACGAGGCGGTGCGCAAGAGCGGCGGCGCCACCAAGGCTAATTTTTCAAGCATGGAAGGCTATCTGGCCGCGAAGGTGCTCACCGAGGGCCTGCGCCGGGCGCCAGGCAAGCTGACCCGCGAAGGACTCATCGCCGGGCTCGAAAGCATCGACCGCCAGCAGTTCGGCGGCTTCGAGGTGTCGTTCTCGCCGCGCAACCATGTGGCGTCGAAGTTCGTCGAGCTGTCGATGATCACGGCGGACGGCCGCGTCAGGACTTAGGTTCTCCAGGCTTGCGTCGCGGCATGGATGGCGAGCCCCACGAGGCCGCCGACCAGGGTGCCGTTGACCCGAATGAACTGCAGGTCGCGCCCGATGTGGCGCTCCAGTTCGACCGTCATTTCGCCAGCGTTCCATTCCCCCACGCGTTCGACGATGTAGCGGCGAATGTCCTCGCGGTAGCGTTCTATGGCGCGCGGCGCCGCATCGACGATCTGCTCGTTGATCCAGCGCCGCATCGCGTCGTCGGCACGAAGCCGCGCACCCATGGCGCCGGCCATCGAAACGATGCGCTGGCGGATGCTCGAGTCGGTCTTTGCCAGGTCGTCGTGCAGCCAGCCCAGGAGCTCGCTCCACAGGCCATGCAGGTAGTCGCCGAGCGCCGGATGCGCCTGCAGTTCGGCGCGGATCTGCTCGCCGCGGCGCTGGAACTCGGCATCGGTCTTGAGCCGCTCGACGAACTCGTGCGTGGACACATCGAAGCGCAGCCGCAGCGGATGTGCCGGGTCAGCCGCCATCTCGGAGATGGTTCGCGCCACCGCAGCCACGATCTTGCGCGTTGCCAGCTTGGCGGCGACCTGGTCGAGGCCCACGTAACGCAGCGTCCTGATCTCGCGCGCGATGGCCTCGGTGATGCGGTCCTGCATCTCGTCGCCTTCCACCACACCGGCCACCTGCCGCAGTACGTCGTCGAGCAGCGCCTGGTGCCGGCCGTTGGCCGTGAGCGCATCGAGCGCCTGGCCGGCGAGGCGCGCGACGTCGACCTGCGCCAGTCCGGCGGTGGCGATGCGGCCGAGGAAATCGCGCGCACGCTGGTCGTCGAAAGCGGCAAGGCCGTAGCGCGCGGCGCCGACCAGGTGATCGCCCAGCGTCGCCGCATGTTCCGGCCGCGACAGCCAGTCCGCCAGCCGCCCGGCCGGATCGAGCTGCGCCAGCTTGGCCAGCACCTGCGGCGTGCTCAGGAAGTTGTTGCAGATGAAGCCGGCGAGCTTGGCGCCGATGCGGTCCTTGTTGGCCGGGATGATCGCGGTGTGCGGTATCGGCAGGCCCATCGGATGCCTGAACAGCGCGACCACCGCGAACCAGTCGGCAATCGCACCGACCATGGCGGCCTCGGCGAAGGCGGCGACATAGGCCCACGCGGGATGGCGCGCTTCGAGCGCCGTCGCCAGTGCATAGAGCGCAGCGGCGGCGCAGAGCAGGCCGAAGGCAACGCGCTTCAGCGGATCTCCTTCGTGGTGGCCAAGCCCCGCAGGAACTGCTCGCAGCGGCCCAACTGGTCGAGCGTGACGAACTCGTCGGGCTGGTGCGCCTGCGTGATGCTGCCGGGCCCGCAGACGACGGTCGGTATGCCGGCGTTCTTGAAGATGCCGGCTTCGGTGCCGAACGCAACCAGCGTCGTGCGCGACTCGCGAGCCAGGCGCTGGGCCAGCCGGGTCACCGGCTCGTCCTCCGAGCTGAGGAAACTGGGTATCTCGCAGATGGTCTCGAACTTGAAGCCGGCATCCGGCGCAATCTTCTTCATCGCTCCCTCGGCGCGACCGGCATACGCGAGCACTTCCTTCTGCATCAGCTGCGCATCGGCGGTCGGCAGGTTGCGAAACTCGTAGCGGAACTCGGCATCGCGCGGCACCACGTTGTCGGCGATGCCGCCGTGGAACTGGCCGACGCTGGCGGTGCTGAAGGGCACGTCGAAGCCCGCATAGCGCGGCTCGTCGCGCTCGAAGCCTTCGGCCATGTCGCGCAGCTTGCCGACCACGCGTGCAGCCATCTCGATCGCGTTGACCGACTGCGGCGTCAGCGACGAATGAGCCTCCTTGCCGCGCACGCAGCAGCGGTAGCGATACACGCCCTTGTGCGCGATGGCCGGCACCATCAGTGTCGGCTCGCCGATGATGCAGGCCAGGGGCTTGATGTCCTGGTCCTTCATGTCGGCGATCAGCTCCCTCACGCCGAAGCAGCCAACCTCTTCGTCGTAACTGAAGGCAAAGTGCACCGCGAACGGCGACTCGCTTTCGATGAAGCGCTCGGCATTGGCCAGCGCGATGGCGATGAAGCTCTTCATGTCGGCCGAACCGCGGCCGTAGAGGCGCGGCTCGGCAAGCACCGCTTCGCCGTTCTGCCCGTTCTGCGGCCAGTCCTGCACGATGGCGGAGAGCGGGTCGATGCTCCAGTCCTGCCCGTCCCACGGCACGGTGTCGGTATGGCCCGAAACAATGATCCCGGCCTTCTTGCCGGCACCGAGCGTGGCGAACAGGTTGGCCTTGGTCTTGTCGGCGTTGTAGGTGAGCCGGCTGCGCACGCCCAGGCCGGCCAGATGATCGCGGGCGAAGTCGATCAGCTCCAGGTTGCTGTTGGCGCTGACGGTGTTCATGCGCACCAGCGTCTGCGCGAATTCGAGGCTGCGGTTTGAAAGCACGTAGGACATGCGCGGATTGTCCCGGAAGTCCGGCAAAGTCTAGACTCTCCTTCATGAAACTCATCGATTCCCTCGTCAGCCAGGCGGCCGGCATCGCCGCCGTTCGCCGGGACCTGCATGCCCATCCCGAGCTCTGCTTCCAGGAGGTCCGTACCGCCGACGTGGTGGCGGCCAAGCTGGTCGAGTGGGGCATTCCGATCCATCGCGGGCTCGGCACCACCGGGGTGATCGGGATCGTCAAGAACGGCACCGGCTCCCGCGCGGTAGGCCTGCGCGCCGACATGGACGCACTGCCCGTCACCGAACTCAACACCTTCGCGCATGCAAGCCAGCACGCCGGAAAGATGCATGCCTGCGGCCACGACGGCCACACCGCCATGCTGCTCGCGGCGGCGCAGCACCTGGCCCGGCACCGCAACTTCGACGGCACGGTCTACCTGATCTTCCAGCCGGCCGAAGAAGGGGGCGGCGGTGCGCGCGAGATGATCAAGGAAGGGCTGTTCGAACAGTTTCCGATGGACGCCGTCTTCGGCATGCACAACTGGCCCGGCATGAAGGTCGGCCAGTTCGCCGTCAGCCCCGGTCCGGCGATGGCGTCGAGCAGCGAGTTCACCATCACCCTGCATGGCAAGGGCGGCCATGCGGCGCTGCCGCACACCGGCGTCGATCCGGTGCCGGTGGCCTGCGAGATGGTGCAGGCCTTCCAGACCATCCTCACGCGCAACAAGAAGCCGACCGACGGTGGCGTGATCTCGGTCACGATGATCCATGCGGGCGAAGCGAGCAACGTGATTCCCGACACCTGCGAGTTGCGCGGCACCGTGCGCACCTTCTCGCTGGAAGTGCTCGACCTGATCGAAACGCGGATGAAGAAGATTGCCGAGCATGTGAGTGCGGCGCACGATGCCAGGTGCGACTTCCACTTCCATCGCAACTATCCGCCGACCATCAACTCGGCCGACGAAGCCAACTTTGCGCGCCGCGTGATGGCCGGGATCGTCGGCGAGGACAACGTGCTGGTGCAGGACCCCGCCATGACGGCCGAGGACTTCGCCTTCATGTTGCTCGCCAGGCCCGGAGCCTATGCCTTCATCGGCAACGGCGACGGCGGCCATCGCGACATGCACCACGGTGGCGGCCCGTGCATGTTGCACAACGCGAGCTACGACTTCAACGACGACCTCATACCGCTCGGCGCCACCTGCTGGGTCGAGCTGGCCGAACAGTTCCTGGGAGCGCCGGCATGATCGGCATCGGCGAGGCTTTTACACCGCGCTACGCCCAGGCGCGCGGCAAGTTCCTGCAGGGCTGCGAGAGCGCAGGGCTCGGCGTGCAGTCGCACATCCATCCGCTGCCGGGGCGCGAGAACGAGACGCTCGCGATGGACGTCGCGCTCGACGGCAATGCGGGCGCCGAGCGGCTGCTCGTCGTGACCAGCGCCTGCCACGGCGTCGAAGGCCACTGCGGCAGCGGCGTGCAGGTGTTCGCACTGCATGACGCCGAATGGCGCGAGAAGGCGCGCGCGGCTGGCGTTGCGGTGCTGTACGTGCATGCGCTCAATCCGCATGGGTTCTCGCACGGCCGCCGGGTGACGCATGAAAAGGTCGACCTCAATCGCAACTTTCTCGACTTCTCGAAGCCACTGCCGGAGAACGAGGCCTACGCCGGCCTGCATGCACTGCTGCTGCCGGACCAGTGGCCGCCCACGCCGGAGAACCAGGCTGCCATTTCGGCCTGGATCGAAATCCACGGCGCGACGGCCTACCAGGCGGCGGTCACGCGCGGCCAGTACCGTTTCGAAGACGGCTTGTTCTTTGGCGGCAATGCGCCGACCTGGAGCAACCTGACCTTCCGCGAGGTCCTGCGCACGCATGCGCAGGGCGCGCGCAAGCTGGGCTGGATCGACCTGCACACCGGCCTGGGACCGAGCGGTCTGGGCGAACGGATTTTTTCGTGCCGCGACGACAAGGCCGCCTATGCGCGCGCCAATGCGTGGTGGGGCACGCCGGCAGCGCCGGTGACCTCGATCTACGACGGCTCCTCGACCTCCGCCTTCCTGACCGGGCTTATGTGGAGCGCGGTCTACGACGAATGTCCCGAAGCCGAATACACCGGCATCGCACTGGAATACGGCACCCTCCCAATGCTCGAGGTGACCGGTGCGCTGCGGGCCGACCACTGGCTGCACAAGCATCCGGAAGCGCCGGCCGAACTGGCTGCAGGCATTCGCGCGCAGATGATGGCCGCCTTCTATACCGACACCGATGCGTGGCGAGGGCAGATCGTGAGCCAGGCGCGGCAGGCGATGTTCCAGGCGGTGGACGGGCTGGCCGGCTCGTCCTGATTCGCCGGCTCAGGACGAGAGCGATCGTTCCTGCGCCAGCACCAGCAGCCCGTCCATGATCAGCCCGTCGACCAGTTCGAAATCGCCGTTCATGCTGGGCGCCATCTTCCAGCCCGCACCGCCGGTCATGTAGCAGGCGGGTTCGGCGCCGCAGTGCGCGCGCACGTGCTGGACCATGCGCTCCACCGCGCCGGCGATGGCAAAGGTGCCGCCGCTGGTCAGCGCATCGCTGGTGTTGGTGGGAAATTCACGCACATCGCCGGTCGGGACATGCAGGCCGGCCGTGCCGGATTCGAGCGCCCGCAGCATGATGCCGTGGCCGGGCAGGATGAAGCCGCCGAGAAACCTGCCACCCGCGTCGACCGCCTCGACGGTGACCGCGGTTCCGATCATCACCACCACCATCGGGCGTGCCGCACCGTGCGCCAGCATGCGATGGCGGGCGCCGATCATCGCGACCCAGCGGTCGGCGCCCAGCCGGGTGGGATGGTCGTAGCCGTTCACGATGCCCGCCTCGGCAGTGCTGGCGACGACCCAGCGTGCCGAGCAATCGAATCGCTCCATAAGCTGCTCTTCGGCGCGGCGGCGCACGGCGTCGCCGGCGACGACGCAGCCGAGCATCGATGCAGGAGCGGCCAGCCCGGACCATGGGCCGTCGGCGAGGCGCTCGATATGGTCGAGGAACTCGGCCCCCTGCGCCAGCAGCGCCGCGCCCGGCCGCGCCGCGTCGTAGAGGGACCATTTGAGGCGTGTGTTGCCGATGTCGATCGCGAGGAATGGCATGCGCGGATTATTGCGTTTGTGCCTGCGCGTGGCCGCCGTATGCGGCGGCAGCCTACGCGCCGGGCCCGGGTTCCACGGCTACAGTGCCCACTCACATCAACCAAGGCGAAGGAGAACACCATGGGTTTGCTGAGTTTTATCAAGGAAGCGGGCGAAAAACTTTTCGGGGGCTCGTCGGCGCAGGCTGCGGAGCCGGACGCAAACAAGGACCAGGCCGCTGCTGCGGCCATCAAGACCTACATCGAGACCCAGAATCTGGGCCTTACCGCGCTGGACGTGACCTACGTCTCGAGCACTGGCGTCGTCACGCTGTCTGGACAGGCGCCGTCGCAGGAAGCCAGCGAGAAGGCATCGCTCGCGGCCGGCAACGTGGCCAACGTGACCCAGGTCGACAATAAGCTGGCGGCGCCAGCCGCCGACCCGGCGCAGTACCACGACGTGGCCAAGGGCGACACGCTCTCCGCCATCTCCAAGAAGTACTACGGCGACCCGAACAAGTACAACGCGATCTTCGAGGCCAACAAGCCGATGCTGACCCACCCGGACAAGATCTATCCGGGCCAGAAGCTGCGCATTCCCGCAGCCAAGTAACGCTCAGTTCTGCTTCCAGGGCAGGCCGCGAAGGCGCCAGCCGCCTTTGCGTCCGCGGTGGCCCTCCGCATCGGCATCGCCCTCGAAGCCTTCGAGGATGTTGTAGGCCTCCAGGCCCAGTTCGGTCGCGCGCCGGGCTGCCGCAATCGAACGCACGCCGCTTCGGCAGAGCAGCACCGCCCGGATTCCGGCCGGCACCGCGGCCTTGATGCCGTCGTCGAAACCGGCATTGGGCGCCATGCCCGGCCACTGCTTCCATGCCAGCGGCACCGCGCCCGGCACATAGCCCACCCACTCGCGTTCGGCGTCGCTGCGCACGTCGACCAACACCGCCTCGCCCGCCACCATCCACGCGGCGGCCTGTTCGGGCGTCACGTCGCCGGCATAGCCCTCGGCCGGTGTTGCATTGCTTGCAGTCATGCTTTCGTCCTTCCACCGCTAGGGTTAGTACTTAGATGCCGATCATCTTTAGGTCAGAAGGCCATTCCACGAGACAAGATTTTCGATCAGTTCGTGAAAACCCTCTTTGTTCCGAATGTTCACCTTGTCAAAGATGGCAGCCTTGGGATTTTCCAGGCACACCACCAACGGAGACACACGCATGTCAGAGAACAAACCAACCCGCCGGCGCAGCCTGCTCAAGGGAGCAGCCGTGGCGGCCGGCGCGATGTCCGCGCCCATGGTCAGCATGGCGCAGACCACGTCGCTGCGCTTCCAGAGCACCTGGCCATCCAAGGACATTTTCCACGAGTACGCCCAGGACTTTGCCAAGAAGGTGAACGACATGGCGGGCGGCCGCCTCAAGATCGACGTGCTTCCGGCGGGCTCGGTAGTCCCGGCTTTCCAGCTGCTGGACGCGGTTGCCAAGGGCACGCTCGACGGCGGCCACGGCGTGGTTGCGTACTGGTACGGCAAGAACTCCGCCCTCGCGCTGTGGGGCTCGGGCCCGGGCTACGGCATGGATGCCAACACGGTGCTCGCCTGGCACAACTACGGCGGCGGCAAGGCGCTGCTGGATGAAATCTACAAGAGCCTCAACCTCGACGTGGCGTCGTACCTCTACGGCCCTATGCCGACCCAGCCGTTGGGCTGGTTCAAGAAGCCAGTCACCAAGGTGGAGGACATGAAGGGCCTCAAGTTCCGCACGGTGGGCCTGGCGGTCGACGTGTTCACCGACATGGGCACGGCGGTCAACCCGCTGCCCGGCGGCGAGATCGTGCCCGCGCTTGACCGCGGACTGCTCGACGCAGCCGAGTTCAACAACGCATCGAGCGATCGCGTGCTCGGCTTTCCCGACGTGGCCAAGAACTGCATGCTGCAGAGCTTCCACCAGTCCGGCGAGCAGTTCGAGATTCTGTTCAACAAGGCCAAGCTCACCGCGCTGCCGGCCGAACTGAAGGCGATCATCGACTACGGCGTTCAGGCCGCCAGCGCCGACATGAGCTGGAAGGCGATCGAGCGCAATTCGCAGGACTACATCGAGCTGAAGAAGGCCGGCATCAAGTTCTACAAGACGCCCGATGCGATCCTGCGCGCGCAGCTCGCGTCGTGGGACAAGACGGTGGCCAAGAAGTCCACGGAGAACCCGATGTTCAAGAAGGTGATGGACTCGCAGAAGGCCTTTGCCGAACGCGCGCTCCAATGGCAAAACGACTACACGGTCGACTTCAAGATGGCGTACAACCATTACTTCGGGCGGCAGGCGAAGAAGTCCTGATTTCGCGTTGATATCGACGAGGGGCACCGGAGGTGCCCCTCATTTTTTTCAGACCTCGTGCGGCCAGGACTCTCTCTGATGCAATCATTCATGTTGGCGGTGGACCGCTTCTCCACCCTGGTCGGCAAGACCTTCGCCTGGTGCTCGGTGCTGCTCACGCTCCTCATCAGCTGGGAGGTGTTCTCCCGCTATGCGCTCAACAATCCGCACGCATGGGTGCTCGACGCGCAAATCATGCTGTACGGCACGCTGTTCATGACCGCGGGCGCCTACACGCTGAGCAAGAACGGCCATGTGCGCGGCGACGTGCTCTATGGTTTCTTCAGGCCGCGCACGCAGGCAATCTTCGACCTGGCGCTCTACATCCTGTTCTTCCTGCCCGGCATCGTCGCGCTGACCTGGGCCGGCTGGATCTACGCGGGCGAGTCGCTCGCCATCCGCGAGCAGACGTTCTCGGCCGACCCGCTGCCGCTCTATCCGTTCAAGTACGTGATCCCGCTGGCCGGCGCCACGCTGCTGCTTCAGGGCTTCGTGGAGATCGTGCGCTGCATCCAGTGCATCCAGAACGGCGTCTGGCCGTCACGCGAGCAGGACGTCGAGGAAGTCGACGTTGCCAAGCTCAAGGAAATGGTCAACGTGCATGACGAAGACATCCAGGCGCTGGACGCCGTGGTGGTCGGCAAGGAGAGCCGGAAATGAAGATTCGCAAGGAACTCTGGTTCGGCCTCAGCTTCATGTTCCTGATCATCGCCGCGGCGGCGATCATGCTGCTGCGCGTCGAAACCATCACCGATGGGCACCTTGGCCTGCTGATGCTGTCGCTGGTGGTGGTCGCGATCATGCTGGGCTTTCCCACGGCCTTCACGCTGATGGGCATGGGCATGATCTTCACCTGGTTCGCCTATGGGCGAAACACCACCCAGACGCTCGACCTGATGGTGCAGGCCGCCTACAAGA
Source organism: Variovorax sp. (assembly GCA_031412135.1). Lineage (GTDB taxonomy): Bacteria > Pseudomonadota > Gammaproteobacteria > Burkholderiales > Burkholderiaceae_C > Variovorax. The sequence continues at coordinate 7,980 of JANOCL010000253.1, read as the reverse complement.
CGATGGCGAACGACGTGCTCATCGCGGTGCCGCTGTTCGTCTTCATGGGCTACCTGGTGGAGCGGGCCAATCTGATCGAGACGCTGTTCAAGAGCCTGCACCTCGCCATGGCGCGCCTGCCGGGCGCGCTGGCGGTGGCCACGCTGGTGACCTGCACCATCTTCGCGACCGCCACCGGCTTCGTGGGTGCGGTGGTCACGCTGATGGGGCTGCTGGCGCTGCCCGCGATGCTGCGGGCCGGCTACAGCATTCCGCTGGCGGCGGGTGCGATCACCGCGGGCGGCTGCCTCGGCATCCTGATCCCGCCCTCGGTGCTGCTGATCGTCTACGGCGCCACGGCCGGGGTGTCGGTGGTGCAGCTGTACGCGGGCGCCTTCTTCCCGGGCCTGATGCTGGCCTCGCTCTACGTGGTGTACGTGGTCATCGTGGCCAAGCTCAAGCCCGCTTGGGCGCCGCCGCTGTCGGCCGCCGACCGTGCCGTGCCGCTGCCGCCGATGACGCAGCGGATCACCACCGATCCGAGCTCGCGTGCTTTCACCCAGTTGTTCGCGGCGCTCAAGGGCAAGCGCAATGCCGATGTGCCGGTCGGGCACCTGCTGCGCCAGCTCGGCATCGTCGTGTTGCCAGGGTTGCTGTTCGCCCTGCTGGCCGTGACCACCTACCGCGCCGTGACGACCGTTCAAGCCGAAGCCCGTTACGACATCCAGGAAATCGGCGCCGCGCGCAGTGCGCCTGCGCAAGAGTCGGGTGGACTTGCCGAGCCGCCGAGCGAAGGCGGATTGGCCGAGCCGCCGGGTTCAGGCGGGCTGCAGGAGCCCCCGGGCGCCGGCGCGGTCCAGGAACCGCCCGGTGCCGCCGCACCGCCCGCTGCCGCCGCACCGGCTGCTGCGCAAGAGCAGGCCGAAGGCGTCGCCACCACCCGTGACGCACCCGCGTGGTGGTGGGTCTGCTTTGCGGTTGTCGGCGCGCTTGTCACGCTGTTCTATCTGTTCCTCAGCTTCGCGCGCCTCGAGATCTTCAAGATGCTCCTGGCCTCGTTCTTTCCGTTGATGATCCTGATCCTCTCGGTGCTTGGCTCCATCGTGCTCGGCCTGGCGACGCCGACGGAAGCTGCCGCAATGGGCGCGCTCGGCGGCTTCCTGCTCGCGGCTGCGTACCGGCGGCTCACCATGAGCGTGCTGAAGGAGTCGGTGTTCCTGACGGCCAAGACATCGGCCATGGTGTGCTGGCTGTTCGTCGGCTCGGCGATCTTCTCCGCCGCCTTTGCGCTCCTGGGCGGGCAGGCGCTGGTGGAGGAATGGGTGCTGAGCATGAACCTCTCGAAGATCCAGTTCCTGATACTGAGCCAGGTGATCATCTTCGTGCTGGGCTGGCCGCTCGAATGGACCGAGATCATCGTGATCTTCATGCCGATCTTCATACCGCTCCTGGACAACTTCGGCGTCGACCCGTTGTTCTTCGGACTGCTTGTCGCACTGAACCTGCAGACCGCGTTCCTGTCGCCCCCGGTTGCGATGGCGGCCTTCTACCTGAAGGGTGTGAGTCCGCCGCACGTGACGCTGAACCAGATCTTTCTCGGCATGCTGCCCTTCATGGGAATCCAGGTGCTCGCGATCGTGTTGCTCTACATCTGGCCCGCCATCGGCCTCTGGCTGCCGCAGACCCTCTACAAGTAGGGGTATTGCGCAAACCATCCTCTCACCATCCAACCGGATGGTGTTAGGATGGCGGCATGCAATCTTCCGCCACTCCCGTCGTCCAGCGGCCCCGCCTGCCGGACGCCGAGAAAATCACGATCAACCTCGGCTATGTCGACCTTGGTCACATCGACCTGCTGGTTGCCGAGGGCTTCTACGCCAATCGCACCGACTTCATCCGCACCGCGATTCGCAACCAGCTTGCGGTCCACGGCGATGTGTTGAAGCAGTTCGTCGCCCGCAAGATGCTGGTGCTGGGGCTCCAGCATTTCAGCGTGGCCGAGCTCGAGGCCGCACGCCGCGCCGGCGAGCAGCTCGAAATCAAGGTGCTGGGCCTCGCCAGCATCGCCGCGGACGTGACACCCGAACTGGCGCTCGAAACCATCCGGTCGATCACGGTGCTCGGCGCCCTCCACGCCAGCCCGGCCGTCAAGGCCGCGCTGGCCGACCGGCTCCATTGAGCGCCGCAACGCGCTTTCTTCATTCTCTTTTTTCAAGGCCCTCATGAATCCCCTTTTCCAACGTCTGATGCACCAGGCCAGCCGCCTGACCCGCGGTGGCGACCTGCAGGAAGCTACGCGCGCCATCCAGCGCGCCATCAACGGCTCGGCGCCGCCGCCCGTTGCCGCCAACGACGATGCGCTCGTGGTAGACGTGCCCGCCCGCGTGGTCGAGACGTCGCCGGACGGCGAAGAGCAGTGGATCGACGGTGTCTTCGCCCACCAGAACCGCTCGATCGCCTACAAGCTCTTCGTGCCGGCAACGGGCGCCGGCACGCCGCGCCCGCTGCTCTTGATGCTGCACGGCTGCACGCAGGGCCCGGACGACTTCGCTGCCGGCACGCAGATGAACCGGCTGGCGCGCGACAGCGGCTGCCTGGTGCTCTATCCGGCGCAGACGCAGCATGCCAACTCGTCGAAATGCTGGAACTGGTTCAAGCCGCAGCACCAGGGGCGCGAGCGCGGCGAGCCGGCGCTGCTGGCCGCGCTCACCCGCTCGGTGATGAGCAAGCAGTCGGTCGATCCGGCGCGGGTCTATGTCGCGGGCCTGTCGGCCGGCGGCGCGATGGCCGACATCCTCGGGCGCACGCACCCCGACCTGTTCGCAGCCGTCGGCGTGCACTCGGGCCTGGCGAGCGGTGCGGCGAGCGACCTGATGTCCGCACTGTCCGCCATGAAGAGCGGCGCCGCCGGCGCGACCGCGGCCGGCTCGGGAGTGCCGACCATCGTCTTCCACGGCGATGCGGACACCACCGTCAGTCCACGCAACGGCGAGCAGGTTACGACCTCCGCGCTGGCCGGCCATGGCGGCAACACGGCCGCGCCACGCGAATCCACCGGCCAGGCGCCGCAGGGCCGCAGGTTCACCCGTCGCGAATACAGCGACAGCCAGGGCAAACCGGCCGTCGAGCACTGGCGGCTGCACGGCGCCGGGCATGCCTGGGCCGGCGGCAGCACCAAGGGCTCGTACACCGATCCCACCGGGCCGGATGCGAGCGCCGAAATGCTGCGCTTCTTCCTCGCAAATCCGAAGACCGGCACCGCCCCAGGCGCACCGGCCTGAAGCGCCGCACGGGCGCAACTGCGGCCGGCTACAGTCGGCCGCAAGGAGCATCCATGCGCACATTCGACTTCGACCTCTTCGTGATCGGCGGCGGCAGCGGCGGCGTGCGCGCCGCGCGCATGTCGGCCCAGCGCGGCGCCCGGGTGGCGCTGGCGGAATGCGCCGAACTGGGCGGCACCTGCGTCAACGTGGGCTGCATTCCCAAGAAGCTCTACAGCTATGCCGCCGGCTATGCCGAATCCTTCGCCGAGGCGGCCGGCTTCGGCTGGCAGGTCGGCGAGGCGCCGCGCTTCGACTGGGACCGGCTCAAGGCCAACCGCCGGCGCGAGATCACGCGGCTCAACGGCATCTACCGCAGCCTGCTCGAAGGCGCCGGCGTCACCCTGGTCCAGGGCTGGGCGCAACTGGCCGACGCGCACACGGTGCAGGTCGGCGAGAAGCGCTACACCGCACGCCATGTGCTGGTCGCCACCGGCGGCATGCCTTTCGTGCCCGAGGTGTCCGGAAGGGAGCACGTGGTGGTGTCGGACGCGATGTTCGACCTCGACCCGTTTCCCAAGCGGCTCCTGGTGGTGGGCGGCGGCTACATCGCCTGCGAGCTCGCGTCGATCTTCAACGGCCTGGGCGCCAAGGTCACGCTGCTGCAGCGCACGGCGCACCTGCTGAACGGCTTCGACGAGGACGTGCGGCAGTTCCTTGCCAAGGAGATGACCCGGTCGGGCATCGACATCCGATTCAACTGCGAGATCAGCATGATCACGCGGCAGGACGACGGCGTTTGCGCAATGCTGTCGCGCGGCCAGCGCATCGAGGCCGACACCGTGCTCTACGCCACCGGCCGGATGCCCAATACGCAGGGCCTCGGCCTCGAAGCCGCCGGTGTGGCGATGGACGAGCGCGGCGGCGTGGTGGTCGATGCGGACTACCGCAGCTCGGTGCCTTCGGTCTACGCCGTAGGCGACGTATCCACCCGCCAGCAGCTCACGCCGGTGGCACTGGCCGAAGCCATGGTCGTGGTCGATGCATTGTTCGGCAAAGGTCGCAGGCAGCTCGACTACGAGTACACGCCGACTGCCGTGTTCACGCATCCGAACATCGGCACCTGCGGCCTGACCGAGGCCGAGGCGCGCGCGAAGTTCGACCGCATCAGCATCTTCAGCAGCGAGTTCAAGGCACTGCGCCATACGCTTTCAGAAAGCCAGGAGCGCACCTTCATGAAGCTGGTGGTCGACAAGGCCAGCGACCGCGTGGTCGGCCTGCACATGGTCGGCGCCGACGCGGGCGAGATCGTGCAGGGCTTCGCGGTCGCCATGCGCGCCGGGGCGACGAAGGCGCTGTTCGACAGCACCATCGGCATTCATCCGACCATGGCGGAGGAGTTCGTGACGATGCGCGAACCCATGCCAGGCTAGGGCCTGTCAATGCTATTTCCGGAGTCGCGAAGGCATGCCAAGGCGGGCCGATCAAGGCGCACGACGCCGCGTGTGCGTCGGCACACGCAAGGAGTGCAACGACTAGCGGCGCGCCTTGGCATGCCTTCCCTTCGGGTTGCCCGGCCAAGGGGCCGTCTGCGGCGTTGCCCGCGCTTGCAAGGCGCAAGCCTTGCTGCGCGCGTGCGCCTTGCATCCAGCCCCTTGGCCGGGCAACGCGATCTCCGGAAATAGCATTGACAGGCCCTGGCTGCACAATAAACAGATGCCCTTCATGCCCGCCTTCATTGCCCCGGCCCGTTTCACCGATGCGGCCGCAGCGCTTGCGCAGGTGCGGCTCATCTACAACAGCGGTTTGCAGCATCTGCGCGAGGCGATGCTGCGCTTCGTCGCCGGGGAAAGCCTGCCCGGCCGCGTGCGCGCCTGCTATCCGTTCGTCCGGGTCCACACGCACACGGTCTCGCGCCTGACGCCGGCAGCCAATGCGGCATTGAGCTACGGCTTCGTGTCGGGACCGGGCCGCTACGAAACCACGCTGAGCCGGCCCGACCTGTTCAGCCGCTACTACCGCGAGCAGTTCCGGCTGCTGCTCGAGAACCACCAGGTCGAGCTTGAAATCGGCACCAGCACGCAGCCGATCCCGATCCACTTTTCCTTCGCCGAGAACGAGCACATCGAAGGCACCATGACGGTCGAGCGCCGCGCGCTGATGCGCGATGTGTTCGACCTGCCCGACCTGGGCGCGATGGACGACGGCATCGCCAACGGCACCTTCGAGCCCAAGGCCGGCGAGGCGCAGCCACTCGCGCTCTTCACCGCGGCACGGGTCGACTATTCGCTGCATCGGCTGCGCCACTACACCGGCACGGCGCCCGAGTGGTTCCAGAACTTCGTGCTCTTCACCAACTACCAGTTCTACATCGACGAGTTCGTGCGTCTCGGGCACGAGGCCATGACCGACGAGAACAGCGGCTACATCGCCTTCATCGAGCCGGGCAACGTGGTCACCCGCCGTCGCGGCCTCGAGGCGGGTTCGAGCGACACCTTCGGCGGCCTGCTCGACGGCACGCAGGGCACGCCGCCCCCCCGCCTGCCGCAGATGCCGGCCTACCACCTGGTGCGCGAGGACCGCAGCGGCATCACGATGGTCAACATCGGCGTCGGCCCGGCGAATGCCAAGACCATCACCGACCATGTGGCCGTGCTGCGGCCGCATGCATGGATGATGCTCGGCCACTGCGCCGGCCTGCGCCAGGGGCAGCAGCTCGGCGACTACGTGCTGGCCCATGCCTACGTGCGCGAGGACCATGTGCTCGACGAGGAACTGCCGCTCTGGGTGCCGATCCCGGCCCTGTCCGAGATCCAGCTGGCGCTGGAGAAGGCGGTGGCCGACGTGACCGGCATGCAGGGCACCCAGCTCAAGAAGATCATGCGCACCGGCACCGTGGCGAGCACCGACAACCGCAACTGGGAGCTGCTGCCCGGCAACCAGCCGCAGCGCCGCTTCAGCCAGAGCCGGGCGGTGGCGCTCGACATGGAAAGCGCCACCATCGCGGCCAACGGATTCCGGTTTCGCGTGCCCTACGGCACCCTTCTGTGCGTGAGCGACAAGCCCTTGCACGGCGAGATCAAGCTGCCGGGCATGGCCAACCAGTTCTACCGCGAGCGGGTCGAACAGCACCTGCGCATCGGCATGGCGGCCATCGACATCCTTCGCGCCGAGGGCTCGAGCCGGCTGCACAGCCGCAAGCTGCGCAGCTTTGCCGAGGTGGCCTTTCAGTAGGCAGGGCGCAGGCGCGCTCAGGCCAGGCCAAACAGCTCCGGCATCTCGCGACCGGCCTTGGGCATGAGCACCAAGGCGCGGCCGTCGAGTTCCTGGCGCACCCAGCCGCGCCGCAGCGACAGCTGCAACCAGGCCGCGCCCAGTGCGCCGCCAAGATGGGGCCGCCGCTCGCTCCAGTCGAGGCATGCGCAGGCGAAGCGCCGGCGCGAGCCCCGCACGTTCTCCACGTCGATGCCCAGGCTTTCGAGCGCGACCGCGCCGTCGGCGGTCAGGTCGTAGTCCTCGCGCCCGCTGCCGGCATGCAGCCAGCCCTGGGCATGCAACCGGTCGTGCAGCGCCACGCCGGCCGTGCCCGCCATGTGGTCGTAGCAGGTGCGGGCTGCGCGCAGGCGGCTGGGCGCGGTGGAACGGAACTCTTCGCGCGGCGCACCGGCGACGACCAGCAGGCCTTCGAGCACCGCCGCGACCTCGCTGCCCGCCAGCCTGAAGTAGCGATGCTTGCCCTGCGCCACCATTGCGACCAACCCCTGCGCCTTCAGCCTGGCCAGGTGTGCGCTGGCGGTCGATGCCGCAACCTCGCCGACCGCCGCCAGCTCGGTGGCTGTGCGGGCATGCCCGTCGAGCAGGCAGCACAGCATGCGCGCGCGGGCCGGTTCGGCAATGGCGCCGGCCAGGCGGGCCAGGTGGGCGTCGGCAGTGGATGCATCCATGCTTCGATCGTAAGCGAAGTGTGAGCGCGCCAAGGCGGCACACTGCGGGCATGACGCTCGACATTGCTCCACCGGCCGACGTGGTCGCGGCCGCCACCCATGCCGATCCCTACCCCTGGTACGCCATGCTGCGCGAAGGCCCGGCGCTGGCGTTCGACGACGCGCTGAAGCTCTGGATCGCAAGCCGCGCCGATGCGGTGCGCGAACTGCTCGCCAGCCCTTCCCTGCGCGTTCGCCCCGCGGCGGAGCCGGTACCGCGCGCCATCGCCGGCATGCCTGCCGGTGAGGTGTTCGGCCACCTGGTCCGCATGAACGACGGGCCGGTGCACGCGCGACGGAAGCCCGTGCTGCAGCGGGCGCTGGCCGGCATCGACCTGCGGGCAGCGCATGCGAACGTGCTGAAGGTGGCGGCGCGCATGCCGACGTCCTCTCTGTCCGACACCTGCTTCGCCCTGCCCGTTCGCGGCGTCGCCCATCTGCTTGGCTTTGCCGACGAGGAACTGCCGCGCGTGTCGACCTGGATGGCCGACTTCGTCGCCTGCCTGTCTCCGCTGTCGTCGCCCGCGCAGTTGGAGGCCGCCAGCGCTGCGGCGATGGCGCTGATGGCCCGCTTCGAGCAGTTGGCGGCGGCCGAGCCCGCGGGCCAGGGCAGCCTTCTGGCGGCGGTGCAGGCCGAGGCTCCCGATGGCGCGCCCCGCGCCCTGCTGGCCAACCTGGTCGGGCTGCTGTCGCAGACCTGCGAGGCAACCGCCGGCCTGCTCGGCAATGCCATCGTGGCGCTGGCGCGCGAGCCGGGG
>JANOCL010000252.1:0-1731 GCA_031412135.1 Variovorax sp. | reverse complement strand
CGGGCGAGCCGGTGCAGGTGGGATGGATGGTCTGGCCGCTTATCCCGTTCAGCTACAACACGGTGAACGACATCGAGGGAACCGCACCATCGGCCCCCGATGCGACCCATTGGCTGGGAACCGACGACACGGCGCGCGACGTGCTGGCGCGCGTGATCTACGGCTTCCGTCTCTCGGTGGCCTTCGCGCTGATCGTGACGGCGCTGACTTCGGTCATCGGGATCGCGGCGGGGGCGGTGCAGGGCTATTTCGGTGGGCTGACCGATCTGATCTTCCAGCGGATCATCGAGCTTTGGGGATCGACGCCCAGCCTTTACATCATCATCATCGTCGCCGCGATCTGGCAGATGAACTTCTGGCTGCTGGTCGGGCTGATGGTGCTGTTCGGCTGGACAGCACTGGTGGGGGTGGTGCGGGCCGAATTCCTGCGCGCGCGGAACTTTGAATATGTGCGCGCGGCCCGCGCGCTTGGGGTGGCCAATCACATCATCATGGTTCGCCACGTTCTGCCCAACGCGATGGTCGCGACGCTGACGATGCTGCCCTTCATCGTGACGGGCACCATCGGGTCGCTCGCCGCGCTCGACTTCCTCGGGTTCGGTTTGCCGTCCTCGTCGCCCTCTCTGGGCGAACTGACCTTGCAGGCCAAGCAGAACCTTCAGGCGCCGTGGCTTGGCTTCACGGCCTTCTTCGCCTTCGCCATCATGCTCAGCCTGATGGTGTTCATCTTCGAGGGCATTCGTGACGCCTTCGACCCCCGGAAGACCTTTCGATGAGCGTGCTTCAGGTCAGCGGTCTGTCCGTCCGGTTCCGGCAGGATGGACGGGTGGTGGATGCAGTGCGAGATGTCAACTTCACCGTCGGGCGGGGCGAGACGGTGGCGCTGGTGGGCGAGAGCGGCTCGGGCAAGTCGGTGACGGCGCTATCCACGGTGGGGCTGTTGCCGGACAGCGCAGAGGTGACCGGTTCGATCCTCTATGACGGGCGCGAGATGGTGGGAGCCGACGAGGCGAGCCTGCGACGCACGCGCGGCAACGACATCAGCTTCATCTTCCAGGAGCCGATGACGAGCCTGAACCCGCTCCACACGATCGAGCGGCAGTTGGGCGAGAGCCTGGCGCTGCATCAGGCCCTGACGGGCGATGCAGCCAGGGCGCGCATTCTGGAGCTGTTGCAGAAGGTTGGAATTCGCGAGGCGGAAAGCCGGTTGGGTGCCTATCCGCATCAGCTTTCGGGCGGGCAGCGCCAGCGGGTGATGATCGCCATGGCGCTTGCCAATGGACCTGAATTGCTGATTGCCGACGAACCGACGACCGCGCTGGACGTGACGATCCAGGCACAGATCCTCGATCTGCTGGGCGAGTTGAAGGCGAAGGAGGGGCTGAGCCTGCTGTTCATCACGCATGACCTTGGCATCGTGCGCCGCATCGCCGACCGGGTCTGCGTGATGCAGGGAGGAGAGATCGTCGAGCAGGGCCCTTCGGCGGCGATTTTCGCCAACCCGCAGCACCCCTATACCCGCAAGCTGCTGGCGGCAGAACCCAAGGGTCGGCCCGACCCTGTTCCCGCCGATGCAGGCGAAGTCGTGCGGACCGAACACCTGCGCGTGTGGTTCCCGATCACCAAGGGGCTGCTCCGGCGCAACGCGGGCTATGTGAAGGCGGTGAACGACGCCTCGGTCAGCGTCCGCGCAGGCGAGACACTGGGGGTTGTGGGGGAAAGCGGGTCGGG
>JANOCL010000251.1:0-29009 GCA_031412135.1 Variovorax sp. | reverse complement strand
CGCGCCGCGAGCACCGGCGGCGCATCGGGCTGGGCCTCGGCCGACGCCAGATCGCGCGTGGGCCTGCTGTCGATGAGCTTGCGGGTGTAGGCATGCTGCGGGGAGTCGAACACGCCGGAAACGTGGCCGTGCTCGACGATGTGCCCGTCTTCCAGCACAGCCACGCGGTCGGCGAAGCGGCGAACCAGGTTCAGGTCGTGGGTGATCAGCAGCACCGCCATTCCGTGCTTGCGCTGAAGTTCCGTCAGCAGATCGAGGATTTGCCCCCGTACGGTGACGTCGAGCGCGGTGGTCGGCTCGTCGGCCAGCAGCAGGCGCGGCTTGCAGGCCAGGGCCATCGCGATCATGGCGCGCTGGCGCTGGCCGCCCGACAGCTGGTGCGGGAACGCCATGGCCCGCCGCGCCGGCTCGGAAATTCCGGTGTCCGCCAGCAGCTGCACGGCCGCCTCGTGCGCGGCGCGGGACGACAGGCCCTCATGCAGCTCGAGCACTTCCGCGATCTGATCGCCGACGCTGTAGAGCGCATTGAGCGCAGTCATCGGCTCCTGGAAGATCATCGCGATCTCCTTGCCGCGGATGCCGCGCAGCTGCCGCTCCGGCAGCGACAGCAGGTCGCGTGCCGCGGTGCCGTGGGCGCCGGCGAAACGGGCGCTGCCCGAGATGTCGGCGTTCTGCACCAGCCGCAGCAGGCTCACGGCAGTGACGGTCTTGCCCGAACCTGACTCGCCGACCAGCGCCAGCTTCTCGCCTTCGGCGATCGCGAAGTCGATGCCGTGCACCACTTCCTTGCCGCTAAAAGAGACGCGCAAACCCTGCACATCGAGCAGATTGGCGCTCATTTTTCTGCCTTTCGCGGGTCGAGCGCATCGCGCAGCGCATCGCCCATGAAAGTCAACAGCATCAGCGTGACCACCAGCACGCCGAAGGTCGACAGCGATATCCACCAGGCATCGATGTTCGCCTTGCCCTGGCTCAGCAACTCGCCGAGCGACGGCGTTCCGGGCGGTACGCCGAGCCCGAGGAAATCGAGCGAGGTCAGGGCCAGGATGGCCGCGCTCATGCGAAACGGAAGGAAGGTGACGACCGGCACCATGCTGTTGGGCAGGATGTGGCGCCACATGATCTGCAGGTTGCTCACGCCGAGCGCGCGGGCGGCGCGCACGTAGTCCATCTGCCGGTTGCGCAGGAATTCGGCGCGCTCGTAGTCCGACAGGCCCATCCAGCCGAACAGGCTCAAGAGCACCAGCAGCAGCGCGACGCTCGGCGCAAAGATCGCGCTAAAGATGATCAGCAGGTACAGCTCGGGCATCGAGCCCCAGATTTCGATGAAGCGCTGGAACGCGAGGTCGGTCTTGCCGCCGAAGAAGCCCTGGATCGCGCCGGTGATGATGCCCAGCACCACGCCGATGACGGTGAGCGCCAGTGCGAACAGCACGCTCACCCTGAAGCCGTAGATGAGCTGCGCGAGCAGGTCACGGCCGCGGTCGTCGCTGCCGAAGAAGTTCTCGCTCGATGGCGCCGCCGGATTGGGCGCGCTCGCAAAGTAGTTGAGCGTCTTGGGGCCGTAGGGGTTGGGCGCATAGATCGCCCAGTTCTGCCCGGCGGTGATGCGCTCGCGTATGAACGGATCGAGGTAGTCGGCGGGCGTCTCGAAGTCGCCGCCGAAGGTGCTTTCGGCATAGTCGCGAAGCACCGGAAAGTAGGTCTGGCCCTCGTAGCGCACGACCAGCGGCTTGTCGGTGGAGAGCATCTCTGCAAACAGGCTCGACACGACCAGCACGACGAAGAGCACCAGGCTCCAGAAACCCAGGCGGTTGCGTTTGAAGCGCTGCCAGGCGCGGCGTCCAGGCGATGCGGCGGGCGACGCGGAAGGAGGCGCGCTAGTCAAACTTGACCCTCGGATCGACAAGCACGTAGCAGAGATCGGAGACGAGCTTGGTCACCAGTCCGATCAGCGTGAAGAGGTAGAGCGTCCCGAGCACCACCGGATAGTCGCGCCGGATCACGCTCTCGTAGCTCAGAAGGCCGAGGCCGTCGAGCGAGAACAGGGTTTCGATAAGCAGCGACCCGGTGAAGAAAGCACCGATAAAAGCCGCCGGGAAGCCGGTGATGATCGGAATCAACGCATTGCGGAACACATGCTTCCACAGCACCTGGCGCTCGGTGAGCCCCTTGGCGCGCGCGGTCAGCACGTATTGCTTGCGGATTTCTTCGAGAAAGGAATTCTTCGTCAGCATTGCCGTTACCGCGAAGCTGCCGAGCACCATCGCGGTGACCGGCAGCGCGATGTGCCAGAGGTAGTCGACCACTTTCGCGGTCCAGCTCAGGCTCTCCCAATTCGACGAAGTGAGCCCGCGAAGCGGAAACCACTGCAGCTGGCCACCGAAAATCACCAGCAGCGCGACGCCGAGCACGAAGCCCGGGATTGCATAGCCGATCAGCACGATCAGCGTGGTCACGAAGTCGAAGCGGGAGCCGGCCCGCACCGCCTTGGCGACGCCGAGCGGCACGGCAATGAAGTAGCTGATGAAGAAGGTCCAGAGGCCCAGGCTGATAGAAACCGGCAGCTTCTCCTTGACCAGGTCCCAAACGGCCTTGCGCTGGTAGAAACTGGTGCCCAGGTCGAAACGCGCGTAGGACTTGAGCATCAGCCAGAAGCGTTCGAGCGGCGGCTTGTCGAAGCCGTACAGCTGCTTGATCTCTTCGATGCGCTGCGGGTCCAGCCCCTGGCGGCCACGGTAGCCGGCACCGCTCGTGGCAGCGCGCTCGCCGCCCGAGTCGCGGCCCTGCAACTGCGACACCATCTGCTCGACCGGCCCGCCCGGCACGAACTGGATGACGGCGAAGGTCAGGAGCAGCACGCCGAACAGCGTCGGCAGCATCAGTAGCAGGCGTTTGAAGATGTAGCTGGCCATCGGTGCGACCTCACTTGTTGGCGGGCGATGCCCACCAGGTGCTCATGGCCCAGGTGTCGGCCTGGTAGTAAGGCGGGATCACCGGGGGCAACACGAAAGGTGCGGGCCGATAGCCGATGAGGAAGGCATCGCCGTAGTACTGCGGAATCGAATAGTGGCCATGCGAAAGCACCCGGTCGAGCGACCGCATCGCCGCGCCGAGCTCGGGTCGGGTCGTCGCGCCGACCACCTTCTGCAACAGCGCATCGACGGCCGGATCGGCGATGCCCCAGATGTTCGACGACCCATGCGTGGCGGCCGCCTCCGAGCCGAACAACTGGAGCAGCTCTCCGCCCGGCGCGGTGGTGCCCGGCAAACGTACCGTGGTCATTTCGAAGTCGAAGTTGTCCATGCGCTGCTGCGACAGGGAAAAGTCGACGGTGCGAAAGCTCATCTGGATGCCGAGCTTCTGCAGCGAGGTCTGGAACGGCGTCGCGACCCTGATCAACGAGGGCTGGTCGTTCAGGAACTCGATCGTGAACGGCTCGCCCTTGTCGTTGCGCAGCGCGCCGTCGCGGTAGGTCCAGCCTGCGTCCGCCAGCAAGCTGCGCGCGCGGCGCAGGTTCTCCCGCAGACTGCCGGGCGGCGCGGTGCTCGGAGAGATCGGTGCCGCACCGAAGACCTCAGGCGTGAGCTTGTCGCGCAGCGGCTCGAGCAGCGCCAGTTCTTCCGGCTTGGGCAGGCCCTCTGCGTGGAACTCGCCGTTCGGAAAATAGCCCTGCACGCGTTTGTAGAGCCCGTAGAAGAGCTGCCGGTTGAGCCACTCGAAATCCACCGCGAGCCCGATCGCCTGACGCACCCGGATGTCCTTGAACTTCGGATTGCGCAGGTTGAAGACATAGCCCTGGAAGTCCCCCGGGTTGCGGTTCTCGAAGGCGCGCTTCAGGATCTCGCCCGAGCTGAACTGCTTGCCGGTGTACTGGCGCGCCCAGTTGCGCGAAGTGAACTCCCGCATGAAGTCGTACTCGCCCGCCTTGAGCCCCTCGAAGCGGGAGGTGTCGTCGAGATAGATCTTGAAACTGACGCGGTCGAAGTTGTGAAAGCCTCTGCGCACCGGCAGTTCCGCGCCCCAGTACTTCGGATTGCGCGTGTAGGTGATGTCGCGTCCCATGCGCGGATTGGCGATGGTGTAGGGGCCGGACGCGATCGGCACGTCGGTGGTGATCTGGTCGAAGGGCTTGCCTGCACCCCAGGCCCGGCCGAATACAGCCATGCCGCCGACCACCAGCGGCAGCTCCGGGTTCGGGCTCGCGAAGTCGAAGCGCACCGTGCGTTCGCCGGTGGCCGTGGCGCCTTTCACCTCGGCATAAATGGTGCGGAACTGCGGCGCGGCGAGCTTGCCGGTGAGCGTGGTGAACGAATGCACCACATCGGCGGCAAGCACGGGCGACCCGTCGTTGAACCGCGCCTGAGGATGGATGCGGAAGGTGGCGGAGCGCTTGTCGGGCGCCACTTCCACATCGTCGGCGAGCAGGCCGTAGGCGGTAGTCGGCTCTTCCGAATTGCCGGTCAGCAGGCTCTCGAACATCAGCGCGCCCAGACCGTAGGGTGCGGTGCCCTTGAGCGTGAACGGGTTGAACTTGTCGAAGTTGGTCGGTCGCGTGGGCGGCACCAGGCGGATCTCGCCACCCTTCGGGGCGGCGGGGTTCACGTAGCTGAAATGGCTGAACCCGGGCGGGTACTTGATGTCGCCGAACTGTGCGTAGGCATGGGCGGCCCACGAGGGGGCCGCCGAGAGCGCCAACACAAGAAACAGCCAACCTCGCATGCGAGAATTCTGCACAAGATTTTCACGAGGTCGTTCCATGGGCTTTCTTTCCGGCAAAAAACTCCTCATTACGGGCGTGTTGAGCAACCGTTCCATTGCGTACGGCATTGCCCGCGCATGCCACAACCAAGGTGCGGAACTCGCCTTCAGCTATGTCGGCGAGCGCTTCAAGGATCGAATCACCGAGTTCGCTGCCGACTTCGATTCAAAGCTCATCTTCGACTGCGACGTGGGCGACGATGCGCAGATCGACAAGCTCTTTGCCGACTTGTCTCAGACTTGGCCCACGTTCGACGGCTTCGTCCACAGCATTGGTTTTGCGCCGCGAGAAGCGATTTCGGGCGACTTCCTCGACGGCCTGTCGCGCGAAGCCTTCAAGGTCGCGCACGAAATCAGCGCCTACAGTTTTCCGGCGATGGCCAAGGCAGCCCTGCCCTTCCTCAACGAAAAATCGGCGCTGCTCACGCTGACCTACCTTGGCGCGCTGCGCGTGCTGCCCAACTACAACACCATGGGCCTGGCGAAGGCCTCGCTCGAAGCGTCGGTGCGCTACCTGGCCGAATCGCTCGGACCCAAGGGCATGCGGGTCAACGGCATCAGTGCCGGTCCGATCAAGACGCTGGCCGCCAGCGGCATCAAGGGTTTCGGCAAGATCCTGTCGGTGGTGGCCGAGGTGTCGCCGATCAGGCGCAACGTGACGATCGACGAAGTCGGGAATGTCGCCGCGTTCCTGATGAGCGACCTGGCGAGCGGCGTGACCGCAGAGATCACTTACGTCGACGGCGGTTTCAGCCATGTGGTCGGCGGCATCGCCGAACCCGCCGGCGACTGATCCGACGCACATGCCCACTCGCCGCGGGTTGTTGTGCTGCGCGGGAGCCATCGCTTTCGCGCCGTCGCTGGTGCTCGCCAAGCCGGGTGCGCCGCCGCTGATGCTGGCCGCGATCTATCGCCGCGGCATGCCGCTCGACGACTACTGGGTCAGCGAGAAATACGACGGCGTGCGCGGCTACTGGGATGGCAGGCAACTCTGGACGCGCGGCGGCGAACGCGTGGTCGCGCCCGCCTGGTTCACAGCCCCCTTGCCTGCCGTGCCGATGGACGGCGAACTGTGGGCCGGCCGCGACCGCTTTGCGCTGGCGGTGTCGACTGTGCGGAGCCAGACGCCGAACGATGCGGCATGGCGCGAGATGCGGTTCATGGTGTTCGATCTGCCCGCGCAGGCCGGCGATTTCACGACCCGACTGACCGCCCTGCGCCAACTGCTGCCGCTGCCGGCTGCGCCATGGGCGGTGCCCGTGCCGCAGTTGCGCGCAACCACCCATGCGGCCCTGCAGGGCTTGCTCGACAAGACGCTGCGACTGAAAGGTGAAGGCCTGATGCTGCACCGCGGTGCCTCGCTCTACCGCGCCGAGCGCGGCGTGGATCTGCTCAAGGTCAAGCCCTACGACGATGCCGATGCACGCGTGCTGGCGCATGTGCCCGGACGTGGCAAGCACGCTGGAAGGCTTGGCGCGCTGCTGGTGGAAACGCCTGAGGGAAAACGCTTCAAGCTGGGCGGCGGCTTCACCGACGCGCAGCGCGAAGTCCCGCCCGCCATCGGCAGTTGGGTGAGCTACCGCTACAACGGCACGAACCCCGGCGGGCTGCCGAGGTTCGCGCGTTTCATCCGGGTGCGGGACGACCTGGCGTCCTGAGCGACCCGCAGTCGTGCTGCCCTTGCCCTTACTTGGGCAGCAGCACCTTGTCGACGACGTGGATCACGCCGTTCGACTGGATCACGTCGGCGATCGTCACGGTGGCGGTGCCGCCGTTCTCGTCCGTCACGGTCACCTTGCCGCCTGCAGCCTTGGCCGTGAGCATGCCGCCCGACACCGTCTTGAGCGATGCCATGCCCTTGCCGTCCATGACCTGCTTGCTCAGGGCTGCGGCGTCCAGCTTTCCGGCCACGACGTGATAAGTGAGGATGGTCGTCAGCTTGGCCTTGTTCTCCGGCTTCAGCAGCGTGTCGACAGTACCGGCGGGTAGCGCGGCGAAGGCTGCGTTGGTCGGCGCGAACACGGTAAACGGACCGGGGCCCTTGAGCGTCTCGACAAGCCCTGCAGCCTTGACGGCGGCGACCAGCGTCGTGTGGTCCTTCGAATTGACTGCGTTGTCGATGATGTCCTTGCTGGCGAGCATCGGCGCGCCGCCGACCATCACTTGCGCCGTAGCGGCAAAGGCGGACACCGACAGCGCGGCGGCGAGCGCGACCGCGGCAAGGCGGCGAACAGAGGTTGAACGGGTCATGAGAAGTCCTTCTTGATCGAATGGCACCGTCGCAGGAAATGCGACAGCTGCCATCAATACGACCCGAGCGGGGCTGCAGATTCGTGCGCTGCGCGGAATGCTGCGTTTCGCACGAACGCGCGTTCGTGTGCTCAGCGCACGCAGTCCGCGTAGTAGCGCCGCTTGCCGCTCTCGTCGATGCGCGCCACCAGCCCGTGGATGTCGGTCTCGAAACCCGGACACTCGGAATTGAACTCGCGCGCGAACTTGAGGTAGTCGACGATCTTCTTGTTGAAGACCTCGCCCGGGATCAGCAGCGGGATGCCGGGCGGGTACGGCGTGATCAGGCTGGTGGTGATGCGGCCTTCGAGTTCGTCGATCTCCACCCTTTCGGTCTTGCGGTGCGCGATGTGCGCGAAGGCATCGCTCGGCTTCATCGCCGGCGTCAGGTCGCTCAGGTACATCTCGGTGGTGAGCCGGGCCACGTCGAAGCGCGCATAGAGCTGGTGGATGTGCTGGCACAGGTCGCGCAGGCCGAGCCGCTCGTAGCCCGGATGCTGCTGGCAGAACTCCGGCAGGATGCGCCACATCGGCTGGTTGCGGGCGTAGTCGTCCTTGAACTGTTGCAGTGCGGTGAGCAGCGTGTTCCATCGGCCCTTGGTGATGCCGATGGTGAACATGATGAAGAAGCTGTAGAGCCCGGTCTTCTCGACGATCACGCCGTGCTCGGCCAGGAACTTGGTCACCACGCTCGCCGGTATGCCCGTCTCGGCGAACCTGCCCTGCAGGTCGAGCCCCGGCGTCACGATGGTCGACTTGATCGGGTCGAGCATGTTGAACCCGTCTGCCAGCTTGCCGAAGCCGTGCCAGTTGCGTGCCGAGCTCTTGGTCTTGCGCTCGCTGCTGCCCTCGCCTTTCATGATCCAGTCGTCGGCGCGGCCGATGCCTTCGTCGACCAGCTTCTCCGGGCCCCAGACCTTGAACCACCATTCGTCCTTGCCGAACTCCTCTTCGACCTTGCGCATTGCGCGGCGGAAATCGAGTGCTTCGAGGATGCTTTCCTCCACCAGCGCGGTGCCCCCGGGGGGCTCCATCATGGCTGCAGCCACGTCGCAGCTGGCAATGATCGCGTACTGCGGACTGGTGGACGAGTGCATCAGGTAAGCCTCGTTGAACAGGTCCCGGTCCAGCGCACGGTTCTGAGAATCCTGCACCAGCACATGGCTGGCCTGGCTGATGCCGGCCAGCAGCTTGTGCGTCGACTGGGTCGCGAAAACGAGCGAGTCCTTCGGCCGCACGCGGCGCTTGCCCATCGCGTGGTAGGCGCCGTAGAACGGATGGAAGGCCGCATGCGGCAGCCAGGCCTCGTCGAAATGCAGCGTGTCGACATAGCCGTCGAGCATGTTCTTGATGATCTCGGTGTTGTAGATCACACCGTCGTAGGTCGACTGGGTGAGCGTCATCACGCGCGGCTTGACCTTGTCGGGATCGACGTGCGAGAGCAGCGGGTTGGCCTTGATCTTGGCCTTGATGGCCGACTGCTCGAACTCGCTCTTCGGGATCGGGCCGATGATGCCGAAGTGATTGCGCGTCGGCTTCATGAAGACCGGAATCGCGCCGGTCATGACGATCGCATGCAGGATGGACTTGTGGCAGTTGCGGTCGACCACCACCACGTCGTCCGGCGCTACCGTGTGGTGCCACACCATCTTGTTGCTCGTGCTGGTGCCGTTGGTGACGAAGAAGCAATGGTCGGCATTGAAGATGCGCGCCGCGTTGCGTTCGCTGGCGGCCACCGGGCCGGTGTGGTCGAGCAACTGGCCGAGTTCCTCGACGGCATTGCAGACGTCGGCGCGCAGCATGTTCTCGCCAAAAAACTGGTGGAACATCTGGCCGACCGGGCTCTTCAGGAAAGCCACGCCGCCCGAGTGCCCCGGACAATGCCACGAATAGGAACCGTCCTCGGCGTAGTCGATCAGCGCCTTGAAGAACGGCGGCTGCACGCCTTCGAGGTAGCTCTTGGCCTCACGGATGATGTGGCGCGCCACGAACTCGGGCGTGTCCTCGAACATGTGGATGAAGCCGTGCAGCTCGCGCAGGATGTCGTTCGGAATATGGCGCGACGTGCGGGTCTCGCCATAGATGTAGATCGGAACATCGGCGTTCTTGCGGCGCACCTCGCCAATGAAGTTGCGCAGGTTCAGCACCGCCGGATCGAGGTCGGGTCCGACAGTGAACTCCTCGTCGTCGATCGACAGGATGAACGCGCTGGCGCGGCTTTGCTGCTGCGCGAACTGGCTCAGGTCGCCATAGCTGGTGACGCCCAGCACTTCGAAGCCTTCCTTCTCGAACGCCTGCGCGAGCGCGCGGATGCCGAGGCCGGAGGTGTTCTCGGAGCGGAAGTCCTCGTCGATGACGACGATCGGGAAGCGAAATTTCATGAGCGGGTTCCGGACGGGCAAATAGGCGCGAAGTGTACGGAATTCGCACGGCCGGAGCGCTCGGGTTTTGACTCAGAATGCGTGGCATTCAACAAAGAGGAGAGGTCATGGCAAGTTCAACGGTCTGGTGGCTGCTCGCAGGAGGCGCGATCGTGCTGGAATTGCTCTCCGGCACGGTCTACCTGCTGCTGCTCAGTGCCGGCTTCGCCGCGGCCGCCATCTCGGCGCATGCCGGTGCCGGGCTGCCGCTGCAGCTGCTCGTCGCTGCGGTGGTCGGTGTCGGTGCCGTGATCGCCTGGCACATGATCCGCCGCAGCCGGCCTGCCGAACCACCGAGCGGCGCCAATCGCGACGTCAACCTGGATGTCGGCGAGACTGTCTACATCGACGCGTGGAACGCCGACGGCACGGCCACCGTGCGCTATCGCGGCGCGCAGTGGACGGTCGTGCCGCGCACCGGAAGCACGCCGTCGACCGGAGAGCACAAGGTGGCCCAGGTCATCGGCAGCCGCCTGGTTGTCGACAAGGTCGAGTAAGAAGAAACCACAGAGAAGGAAAACATCGCATGGAACTCGCAGTACCGCTCGTCATCCTGGTCATCGCCGTCATCGTCATCAGCCAGTCGGTCAAGTTCGTGCCGCAGCAGAACGCCTGGGTGCGCGAGCGGCTGGGCAAGTACCACGGCACGATGACGCCGGGCGCCAACTTCCTCATCCCGTTCATCGACAAGGTGGCCTACAAGCACAGCCTGAAAGAAATTCCGCTCGACGTTCCGAGCCAGATCTGCATCACCCGCGACAACACGCAGTTGCAGGTGGACGGCATCCTGTATTTTCAGGTGACCGACCCGATGCGGGCGAGCTACGGATCTTCCAACTACATCGTGGCCGTCACGCAACTTGCACAGACTTCGCTTCGAAGCGTGATCGGCAAGCTCGAGCTCGACAAGACCTTCGAAGAGCGCGACATCATCAACGCGCAGGTGGTGGCCGCGATCGACGAGGCGGCGCTCAACTGGGGCGTGAAAGTGCTGCGCTATGAGATCAAGGACCTGACCCCGCCGAAGGAGATCCTCCTGGCAATGCAGCGTCAGATCACGGCCGAGCGGGAAAAGCGCGCCCTGATTGCCGCATCGGAGGGCCGCCGGCAGGAGCAGATCAACATAGCGACCGGGGAGCGCGAGGCCTTCATCGCTCGCTCGGAAGGCGAAAAGCAGGCGCAGATCAACAATGCCCAAGGCGAAGCGGCGGCCATCACTGCGGTGGCCGAGGCAACCGCCGGTGCCATCGAGCGCGTGGCCGCGGCAATCCGCCAGCCGGGCGGCGAGCAGGCGGTTCAACTGAAGGTCGCCGAACGCGCCGTAGACGCCTACGGCAAGGTCGCGGCGGACGCCACGACCACCCTGATCGTGCCCAGCAACATGACCGAAACCGCCGCCCTCATCGCCTCGGCCATGCGAATGATGCAAGCCGGAAAAACAACGCCGACTGCAGGCTGAAATCGCACGGGGCCCGCTGCTACAATCGCGGGCTTCGGAGCGGTGGATGAGCGGTTTAAGTCGCACGCCTGGAAAGCGTGTGAGGGTTAATAGCCCTCCGCGGGTTCGAATCCCGCCTGCTCCGCCAGCGATGCTTCCAACGTCGCACCATCTTCGCTCTGCAGCCTCGATGAAAGCCCCGCATGCCGGGGCTTTTGCATTGCATCTGCAAGCAGTACGATTGCATTACTTTTCAGATCTCCAAAAGGATTTCGGATGCCCGGACAAATCAACCCGCATCGCGCAGCAGCGCAGCTCGATCGAACCTTGGGCAAGACCGAAGCAGTTGCCGCGGATGTCCAGCGAGCGTCCGAAGATCTCGCGGTGATCAACACCGTACTGGAGCAGGAACTCCCGAAGGACGTGCAGGTTGGCGAGGTCGCGCAGGCCATCGAACACACCGGCCAGCTTGAAAAGAAGCTGGCGGCCTCGGCACAGCAATTGGCCGAAGTGAATGCAGCCCTGGCGCACGAGATCGAAAAGCGAAACGAAGCCACGGAACAGGAAGCGCGCTAGACGCCCGCGGGCAATAGCTTCCGTGCGCTTTTTCCTACGCCGCTGCGGGCCGCTGTCGCCGGTGCTTCGCCGTGGGCGCTCTGTACGCTGAGAGCCTTCCCAAAAGCAACAACACGCATGGCTCTCTTCACGTTCGTGGTCGAAGACAACAGGACCATCAGAGACAATCTGATTCCGGCCCTCGAAGATCTCGCCGATGCGACGGTGCTGGGATTTGCCGAGACCGAAACCGATGCCCACGGCTGGCTCGTATCCCATGCGGGCGAATGGCAATTGCTCATCGTCGACCTGTTCCTGAAAGAAGGCTCCGGCTTGGGCGTTCTGAGGCACTGCAGGAATCGGTTGCCCAGGCAGCGCGCTGTGGTTCTCAGCAACTACGTGAATGCAGATATCCGCGCACGCTGCATTGCATTGGGCGCCGACGCCGTATTCGACAAGTCGAAAGAGCTGGATGCTTTTTTCGACTATTGCAATGACGGCGCTTATCCGGCGCCATAGAAAAAGGGGCCAGAAGGCCCCTTTTCATTGCGCTTCGCGCACTCAGCGCACGACGGCGATCTGCGTGCGTGCACCACCCTTGTAGGTGTAGATGGTCAGTGCACCGTTCTTGATGTCGCCCTTTTCGTCGAAGGCGATAGGGCCCGTCACGCCCTTGTGCTGGAGCTTGCCGAGTTCGGGCAGGTACTTCACCGGGTCCGAAGAACCAGCCTTGACCATCGCCTGGGCGAGCACGTTGACCGCGTCGTACACGTACGGTGCGTAGATCTGCACCTCCACGCCGTTCTTGGCCTTGAACTTGGTCTTGAAGTCTTCCAGAGGCTGCTTGAACTCCCCGTCAACGCCACCCGCTTCGGCGCACACGACCATCTCTTCACCGATCGCATCGCCGGCCAGCTTGGCCAGTTCGCCGGTGCACAGGCCGTCGCCGCCCATGAACTTGACGTTCATGCCGAGCTGCTTGACCTGCTTGAGCATCGGGCCGCCCACCGCGTCCATGCCGCCGAAGAACAGCACGTCGGGCTTGGTGCCCTTGAGCTTGGTCAGGATGGCATTGAAGTCGGTCGACTTGTCGGTCGTGAACTCGTGTCCGACGATGGTGCCGCCAGCAGCCTTTACGGCCTTCTCGAACTCTTCTGCCACGCCCTGGCCGTAAGCGGTGCGGTCGTCGATCACCGCGATGTTCTTGCCCTTGAGCGTCTCGACGGCGTACTTGCCGAGAGTGCCGCCGAGCTGCGTGTCGTCAGCCACCACGCGGAACGTGGTCTTGAAGCCCTGGCGCGTGTACTTGGGATTGGTGGCCGATGGCGAAACCTGCGGAATGCCTGCGTCGCTGTACAGCTTGGACGCCGGGATGGTGGTGCCCGAATTGAGGTGGCCGACTACGCCGTTGACCTTGCTGTCGACCAGCTTCTGGGCCACAGCGGTGCCCTGCTTGGGATCGGCTGCGTCGTCTTCAGCCAGCAGTTCGAACTTGGCAACCTTGTCGCCGATCTTCAGGTTCTGCGCATTGAGATCTTCGATGGCCATGCGTGCGCCGAACTCGTTGTCTTTGCCCAGGTGGGCGATGGCGCCGCTGGTCGGGCCGACGTGGCCGATCTTGACCACCAATGCGTCGGCCGGAGGTGCGGCGGGTGCAGGTGCAGCGGCGGTCGGTGCGGGAGTGGCCGCGGGTGCAGCGGCTTCTTCCTTCTTGCCGCAAGCCACGAGCGTGAGCGCGGCCAGCGCGACAGCAGTCCATTTCAATTGCATGGGAAACCTCCAGAACATTGATGAATAAGAGTAGACATGACGGTCTTTTGATCCGCGTGCAAGACACGAGCAAGTTTCGCGCCGCAGGACCCGCAGCGCCCTCGCGCTTCGACCTGGCGCGCAGTTTAGCCCAAGGTCTATTCGCCAAAAGTTGGCGTAGACCCTGTGTTGTCAGAAAGCTCCTGAGCCAGCGCTTCGATCACCAAAGTACGCAAAACATTCTCGATTTCACCGCGCAAACCGGGAATCATGGCGTCGAGTTGCTGCTGGACCGCGGCCGACACGGTGTCGCTCAAACGCTCTTCAAGCGACAGGTCGATGCGCTGCAGCACGCGGTGCAGCAACTGTTCTTCGAGCCGGAACGCCCCGGCTTCCGAGAGCTGGGCGTGAGGGTCTACCGCAATTGCCTGGGCAGGAAGGGAAGCGGTGCCGGCTTCTGCTCGTGCTTTCGCTTGCGCATCCGATGGCGCGGTGTCCACAGGCGCAGAAACCGGTGCCGATTCGACCACTGTCGTCAGTGTGGGAACGAAGCGTGGAGGGACGCGCTGTGAGCCGGACATCAGGAGGTACTTTCTGCATAGTCGTGGCGTCGGATCGCATAGCCGCGATCCGCATAGTGCCGCCAGCGGCGTCGCCCGGCCAGGCGGTCGTTCTCGTCGGCGCTCACGACATCGATCAAACGTTCGAACCGCTCGAAGCCGGACGGCAAGTCCACGCCCAGATTTACCAGCACCTGCTGATGTGGCAGCGCCGCGTCGCCGGTTTCCGCCAGCACCACCGGCGAGCGGGCGACCGTGTGCGGCTCGCCGTTGCTTCGGCAGTGGGCGATGAATTCCGCCGGCGCAAAAGCCCACAGGGCCAGGTCGACCGCGTCCAGCATGCCCGCATCTGCCACGACGACCACGCGGGCGCCGCGGGCACCGACTGCCTTGCGCAGCAAGCGACAGGCGTAGCTCACCTTGTCCGGTGTGTTGAAGTGGAAGTCGATCTCGGTCATGCGGCAGAGTCGACGCTGCGGGTCTTGCGAGCGCTTCGGGCGCCGGCGGGAGCCGCCTTTGCGGCGTCCAGGCGGGCACGGCCGAGCAGATAGTTCAGCAACAAGGCAACCGGTCGCCCGGTCGCGCCCTTGGCTGCGCCGCTCTTCCACGCGGTACCCGCGATGTCGAGGTGGGCCCATTTGAAGTCTCCGGCAAAACGCTGGAGGAACTTCGCCGCGGTGACTGCGCCGCCGGCGCGGCCCGCGATATTGGCGACGTCGGCGAAGTTGCTCTTGAGCCCCTCCGCATAGTCGTCGTCCAGCGGCATGCGCCAGCAGCGGTCCTGCGCTTCCTCGCCGGCCGCTTCGAGCGCTGCCGCAAGCGCTTCGTCGTTGGCGAACAGGCCGCTGCGCACGCCGCCGAGCGCCACCACGCAGGCACCGGTCAACGTTGCAATGTCGATGACGGTGTCGGGTGCCAGGCGCTTTGCATAGGTGAGTGCGTCGCACAGGATCAACCGGCCTTCGGCGTCGGTGTTGAGTACCTCGATGGTCTGCCCGCTCAGGCTGGTGATCACGTCGCCCGGCTTGAGCGCACGGCCGTCGTTCATGTTCTCGC
Source organism: Variovorax sp. (assembly GCA_031412135.1). GTDB lineage: Bacteria > Pseudomonadota > Gammaproteobacteria > Burkholderiales > Burkholderiaceae_C > Variovorax. Next base: position 14,181 of record JANOCL010000251.1, on the reverse strand, counting down.
ACGACGGAATCAGCCCGACCACGTTGATGGCCGGCTGAACGTCGCCCAGCGCGCGAAAGACGCCCAGCACGCTTGCCGCACCGCACATGTCGAATTTCATCTCGTCCATCTCGCCCGCGGGCTTGAGCGAAACGCCGCCGGTGTCGAAGGTGATGCCCTTGCCGATCAGGACGACGGGCGCCTGCTCCTTGGCCGCTCCCTGGTAGCGCAGCACGATGAAGCGCAGCGGTTCGGACGAGCCTTGCGCCACCGCGGCAAATGCGCCCATGCCGATTTTTTCGACTTCCTTCGGCCCCAGCACCTCGCACTTGACCCGCGGCAGCGCAGCCAGTTCGCGGGCAGCATCGGCCAGCAGCGATGGCGTGCAATGGTTGCCCGGACGGTTGCCCCATTCCTTGGCCAGTTCGATGCCGGCAATCGCCGCCTTCGCTTCTTCGAAAGCCTCGCGCAGCGGAGCAGCTTCGGCCACGCCGAAGCCGAGATGCCGGATCGAGCGCGCCTCGGCCTTCGATTTGGTCGTGGTGTAGACGTAGCTGGCCTCCGCTGCCGCCACGGCGGCGCAACGCAGCGCCGCTGCGTCGGCGGGCTGCGCAAAGACGATGACCAGGCGCTTCGGTTCGAGCGCCTTGACGGCATTGATCGCGGCCACGACCGCAGTGCGGACCGAAGCGGGCGTCGCATCGCCCAGCGACGCCAGCACGACCCGCGGTGCCGCGATCTGCGCCGGGCGATACAACGCCAGCAGCTTGCCGGCCTTGTCGGGCAGGTCGCCAGCCTTTCGGGCCTCTGCGATCAGTGTCGCGACAGGATCTTTGGCGCCCTTGGCGGGCCGGGTTCCGGCCGCGACGAGCACGATGAGGGCATCCGCCTTTTCGGCGGCGGCTTGCGCGGTGGAGAGGGTCTTGAGTTGAAAGTCCATAATCCTTTTTTTCCCTCGACGATGTTATTCCATTCCTCTTTACGCAAGGAGCTGTCGCGCAGCTTCGGAGCCACGCTGGTAGTGCTGGTCACCATCGTGATGACCATGATGCTGATCCGCACGCTCGGACTGGCGTCCAAGGGCAGCGTGAACCCGTCCGAGGTTTTTCTCGTGATGACGTACACGGTGCTCGGCTACATGCCGACCATCCTGAGCCTGTGCCTGTTCATCTCGATCGTCGGCACGCTGTCGCGCATGTACCGCGACAGCGAGATGGTGATCTGGTTCTCCAGCGGCCGCGGCCTGGCCGATTTCGCGGCGCCGCTGTTTCGTTTTTCCTGGCCCGTGCTGCTGCTGGTCGCCGTGTTCGCGCTGGTCGGCTGGCCCTGGGCCAACTCGCAGACCCTGGGCATGCGCGCGCAGTACGAGCGCCGCAGCGACATCGAACGCGTGGCACCCGGTGAATTCCGCGAGTCCGCCGGACGCAACAGGGTGTTCTTCATCGACAAGGACACGCCGGATGGCGCCACTGCCACGAATATCTTCATCTCGTCGGTGGAGCGCAACCTGCAGGTCATCACGTCTGCACGCAGCGGAAGGATCGAAAGCATCGACGACTCGCGTTATCTGATGCTGACCAACGGCCAGCGGCTCGAGCGCAAGCTCGACCAGAGCGGGCTGAAGATCAGCGAGTTCGAGACCTATGGCGCCAAGGTCGGCAGCGATGTGGATGCGTCGACCGATTCGGCCCCGGTGCGCGCCCGCACGACGATGGCGCTGCTGCAAGACCAGAGTCCGGTCAACCGGGGTGAACTGGGCTGGCGCCTCGGCATGCTGTTTGCCGCCATCAACTTCGTACTGCTGGCGCTGACTTTGTCGAGCGTCAATCCGCGCGTGAGCCGAAGCGGCAACCTGTTGTTCGCACTGGTCGCTTTCGTTCTCTACTACAACATGCTCAATCTCGGCCAGAGCTGGGTCGCCTCGGGCCGCTACAGCATGGGCGGCTTCATGCTCGTGCTGCATGGGGGCACGCTGTTGATCGGGCTGGCCTGGCTTGCCAAGCGGCATCACAACTGGACTCGACCGGGGCGCCGCGCCGTCGCGCGATCCGCGACACCGCCTGACGCATGAAGACAATTCGCCGACTGATCTATGCTGAAGTGCTGAAGGCGGTGGCTTTCGTGACGCTCGGCTTTCTGAGCCTGTTCTTCTTCTTCGATTTTGTCGACGAACTGCAGTCCGTCGGGAAACCCGGCGGTGGCAGCTATGGCGCCGTGCAGGCATTGGTCTACGTGGCCCTGCTGATTCCGAACCACCTGTACGAGCTGCTGCCGATCGCGGTGCTGATCGGCACCATCTTCGTCATGGCGCGGCTGGCCCAGAGCTCGGAATACACCATCCTTCGCACCAGCGGCCTGGGACCCTGGCGTGCGCTGCGCACCCTGCTCGTGCTCGGGGCCGGTTTCGTGGTTCTGACCTTTGCCGTGGGCGACTACGTTTCGCCGGCGGCAGACCGCGCCTCGCAATTGCTCAAGGCACGCTATCAGGCGCTTTATGCGTTCGCAGGCAACACCGGCGCGTGGTTGAAGGAAAGACGGGGCGACATGTCCTATGCGGTCAATGTGGTGTCGATAGGACGCGACGGCCTGCTGAAGGATGCGCGCATCTTCGAATTCGACGACAACGGTTTCGTGGTTTCGCAGATCACTGCTTCTTCGGCCCGTATTTCCAACGGCCATTGGGCGCTGTTCGGCGTGGAGCGCCAGCAGTACGACACGCGCGGCACCGCCGACCAGGCGCGGATCGTCACGACACCGCTGCCTGCATTGAACTGGCCGACCTCCCTTACCAGCGAGATGGTCTCCGTTGCACTGCTGCGCCCGGACCGCATGCGAACGCTCGACTTGTTCGAATACATCCGCCACCTCGACGCCAATGGACAGACTGCGCAACGCTACGAAATCGAGTTCTGGCGCAAGGTGTTCTATCCGCTCTCCTGCCTGGTGATGGTCGTGCTCGCCCTGCCCTTCGCCTACCTGCATTTCCGGCAGGCCGGCATCACCGCCTATGTGTTCGGCGGCGTGATGATCGGCATCAGCTTCTTTCTCCTGAACAATGTGTTCGGGTACCTGGGCAACCTCAGCAACTGGTCGCCATGGATCACCGCGGCGGCGCCTGGGTTGATCTACTCGGTGATGTCGCTGGCTGCTTTCAGCTGGCTGGTACTGCGGCGGTAGCGCGATGGCGGCGGCATTTGTTGCACATGGCATCGTGCTCTTTGCGCACGGTTCGCGGGATGAGCGCTGGCGCGCGCCGGTCGAGGCCGTGGCAAAGCGCGTTGCCGGACTCGACCCCTCGGCTCGCGTGATCTGCGCCTATCTCGAACTGGTGACTCCAGACCTCGCCAGCGCGACCGCGTCGCTGATCGCAGACGGCGTTCAGGCGGTGCGAATCGTGCCGTTGTTCCTCGGCATGGGCAAGCATGTGCGCGAGGATGTGCCGCGCCTGCTCGATGAACTGCGCGCGGCGCACCCGACCATCGCATTCACGCTGGCACCGGCCGTGGGCGAGGAGCCGGACGTCATCGACCTGCTGGCACGGGTGGCGCTCCGGCCTTGAAATCCGACCGCGGCGATAGACGGCCGCGGCATAATGAATTCCGAGTTAAGACGGAATTGTTATGAATCTCCACCAATTCAAGTTCGTGCAAGAGGCCGTCAGGCGCAACCTCAACCTGACCGAAGCTGCAAAGGCGCTCCACACTTCCCAGCCGGGTGTGTCGAAGGCCATCATCGAGCTGGAAGAAGAACTTGGCGTCGAAATATTCGCCCGCCACGGGAAGCGCCTGAAGCGCGTGACCGAACCCGGCCAGCATGTGCTTGCGAGCATCGCGCTGATCATGCGCGAGGTCGGCAACCTGAAGCGCATCGGCGAACAGTTCAGCGCCCAGGACAGCGGCACGCTGTCGATCGCCACCACGCACACCCAGGCCCGCTACGTGCTGCCGGTACCGGTCGCCAAGCTGCGTGAGGCCTACCCGAAGGTCAACGTCAGCCTGCACCAGGGCTCGCCCGACCAGGTGGCGCGGATGGTGATCGACGAGATCGCCGAGATCGGCATCGCGACCGAATCGCTGGCCGACTACAGCGAATTGGTGACGATGCCCTGCTACGAATGGCAGCACGTACTGGTGCTGCCCAAGGAGCACCCGCTTGCGGACAAGGAACGCATCTCTCTCGACGACCTCGCGGCCGAGCCGATCATTACCTACCATCCGTCTTTCACCGGGCGCACGCGCATCGACCATGCTTTCGCGCAAAAGAAACTGTCGCCGCGCATCGCGCTCGAGGCGATCGACTCCGACGTCATCAAGACCTACGTGCGGCTTGGCCTCGGCGTCGGCATCGTGGCCGAGATGGCGGTGCGCGACGAGTCCAATGCCGACCTGGTCGTGCGTCCGATGGGCCACGTGTTCGGCACCAACATTGCACGCGTCGCATTCAAGCGCAGCGCCTACCTGCGGAACTTCGTCTTCAAATTCGCCGAGCTGCTTTCCGAGCGGCTCGACCGCAACCTGATCGCCAAGGCTTTGAGCGGTCATCCTCAGGATTACGAACTGTGAGCAGTTTCATCGCCCGCACCCCCAAGGTAGAAACGAAGCTGCCGAGCGTCGGCACCACCATCTTCACCGTCATGTCGGCGCTCGCCGCCGAGAAGAACGCGGTCAACCTCGGGCAGGGTTTTCCGGACTTCAATTGCGATCCGAAGCTGCTCGATGCGGTCAGCGCCGCGATGGCGGCCGGCCACAACCAGTACCCGCCGATGCCGGGCATCCTCGCCTTGCGCGAGGCGATCGGCTCGAAGATCGCTGCGCTCTACGGACATCGCTACGACCCCGCGACGGAAATCACGGTCACCGCCGGCGCCACGCAGGCCATCATCACGGCGATCCTCGCGGTAGTGCACGCGGGCGACGAGGTAATCGTGCTCGAGCCGTGCTACGACAGCTACGCGCCCAACATCGAGCTGGCCGGCGGCACCGTGGTGCGGGTGCCGCTTACGCCCGGCAGCTTCAGACCCGATTTCGACAAGATCGCGGCCGCCATCACGCCGCGCACGCGCGCGATCATCGTCAACACGCCGCACAACCCGAGCGCCACGGTGTGGACTGAAGCCGAGATGCGCCAGCTCGAAGAACTGCTCGCGCCCACCGACGTGCTGGTGATCAGCGACGAGGTTTACGAGCACATGGTCTACACCGGCGCGCGCCATGAAAGCGCGGCGCGTTTTCCGGGGCTCGCTGCACGCAGCTTCATCGTGAGCAGCTTCGGCAAGACCTACCACGTGACCGGCTGGAAGATCGGCTACGTGGCCGCGCCCGCTGCGCTCACCGCCGAATTCCGCAAAGTGCACCAGTTCAACGTGTTCACCGTCAATACGCCGATGCAGCACGCGCTGGCGAACTTCATGGCCGATGCGGCGCCCTATCTCGAGCTGCCTGCGTTCTACCAACGCAAGCGCGACCTCTTCGCCGCCGGGCTCGCGAAGACGCGGTTCAGGCTCCTGCCCAGCGGCGGCACCTATTTTCAATGCGTGGACATCGGGCAAGTCAGCGATCTCGGCGAGGCCGAGTTCTGTCAGTGGCTCACGAGCGAAATCGGGGTGGCTGCGATTCCGCTTTCCGCTTTCTATGCGAGCGGCTTCGACCAGCGCGTGGTGCGCTTCTGCTTTGCCAAGAAAGACGAGACGCTGCAGACGGCGATCGACCGGCTGGCGCGACTCTGACGCAAACGGTAGGAGAGTCCTGACTGCACAAGGGCGTCCTTTCCGTCGAGAAGCCAGCAACTGCGACCAGACCATGCGTGCTTCTACATACAACACATAGGAGAAGTCCATGTCCCTCTCATTGATCCTGCTGGTCGTCCTGATTTTGCTGCTGGTTGGCGCGCTGCCGACCTGGGGCCACAGCCGGAGCTGGGGCTATGGGCCGAGTGGTGGCCTGGGTCTGGTTCTGTTGGTGGTGATCGTGCTGCTGCTGATGGGACGCATATAGCCGTACCAGCGCACAACGCTTGAATTGAACGCAAAGCCCACTTCGGTGGGCTTTCTTCATGCCTGCGTCAGCTTTCGAGCTGGGCCCACAGCTTGTCGAGCCGCTTGACGCTGACCGGCTGCGGCGTGCGCAGTTCCTGCGCGAAGAAGCTCACCCGCAGCTCTTCGAGCAGCCAGCGAAATTCTTCCATGCGCTCGTCGGCCGCGCCCTTGCGCTCCGCCAGCAGGCGCCAATAGCGCTGCTCCTGCGGCCGCAGCTCGGACAGGCGCTGCGCATCCCGCGCCAGATCGGCACGCAGCTTGTCCAGCCGCAGGACGATCGCCTTCAGGTAACGGGCGAAGTGCTGCAGGCGCGGCCAGGGCGTGTCGGCGATGAAGCGGCGCCCGACCAGCCGCTGCAGCTGCTGCGCGGCGTCGGCGGTGGCCACGGGCTGGATCTTCGTGTCCTTGATCTTGCGCACGGCGAGCCCGTATTCGGCGAGGATGACGCCGGCCAGGCGCGCGACCTCGTTGGCGATCAGGGTGAGGCGCCCGCGGCCTTCGTCGATGCGGCGCCTGAACCCTGCCTCGTCGGCTGGCAGGGGCTCCTGCAGGAACGCGCGCTCCAACGCGACTTCGACGATCTGCGCCCGCAGCTCATCGGCCGTGCCGAGCGGCATGTAGGCGACGGCCATCTTCTGCAGGTCCGGAATGTTCTTCTCGAGGTACTTGAGCGCGTCCTTGAGTTGCAATGCGAAGAGCCGGCGCAGGCCGGCGCGGTGCTTTGCCGCAGCCACCGCCGGCTCGTCGAACACCTCGATCGTGACCGCGTCGCCGGTGTCGACCAGTGCCGGAAAACCCACCAGCGACTGTGCGCCGCGGCGTACTTCCATGAGTTCCGGCAGTTCGCCGAAGGTCCAGGCCGTGTAGCGCTCGCCGGCGCGCAGTGCCGGCATCGCCGGCGCCTGCCTGGCCGCGGCTGCGCCTGCAGGTGGCAGCACGTCGGCCGAGGGCTCCGCAGGCGCCCTGACGTTCAGCCCCGCCAGCGCCTGGAACGCGCCGCGCGCCTGCGAACCCAGCTCCGCCTTGAGGGCGCCGAGGCTGCGCCCCATGCCGAGCTGGCGGCCGTGCTCGTCGACCACGCGCAGGTTCATGAACAAGTGCGGCGGCAACATGTCGAGCTTGAAGTCGGCCCGCTTCACATCGAGGCTGGTCTGGTCGCGCACGCGTTTGAGCACCACGTCCGTCAGCGAGCCATGGCCGAAGACCCCCGGCGCCGCCAGCGCATCCACGAAACGCGCGGCCGATTCCGGCAGCGGCACCAGGCGCGCGCGCGGCTTCTGCGGCAAGCTCTTCAAGAGCGCCTGTACCTTGTCCTTGAGCATGCCGGTGACCAGCCATTCGCAGCGCTCGTCGCTGACCTGGTTGAGGACGAAGAGCGGCACGGTGACGGTGAGTCCGTCCTTGGCATCGCCGGGCTCGTGAAGGTAGGTCGCGGCGCAGTCGACACCGCCTAGCCGAACGGTCGCCGGAAACGACTGCGTCGTGATGCCGGCGGCCGTGTGCCGCATCAGCTCTTCGCGCGTCAGGTACAGCAGCCGCGGCTGCTCCTTCTCGATGCGCCGATACCAGTTCTCGAAAGCGAGGCCGCCCGACACGTCGGGCGGGACCTGCGCGTCGTAGAACGCATAGATCAGTTCGTCGTCCACCAGCACGTCCTGGCGGCGCGACTTGTGCTCCAGGCCCTCGACCTCGCGCACCAGCTTGCGGTTGGCGGCAAGGAACGGCAGCTTGCTTTCCCACTGGCCGCCGACCAGCGCCTCGCGAATGAAGATCTCGCGCGCGGCCACGGGGTCGACCTTGCTGAAGTCCACGCGCCGACCGCTGTAGACCACCAGTCCGTACAGGGTGGCGCGCTCCAGCGCGGCGACCTGGGCGCCCTTCTTCTCCCAGTGCGGATCGAGCAGCTGTTTCTTGAGCAGATGGCCCGCGACCTGCTCGAGCCACTGCGGCTCGATGTTGGCGATGCCGCGGCCGAAGAGGCGCGTGGTTTCGACCAGCTCGGCCGCGACGATCCAGCGGCCCGGCTTCTTCTTCAGGTGCGCGCCCGGATGCCGGTAGAACTTGATGCCGCGCGCACCGAGGTATGCCTCGTCGTCTTCCAGCTTCCAGCCCACGTTGCCGAGCAGGCCCGCGAGCATCGACAGGTGCAGCGGCTCGTAACCAGCCGGCGCGGAATTGATGCGCCACTTGTGCTCCGTGACCACGGTCAGCAGCTGCGAATGGATGTCTCGCCACTCGCGCACCCGGCGCACGTTGATGAAGTTCTGCCTGAGGAGCGACTCGTACTGCCGGTTGCTCAGCTTGTGGGTGTCGCCGTGGCCGCCGCGAGCGTCTTGAATCCATTTCCAGAGCCGAAGGTAGCCGCTGAACTCGCTCTTCTCGTCGTCGAACTTGGCGTGCGCCTGATCGGCCTGCTGCTGCGCATCCATTGGCCGGTCGCGCACGTCCTGCACCGACAAGGCGCTTGCGATCACGAGCACTTCGTCGAGCGCGCCGCGCGTGCGCGCCTCGAGGATCATGCGGCCGACGCGGGGGTCCAGCGGCAGCTTGGCCAGCTCGGCGCCGGTCGGCGTGAGTTCGTTCGCGTCGTCCACCGCACCCAGTTCGTTGAGCAGCTGGTAGCCGTCGGCGATCGCGCGGCGCTGCGGCGCCTCCAGGAAAGGGAAACGCTCGACATCCCCCAGGTGCAGCGACTTCATTCGCAGGATCACGCCCGCAAGCGACGAACGCAGGATCTCGGGGTCGGTGAAAGGCGCCCTGCCTTCGAAATCCTTCTGGTCGTAGAGCCGGATGCAGATGCCGTCTGCGACCCGGCCGCAGCGGCCCGCGCGCTGGTTGGCCGCGGCCTGGCTGATCGGCTCGACGAGAAGCTGCTCGACCTTGCTGCGGAAGCTGTATCGCTTGATGCGGGCGGTACCGGTATCGATCACATAGCGAATGCCCGGCACGGTGAGCGAGGTCTCGGCGACATTGGTGGCAAGCACGATGCGCCGCCCCGAGTGGCCGTCGAAGATGCGTTCCTGCTCGGCCTGCGAGAGGCGAGCGAACAGCGGCAGCACTTCGGCGCTGCGCATCAGCGGCTGGTGGCTCAGATGCCGGCGCAGATGGTCGGCCGCCTCGCGGATCTCGCGTTCGCCCGGCAAAAAGACCAGGATGTCGCCCGCATGGTGCGGATCGCGCCAGAGCTCGTCCACCGCATCCGCGATGGCGTCGTTCAGGTCGTGGTCGCGCGACTCCTCGAACGGCCGCCAGCGCTGCTCGACCGGGAACATCCGGCCCGACACCATGATCGTCGGCGCCGGCCCCTTCGCCGATGCGAAATGCTGCGCGAAACGGTCGGCATCGATGGTGGCCGAGGTGACGATGATCTTCAGGTCGGGCCGGCGCGGCAGGATCTCGCGCAGGTAGCCGAGCAGGAAGTCGATGTTGAGCGAGCGCTCGTGCGCCTCGTCGATGATCAGCGTGTCGTAGGCCTTGAGCAGCGGATCTGATTGGGTTTCGGCCAGCAGGATGCCGTCGGTCATCAGCTTGACTGAGGCATCGCGCGAGAGCCGGTCCTGAAAGCGCACCCGAAAGCCGACCACGTCGCCCAGCGGCGTCTTCAGCTCCTCGGCGATGCGCTTGGCGACCGTCGATGCGGCAATGCGGCGCGGTTGGGTGTGGCCGATCAGGCGCCCCTTGCCCGCCGGCGCATTGAGCTTGCCGCGGCCGAGCGCCAGCGCGATCTTCGGCAGCTGCGTCGTCTTGCCCGAGCCGGTCTCGCCGCAGACGATCACCACCTGGTTGGCCGCGATGGCCTCCATGATTTCCTCGCGCCGGGCCGACACCGGCAGGGATTCGGGAAACTCGATACGAAGTGGGGACGAAGACAAGACGGGCAGTTCGGAGAAAATCGACGATTATCTGGCGCCCGGCGTTCACGCCCATCTTTCCTGCCCCATGTCCACCGTCTTCAACTTCACCTTCGTCCCCTGGTTCCGCTCGGTGGCGCCCTACATCCACATGCACCGCGGCAAGACCTTCGTCGTTGCCATCGCGGGAGAGGCCATCGCGGCCGGCAAGCTGCCCAACATTGCGCAAGACCTGGCGCTGATCCAGAGCATGGGCGTCAAGGTGGTGCTCGTGCATGGCTTCCGTCCGCAGGTCAACGAGCAGCTGCGCGCAAAGGGCCATGAGGCGAAGTACTCGCACGGCATGCGGATCACCGATGAAGTGGCGCTCGACTGCGCGCAGGAAGCCGCTGGCCAGCTGCGCTACGAGATCGAAGCGGCCTTCAGCCAGGGGCTGCCGAACACGCCGATGGCTGGCTCGACCGTTCGCATGATCTCGGGCAACTTCATCACCGCGCGGCCGGTCGGCGTTGTGGATGGCGTCGACTTCAAGCATTCGGGGCTGGTGCGCAAGGTGGACGCTACCGGCATCCGCCGCGCACTCGACTTCGGCGCCATGGTGCTGATGTCGCCGTTCGGCTTCTCGCCGACGGGCGAGGCCTTCAATCTCACGATGGAAGAGGTCGCGACCAGCGTGGCGATCTCCATCCAGGCCGACAAGCTGATCTTCCTGACCGAGATTCCCGGCATCCCGCTCGACGTGGGAAATCCCGTCAGCGAAGACAACCCCATCGACACCGAACTCCCGCTGGACACGGCGAAGAAGCTGTTGGCTTCCCTCGCGCCGGCACAGCGCCCCACCGACACCGCGTTCTATCTGCAGCACTGCGTGAAGGCTTGCGAGGCCGGCGTCGAGCGCAACCACATCCTGCCCTTCGCGCTCGACGGCTCGCTCCTGCTCGAGGTGTATGTGCACGACGGCATCGGCACCATGGTGGTCGACGAAAAACTCGAGTCGCTGCGCGAAGCCACGGCCGACGACATCGGCGGCATCCTGCAATTGATCGAGCCCTTCGAGCGCGACGGCACGCTGGTCAAGCGCGACCGCACCGAGATCGAGCGCGACGTCGGCCACTACACGGTGATCGAGCACGACGGCGTGATCTTCGGCTGTGCGGCGCTGTATCCCTACCCCGAGGCAAGAACCGCCGAGATGGCGGCGCTGACGGTGTCGCCGCAGTCGCAGTCGCAGGGCGACGGCGAGCGCATCCTGAAGCGCATCGAGCACCGTGCCAAGGCCATGGGATTGGAAAGCATCTTCGTGCTCACCACCCGCACGATGCATTGGTTCCTGAAGCGCGGCTTCCAGCAGGTCAACCCGGACTGGTTGCCCGAGGCGCGCAAGCGCAAGTACAACTGGGACCGCAGGAGTCAGGTGCTGGTCAAGAAACTCTGAGAGGTCCTGATCTAGAGCCGGCCGCGGCAGCAGCGCCTGAGCGCCGATAATTCGGCCCCATGAATCCCCTGCTCGTCAAACTGCAGCCCTATCCGTTCGAGCGACTGCGGCAACTCTTTGCGGGCATCACGCCCAGCGCCGATTTCTCCCCGATCAGCCTGGGCATCGGCGAACCCAAGCATGCGACGCCGCCTTTCATCAAGGAAGCGTTGTCCGCGAGCCTCGGCGCGCTGGCCGTGTATCCGGCGACCGCCGGCGAACTTGAGTTGCGTCAGTCCTTCACCGGCTGGCTGCAGCGCCGCTACGGACTGGCGCTCGATCCCGCGACGCAGGTGCTGCCGGTCAACGGATCGCGCGAGGCGCTGTTCTCGCTGGCGCAGACGGTGGTCGATCCGACCAGGGCGCCGGTGGTGCTCTCGCCCAATCCGTTCTATCAAATCTACGAAGGCGCCGCACTGCTGGCGGGTGCCGAGCCTTACTACGTGCCGAGCCTGCCAGAGCGCAACTTCGCGGTCGACTGGGACAGCGTTCCGGCCGACGTGTGGGCGCGTACGCAGCTCGTGTTCGTCTGCTCGCCCGGCAATCCGACCGGCGCAGTGATGTCCCTTTCGGAATGGCAGAAGCTCTTTGCGCTCTCGGACCGCCACGGCTTCGTGATTGCCGCCGACGAGTGCTATAGCGAGATCTATTTTCGCGACGAGCCGCCGCTCGGCGCGCTGGAGGCAGCGGCCCAGCTCGGCCGAGGCGATTTCCGCAACCTGATTGCCCTCACCTCGTTGTCCAAGCGCAGCAATGTGCCTGGCCTGCGCAGCGGGTTCGTGGCCGGCGACGCGGCCATCCTGAAGTCCTTCCTGCTGTATCGCACATACCACGGCAGCGCCATGAGCGGCACGGTGGCCGCGGCCAGCATTGCGGCCTGGAACGACGAAGCGCATGTGGTCGACAACCGAGCGCTGTACCGCGCCAAGTTCGCCGCGGTGACGCCGCTGCTCGAGGCGGTGCTCGACGTGCGGCTTCCCGATGCGAGCTTCTATCTGTGGGCCGGCACTCCCGCGGCGTGGCAAGGCGACGACGAAGCCTTCGCCCGTGCGCTCTACGCTCAATACAATGTGACCGTGCTTCCCGGCAGCTATCTCGCGCGCGACTTCGGCGGCGCCAATCCCGGCCGCGGACGCATCCGCATGGCGCTGGTGGCCGACACCGGAGAGTGCGTCGAGGCCGCGCAGCGCATCGTGAAATTTACCCAGGACCGAGCTTTCCAAACATGACCCAACAACTCCAGCAGACCATCGACGCCGCGTGGGAAGACCGCGCCAACATGTCGGCTACCAGCGCACCGAAGGACGTTCGCGAAGCGGTCGACCATGTGATCGCCGAGCTCAACAACGGCAAGCTGCGCGTCGCCACCCGCCAGAGCGTCGGCCAGTGGACGGTGCACCAGTGGATCAAGAAAGCGGTGCTGCTGTCGTTCCGCCTGAAGGACAACGAACAGATTCAGGCCGGCGCGCTCGGCTTCTACGACAAGGTGCCGACCAAGTTCTCGCACCTGTCGGCCGGCGAGCTGAAGGAAGCCGGCGTGCGGATCGTGCCGCCGGCAGTGGCCCGCCGCGGCAGCTACATCGCCAAGGGCGCAATCCTGATGCCCTCCTACGTCAACATCGGCGCCTACGTCGGCGAAGGCACGATGGTCGACACCTGGGCAACCGTCGGTTCCTGCGCGCAGATCGGTGCCAACGTGCATCTCTCGGGCGGCGTGGGCATCGGCGGCGTGCTGGAGCCGCTGCAGGCCGGCCCGACCATCATCGAGGACAACTGCTTCATCGGCGCGCGCTCCGAAGTGGTCGAGGGCGTGGTGGTCGAAGAAAACTCGGTGTTGTCGATGGGCGTGTACATCGGCCAGAGCACGCCGATCTACGACCGCGCCACCGGCGAAACCACCTACGGCCGCGTGCCTGCCGGATCGGTGGTCATCAGCGGCACGCTGCCCAAGGACGACGGCAGGTACAGCCTGTATGCCGCAATCATCGTGAAGCGAGTCGACGCGCAGACCCGTGCAAAGACATCCTTGAACGACCTGCTGCGCGACTGACGCGCAGCCGATTTTTTCCACAACGAAGCCGAGGAGAGAGACCGATGAAGACGATGGAGCGAATTCTTCGACTGATGGCCGAGCGCAAGGCATCCGACATCTATCTCTCGGCGCACTCCCCGGCGCTGATCCGCATCAACGGCAACTGCCTGCCGGTCAATGCACAGGTGCTGCCGCCAGAGGCACCGCTTAGCCTTTTGGGCGAAGTGGTTCCTGCAGAGCGCATCGCCGAACTGGAGCGCACCGGCGAGCTCAACATGGCCATCGCGCTCGACGACGCCGGCAACTTTCGCATCAGCGCGATGCGCCAGCGCGGCAGCTACGCGGTGGTGGTGCGGCACATCGCCTCGGTCATTCCGTCCTTTGCCGAGCTGAACCTGCCGGACATCCTGAAGACGCTGGTGATGGAAAAGCGCGGCCTCATCCTCATGGTCGGCTCCACCGGGGCCGGCAAGAGCACCACACTGGCCTCGATGCTCGATTACCGCAACGAACACGCCAGCGGCCACATCCTCACGGTGGAAGAGCCGATCGAATTCACCTTCACCAACAAGAAGTCTCTGGTGAACCAGCGCGACGTCGGTAGCGACACCGAATCGTTGCAGGTTGCGCTCAAGAATGCGCTGCGCCAGGCGCCCGACGTGATCCAGATCGGCGAAATCCGCGACCGCGAAACCATGACCGCGGCCATCGCCTATGCACAGTCGGGCCATCTGTGCGTGGCCACGCTGCATGCCAACAACAGCTACCGGGCGCTCAACCGCATTCTGAGTTTCTATCCGGTCGAGGTGCG
>JANOCL010000250.1:0-11805 GCA_031412135.1 Variovorax sp. | reverse complement strand
GCCGCGCCGGCAGCGCCAGCGCAGCTTGGACAGGGCCCTCTCGTCGATCAGCGTGTCAGCAGTCATCGTCTCAATCATCAGGCCATGCCGTCAGACAGCACGGCGAACCATCAGTTCCTTGATCTTGCCGATCGCCTTGGTCGGGTTCAGGTTCTTCGGGCACACGTCGACGCAATTCATGATCGTGTGGCAGCGGAACAGCCGGTACGGGTCCTCGAGGTTGTCCAGGCGCTCGGCGGTCGCTTCGTCGCGGCTGTCGGCAATGAAGCGATAGGCCTGCAGCAATCCGGCCGGGCCTACGAACTTGTCCGGGTTCCACCAGAAGCTCGGGCAGCTGGTCGAGCAGCTTGCGCACAGGATGCATTCGTACAGCCCGTTGAGCTCGTCGCGCTCCTCGGGCGACTGCAGGCGTTCCTTTTCGGGCGGCACGTTGTCGTTCTGCAGGTAGGGCTTGATCGAGTTGTACTGCTTGAAGAATTGCGTCATGTCCACGATCAGGTCGCGGATCACCGGCAGACCGGGCAGCGGCTTCAGGACGATCGTGCCCTTGAGCGAAAGCATGGTGGTGAGGCAGGCGAGGCCGTTCTTGCCGTTGATGTTCATTGCATCCGAGCCGCATACGCCTTCGCGGCACGAGCGCCGGAACGACAGCGTCGGGTCCTGCGCCTTGAGCTTCATCAATGCGTCGAGCAGCATGCGTTCGTGGCCGTCGAGTTCGATCTCGATGGTCTGCATGTACGGCTTGGCGTCCTTGTCCGGGTCGTAGCGGTAGATCTGGAATGTGCGATTCATCGTGAATGACCTTGAATGTGTTCTTAGAAGGTGCGCACCTTGGGCGGCACCGACGCGACCGTAAGCGGCTGCAGTTTGACCGGCTTGTACGACAGGCGATTGTCCTGGCGGTACCAGAGCGTGTGCTTCATCCAGTTCGCGTCGTCGCGGCCGAGCGGCGCGACCGGGTCGTCCGAGGGGCGCTCGTAGTCTTCGACCGTGTGCGCGCCGCGGCATTCCCTGCGCGCGGCAGCCGAGACCATCGTCGCCTGCGCCACCTCGATCAGGTTGTCGACTTCGAGAGCCTCGATGCGGGCGGTGTTGAACACGCGGGACTTGTCCTTGAGCGTGACTGCTGCGACGCGCTGGCGGACGGCGGCGATCTTCTGCACGCCTTCGTCCATCGAAGCCTGCTTGCGGAAGACAGCGGCATGCTGCTGCATCACCGAACGGATCTCGTTGGCCACGTCCTGCGCGTACTCGCCGGAAGTGGAGCTTTCGAGCTGGTTCAGGCGCTCGAGCGAGCGGTCGGCGGCATCGGCCGGCAGCGGCTTGTGTTCCTTGCGCTTGTCGTTGAATTCGACGATGTGGTTGCCGGCTGCGCGGCCGAACACCAGCAAATCGAGCAGCGAATTGGTGCCAAGCCGATTGGCGCCATGCACGCTGACGCAGGAGCATTCGCCGACGGCATAGAGGCCGTTGACGACGGCGCTGTTTTCGTCGCCCTTCTGGATCACGACCTGGCCGTTGATGTTGGTCGGAATGCCGCCCATCTGGTAGTGGATGGTCGGCACCACCGGGATCGGCTCCTTCGTGATGTCGACGTTGGCGAAGTTGATGCCGATCTCGTACACCGAGGGCAGGCGCTTGTGGATTGTTTCGGCGCCCAGGTGGTCGAGCTTCAGCAGCACGTAGTCCTTGTTCGGCCCGCAGCCCCGGCCTTCCTTGATTTCCTGGTCCATCGAGCGCGAGACGAAGTCGCGCGGCGCCAAGTCTTTAAGCGTCGGCGCGTAACGCTCCATGAAACGTTCGCCGTTGCTGTTGAGCAGGATCGCGCCTTCGCCGCGGCAGCCCTCGGTCAGCAGCACGCCGGCACCGGCCACGCCCGTCGGATGGAACTGCCAGAACTCCATGTCCTGCAGCGGAATGCCCGAACGTGCCGCCATGCCGAGCCCGTCGCCGGTGTTGATGAATGCATTGGTGGAGGCGGCGAAGATGCGGCCTGCGCCGCCGGTGGCGAGCAGCACGGTCTTGGCTTGCAGGATGTGCAGGTCGCCGGTTTCCATCTCCAGCGCAGTCACGCCGACCACGTCGCCGTCGGCGTCGCGAATCAGGTCGAGAGCCATCCATTCAACGAAGAACTGGGTGCGTGCCTCGACGTTCTTCTGATAGAGCGTGTGCAGCATCGCGTGGCCGGTGCGGTCGGCCGCGGCGCAGGCGCGCTGAACCGGCTTTTCGCCGTAGTTGGCCGTGTGGCCGCCGAAAGGGCGCTGATAGATCGTGCCGTCCGGATTGCGGTCGAACGGCATGCCGAAGTGCTCGAGCTCGTACACCACCTTCGGTGCTTCGCGGCACATGAACTCGATCGCGTCCTGGTCGCCGAGCCAGTCGGACCCTTTGATCGTGTCGTAGAAGTGGTAGTGCCAGTTGTCCTCGCTCATGTTGCCGAGCGAAGCGCCCACGCCGCCTTGTGCTGCAACTGTGTGCGAACGGGTCGGAAACACCTTCGACAGCACGGCCACGTTGAGGCCGGCGCGCGCCAGCTGCAGTGAGGCGCGCATGCCCGAGCCGCCGGCGCCGACGATGACGACGTCGAACTTGCGCTTGGTGATTTGATCTTTTGTGTAGGTCATGACGGACTTAGATTCTCCAAAGCACTTGAATGGCCCAACCCGCGCACGCCACAAGCCAGACGATCGTGAAAACCTGGGCGACGAGGCGCAGGCCGACCGGCTGGACATAGTCCATCCAGATGTCGCGCATGCCGACCCAGACGTGATAGAGCAGCGAGGCGATCACGACGAAGGTAAGAACCTTCATCCACTGCGAAGCGAAGATGCCCGCCCAGGCGTCGTAGCCGACCGGCCCGCGCTTGAAGAGCAGCTGCACGAGGAGGATGACGGTGAAAAGCGCCATCAGCGCGCCGGTGACGCGCTGGCTGAGCCAGTCGCGCAGACCGTAGTGCGCGCCGACGACGATGCGCTTGGAGCCGTAATTGACAGACATGGTCAGTTTCCTGGTTTCAATAAAGCCCGAACAGCTTGGCGCCGAGCACGACAGTCAGCAGGATGCTGAGAGCCAGCGTCGCGATAGCCGAGCTCTGGCCGAAATCCTTGTTGACCGCCGCGTGGCTCACATCCATCCAGATATGGCGCATGCCGGCGATGAAGTGGTGCAGGTAGGCCCAGATGAGCGCGAGGGCCACCAGCTTCAGGAACCAGCCGGGAACGAAACCGATGCCGCTGTTGAAAGCTGCCTTGAAGCGCGCGAACGAGTATTCGGAAGAGATTGAAGTGTCGAACATCCAGATCACGAACGGCAGCAGCAGAAACATCAATGCGCCGCTCACGCGGTGAAGAATCGACACGATGCCGGCCGGCGGAAGGCGGTAGGTGGTCAGGTCGGTGAAGGCGTTGATGTTGCGGAACTCGCGCCGCTTCGGTCGGGGGGGTGTGGCCAGCTCTGTCATGGGGGCTTTCTGTATTTTTAGAGGGTGGCCTGGTTTCCGGTCGGAAATGCAAGCAACGCAAAATTCTATTGCAACGCACCATCCGGCAGCTTGCATGGGGCGACTCGCCGCGCAGCCGCGGCCGCCGGTTCAACCCAACTCATTGCGATAGTGATGCGTGTCCGTCCGGTAGAGTCCGCGACGCAGTTCCATGGGCGTGTCGTGGTAGGTGTGGGCCACGCGCTCCACGCTGAGCACCGGCGTGGCAGTCGAGATGCCAAGCAGGGCGGCCTGGGCCTCGTCGGGCAGCACGGCGCGGATCTTTTCATGGGCGCGCACCATGCGCACGCCGAATTCCGTCTCGAACAGCGCATACATCGGTCCGTGCCATGCCCTCAGCCGATCGGCCGTGAGGCCCTTGAAGGGCGTGCCGGGCAGCCAGAGGTCTTCGAGAATCGTTGGTCGGCCGCGGTAGGCGAGTACCCGCCGCACTTGCAGCACCGCATCCCCGGTGCGCAGCCCCAGTGCACGCGCGACATCGGCCGCGGCACGCAGACGCCGGCAGTCGACGATCTCGCGCTCTGCGGGACCCTCGTTGTCGATGCCGCCGCTGTCCGGCTCAAGTTTCAGGAAGCGGTACTGCACATGCTGTTCGGCATGCGTCGCGACGAAGGTGCCCTTGCCCTGGCGCCGGACGACCAGGTTCTCGGCCGCGAGTTCGTCGATCGCCTTGCGCACCGTGCCCTGGCTGACGCGAAAGCGCGCTGCCAGGTCGATCTCGCTCGGAATCGGTTCGCCAGGCTTCCATTCGCCGGCATGCAGGCTCTGCAGGATCAACGACTTGATCTGCTGGTAAAGCGGGCTGAACGACGGCGCCGCGAGTTCGGCGGAAGCGATGGGGAAGGTGGTCATTGCATGAGCGGCGCGCACCCTGGCGGCGCTTTCCGCCGAGCATCTTATATAAGACATAAGACCGGCGCCATCTAAATCGCAAATCGGCATAAAATCCGGGCCGGTTCCTGGCGCGCGGGCGGCATTGCCCGATTCGACCTTGCGGTCGCATCCCCGGCGCGCACCGTTTTCATCTTTTCTGGAGTTTCCCCATGAGCAAGAAGCCCGTTCGCGTTGCCGTCACCGGCGCCGCCGGCCAAATCGGTTACGCCCTGCTGTTCCGCATCGCTTCAGGCGAGATGCTCGGCAAAGACCAGCCGGTCATCCTGCAACTGCTCGAGGTGCCTGTCGAAGGTCCGCAAAAGGCGCTCAAGGGCGTGATGATGGAACTCGACGACTGCGCCTTCCCGCTCCTGGTGGGCATGGAAGCGCATGGCGACCCGATGACCGCGTTCAAGGACGCCGACTACGCGCTGCTGGTGGGCTCGATGCCACGCAAGGCGGGCATGGAGCGCGCCGAGCTGCTGGCTGTCAACGGCCAGATCTTCACTGCCCAGGGCAAGGCGCTCAATGCAGTGGCCAGCCGCAACGTCAAGGTGCTGGTGGTCGGAAACCCGGCCAACACCAATGCCTACATCGCGATGAAGAGCGCTCCCGATCTGCCGCGCAAGAACTTCACCGCCATGCTGCGCCTCGACCACAACCGCGCCGCCAGCCAGATTGCCGCCAAGACCGGCAAGGCCGTGGCCGACATCGAGAAGCTCACTGTCTGGGGCAACCACTCGCCCACGATGTATGCCGACTACCGTTTCGCGACCATCAACGGCGAGAGCGTCGCCAAGATGATCAATGACCAGGAGTGGAACGCCAACACCTTCCTGCCGACCGTCGGCAAACGCGGCGCTGCAATCATCGAGGCGCGCGGCTCGTCGTCGGCCGCCTCGGCCGCCAACGCCGCCATCGACCACATGCGCGACTGGGCGCTCGGCACCCAGGGCAAATGGGTGACGATGGGCATCCCGTCGGACGGCCAGTACGGCATTCCGAAGGACACGATGTTCGGCTTCCCCGTTACCTGCGAAGGCGGCGAATACAAGCTGGTCGAAGGCCTCGAGATCGACGCATTCAGCAAGGAACGCATCGACAAGACGCTCAAGGAACTGCAGGACGAACAGGCCGGCGTGGCCCATCTGCTCTGAACCATCTTCACCATCCCGCCGAGGTGCTGCGCGGTGCGCAGGCCGGCGCCGCCGTGCTCCCGGTGTGCGACCACTACAGCGGCGTCGAGTCGCGCATGCGCAAGAGCCTGGCGCTGCAGGCCGAGATGGCCCAGGAGTTCGGCGCCTGCGTGTTCGACGTCACGCTCGACTGCGAAGACGGTGCGCCGGTGGGCGGCGAGGCCGAGCATGCCGCGCTGGTGGCCGAACTCGCCCTGGCAGCAGCGCCCGCCATGCGCGTCGGCGTGCGGGTGCATCCGGTGGACCATCCGGCCTTTGCCGGCGACGTGGTCACCATCGCCGGCCGCGCCGGGCATCGCCTGAGCCACCTGATGGTGCCGAAGGTCGAATCGATCGACGATGTGCGCGAAGCGGTATCGGCCCTCGAGGCCGCGGGCGCCGAAGCGCTGCCGCTGCATGTGCTGATCGAATCGCCGCTCGCGGTGCATCATGCTTTCGAAATCGCCGGGCATCCGCAAGTCCAGTCCCTGAGTTTCGGCCTGATGGACTTTGTCTCGGCGCACGGCGGCGCGATACCTGCCGATGGCATGGGCGCGCAGGGGCAGTTCACCCATCCGCTGGTGGTACGCGCCAAGCTGGAGATCGCTTCGGCCGCGCATGCCCATGGCAAGGTGCCGTCGCATTGCGTGGTGACCGAATTCAACGACCTCGAAGCCATGCGCGCCGCCGCGAAGAAAGCTGCCGTCGAGTTCGGCTACACGCGCATGTGGAGCATTCACCCGAACCAGATCCGACCGATCCTCGAAGCCTTTGCGCCCGACGAACGGCAGATCGAAGTTGCTACAAAAATCATAGCGGCCGCCATTCACGCCGATTGGGCGCCGGTGAGTTTTGATGGCACATTGCACGACCGCGCAAGCTACCGCCACTTCTGGCAGGTGCTGACGCGCGCACAGGCCACTGGCCGTGTGCTGCCGCCGGAGGCGCAAGCCTGGTTTGCGCCCCGAGCCTCCTGAACAACTACGCCCACAAGGAAGACGACCATCATGAAGAAACTCTTGCTCGCTGCAGCCGTGTCCGTTGCATTGCCCTTCGCCGCAGCGGCGCAGAGCTCGGCACCCGCAAAACCGGCCGCCAAGCCTGCCGCCGCCGGCGCGGAAAAGAAGGCACCGCCGAAAAATCGGCAGGTCACGCGCCGCGCAGCCAAGGCGGTCGAAGAAGTGACGCCAATCGCCGACGATGCGAATGTCGCGCTGACAGAAGCCGATCTTGCCGTCGCCAAGCGCGTGCACACCGGCAAGATTCAGTGCGAGCTGGGCGCCGACGTTACGGTCACCGCCGACGAGAAGAAGCCCGGCTTCTTCACCGTCTCGACCAAGGGCGCGCGCTACCGCATGCACCCGGTCGAAAGCCGCACCGGCGCCATCCGGCTCGAAGACCCGAATGCCGGCGCGCTGTGGCTGCAGATCGCCAACAAGTCGATGCTGATGAACCAGAAGCAGGGCCTGCGCCTCGCCGATGAGTGTCAGGCGCCAGAGCAGCAAACGGCTGCCGCGGAGCTGAAGAAGAACCCGCAGAAGAGCCTGTTCGACGCCGCCGACGCGGCCACCGACGCCAAGAAGTAAGCCAAGGTGCCGGCGGCCCGCCTTTGCTTCGGCCGCCACAGGTTGATAAAGATCCCGGAGAAGAAAGATGTTGCAAGCCTACGTTGACCATGTCGCCGAGCGCGCTGCGCTCGGCATCCCGCCGCTGCCGCTCACTGCCAGGCAGACCGCCGAGCTGATCGAGATCATGAAGACGCCCGCGACTGCCCAGGCCGACTTCCTGCTCAATCTGCTCACGCACCGCGTGCCGGCCGGCGTGGACGACGCGGCCAAGGTCAAGGCAAGTTATCTGGCCGCGGTGGCGCATGGCATCGAAAAAAGCCTGCTGCTCACCCGCGCCCGTGCCACGGAATTGCTAGGCACCATGCTGGGCGGCTACAACATCTCGCCGCTGGTCGACCTGCTGGACGATGCCGAAGTGGGCGCCGTCGCAGCCGAAGGCCTGAAGAAGACGTTGCTGATGTTCGACCAGTTCCACGACGTCAAGGAGAAGGCCGACAAGGGCAACGCGCACGCCAAGGCCGTGCTGCAGAGCTGGGCCGATGCAGAGTGGTTCACCAGCCGGCCCGCAGTGCCCGAGAGCATCACCGTCACCATCTTCAAGGTGGCCGGCGAGATCAACACCGACGACCTGTCGCCCGCACCCGATGCCTGGAGCCGGCCCGACATTCCGATGCACGCGCTCGCGATGCACAAGAACGCGCGCCCCGGCATCACGCCGGAAGAAGACGGCAAGCGCGGCCCCGTGAAGTTCATCGAGGACATGCGCGCGCGCGGCCATCTGGTGGCCTATGCCGGCGACGTGGTCGGCACCGGCTCGTCCCGCAAGAGCGCGACCAACTCGGTGTTGTGGTTCACCGGCGAAGACATTCCCTTCGTGCCGAACAAGCGCTTCGGCGGTGTCTGCCTCGGCGGCAAGATCGCGCCGATCTTCTACAACACGATGGAAGACTCCGGCGCGCTGCCGATCGAGCTCGACGTGAGCCAGATGAACATGGGCGACGTGGTCGAGCTGCGGCCCTACGACGGCCGTGCGCTGAAAGACGGCCAGGTCATTGCCGAATTCAAGCTCAAGAGCGATGTGCTGTTCGACGAGGTGCGTGCCGGTGGCCGCATTCCGTTGATCATCGGCCGCGGCCTGACGGCCAAGGCACGCGAAGCCCTGGGCTTGCCGGCTTCGACGCTGTTCCGCCTTCCGACCAGCCCGGTCGACACCGGGAAGGGCTTCACGCTCGCGCAGAAGATGGTCGGCCGCGCCTGCGGCCTTCCCGAAGGCACCGGCGTCCGGCCGGGCACCTACTGCGAGCCGAAGATGACCAGCGTGGGCTCGCAAGACACCACCGGTCCGATGACGCGCGACGAGCTCAAGGACCTTGCCTGCCTCGGCTTCAGCGCCGACCTCGTGATGCAGTCGTTCTGCCATACGGCGGCCTATCCGAAGAAGGTCGACGTGAAGATGCACCACGAGTTGCCGGATTTCATGGCCACGCGCGGCGGTGTCTCGCTGCGTCCAGGCGACGGCGTCATCCACTCATGGCTGAACCGCCTGCTGACGCCCGACACCGTGGGCACCGGCGGAGACAGCCACACGCGGTGCCCGATCGGCATCAGCTTTCCGGCCGGCTCCGGACTGGTTGCCTTCGCGGCCGCCACTGGCGTGATGCCGCTCGACATGCCCGAATCGGTGCTGGTGCGCTTCAAGGGCGCGATGCAGCCCGGCGTGACCCTGCGCGACCTGGTCAACGCGATTCCCCTTTACGCCATCAAGGCCGGACTCATGACGGTCGAGAAGAAGGGCAAGAAGAACGTGTTTTCCGGCCGCATCCTGGAGATCGAAGGCCTGCCCGACCTGAAGGTCGAACAGGCCTTCGAGCTCAGCGATGCGTCGGCCGAGCGCTCGGCCGCGGGCGGCACTGTGCATCTGAACAAGGAGCCGATCGTCGAATACATCAACAGCAACATCACGCTGATGCGCTGGATGATCGCCGAGGGCTATGCCGACGGCCGCACGCTGGCGCGCCGCATCGCCGCGCAGGAAGCCTGGCTCAAGGCCCCGCAGTTGCTCAAGGGCGATGCCGATGCCGACTATGCCGCCGTGATCGAGATCAACCTGGCCGATATCCACGAGCCGATCGTCGCCTGCCCGAACGATCCGGACGACGTGAAGACGCTGTCGGACGTCGCCGGCGCCACCATCGACGAGGTGTTCATCGGCTCGTGCATGACCAACATCGGCCACTTCCGCGCTGCGTCGAAGCTGCTCGAAGGCAAGCGCGACATACCGGTCAAGCTGTGGATCGCGCCGCCGACCAAGATGGATGCGCAGCAACTCAGTGAAGAAGGCCACTACGGCGTTTTCGGCAATGCAGGGGCTCGCACCGAAATGCCAGGCTGTTCGCTGTGCATGGGCAACCAGGCGCAGGTGCGCGAAGGCGCGACGGTCATGTCGACCAGCACGCGGAATTTTCCGAACCGGCTGGGAAAGGGCGCCAACGTGTACCTCGGCAGCGCTGAACTGGCCGCGATCTGCTCGCGCCTCGGGCGCATTCCGACGCGCGAGGAGTACATGGCCAGCGTCGGCGTTCTCGATGCGTCGAGCGCAGAGATCTACCAGTACCTGAACTTCGACAAGATCGACGAATACAAGGACGTGGCGGACACAGTCGCCGCCTGACGGCTCGAACGCCGCGCTAAACAAAAGGCCCGCACGAGCGGGCCGTTTTTCATGTGATGTTGAGCTTCTTGTGCTCGCCCATCTGGGGCTGATCGCCGGTGACGGCTGCCTTCAACATCTTGAACACCTGCACCATCTTGCTGTCGTTCACGTCCCAGTATTCGGCCTCGACGATCTGCACGGCGAGCAGCCCGAGGTTCGGATCGGTGGGTCCGTTCGGAAACCAGGCTTTGGCTATCGTGTTGAACAGCTCTTCCTTCTTGCGCTCGTCCTCCAACAACGAAGCCCGGCCGGCAACCGACACATAGCTGTCGGCAGACGTGTTGGCATAGGCGATGTTCACCACCGGGTCGCTCGCCACGTGGCGAGCGACGTCGCCGTCCTTCGGAATGAAGAAGTACAGGGTGGCGCCTTCGTCCACCGACTTGTTCTGGGTGGTCAGCGGATGGCTGTGCAGCTGGCCGTCGCCATGGCGGTGCGTCAGCATGCCGAATTTGGTGTCCTTGATCAGCTCCCACAGCTTCGCGTGGTCGTTCGACGAATTCATGTCTCGGTCTCCGGTGAGTTGGCTTCGATTCCGCAAGGTAGGTCAGGCCGGTGATGGGCAAGGCGGATGAAGGCCGCGAGCGCGTGTCGTCCACCGCCGACGGTTTTGTCAGCCGCCGGCGGGTTCGAGCACCGCGACCATGGCAGCGAGTGCTGCAGCGGTTTGCGGGTCCGCGGGAAAAAAGGATTCCACCGCCAGCTCCTGCAGCGTCACGTCGACCGGCGTTCCGAAGATGGTGGTGGTGGTGATGAAGCTCAGCAGGCCGCCTGACGTCATGATCTGGAACGGCACGACCACGCTGGAAAAACTACCTGCAGCGGGCGGCGTGTCGTGACCGACCCGTGGCGTGGGGTAGGCGGCGAGTTCATCGTGCAAGGCCGCGAGCACCGCATCGCCCGTGGCCGCGATCTGCTGCTGCAGACGCTCGAGCAGGTGGGCGCGCCACTGCGCCAGATTCGCGATCCGCGACGCGAGGCCGTCGGGATGCAGGCTCAGCCGGAGCACGTTGACCGGCGGCGTCACCAGCTCGGGGGCCGCGCCGGCCATCAGCAGCGGCACGAGGGCGTTGTGCGCCACCAGGTTCCAGTGCCGGTCCACCGCCAGCGCGGGGAAGGGCTCGTGCCCTTTCAGCACCAGGTCGACCGCCGCGCGTGCCGAGGCGAGCGCCGGATCGTCCAGCGAGCGCTGCCGGTACATCGGCGCATAGCCGGCGGACACCAGCAGCATGTTGCGCTCGCGCAGCGGCACCTCGAGCCGTTCGGCGAGGCGCAGCACCATCTCGCGGCTGGGCGCCGCCCGGCCGGTTTCGACATAGCTCAGGTGGCGCGTCGACACCTGCGCCTCGTGCGCCAGGTCGAGTTGGCTCAGGCGGCGATGCTGGCGCCAGTGACGCAGGTGGGTGCCGAAGGGGTCGGCGGCGGTGGGTGCGGGGGGCGGCGGGTTCATGGCCGTCATCGTAGTGAAGCGCCGCGTCGCAGCCATGACCTGCCGGGTCATCGACCTTCGGCTGCGGCGCCGGAATGATGAACTCCAACGCGGCGGGAACGGCCTGCAGCGTGCAACCCAAGGAGTTCGTCATGTCCCTCTTCGCCTCTCCCCGTTTTCTTTCCCGCGTGATGTGGGCGGATGCGGCCTCGTGCGCGGTCACCGACGCGCTGCAGCTCGGCGCCACCGGTGCGCTGGCCAGGTTGACCCGGCTGCCCGCGCCTCTGCTGGTCGCCACCGGCGCCTTCCTGCTGGCCTATGCGGCGGCCGCGGGCTTGATGGCTGCCCGCGCCGTGCCGCCGCGCCGGCTCATTGGGCTCGTCATTGTCGGCAACTTCGGTTGGGCGGCAGGTTGCGTCGCGCTGCTGGCGATCGGTGGCGCCGCGATCACGCCGCTCGGCTGGGCCTGGGTGCTGGCCCAGGCAGCGACTGTCGTGGTGCTGGCGGAGCTGCAGTGGGTGGGTCTGCGCCGCAGCCGGCCCGCCGCC
>JANOCL010000249.1:0-10193 GCA_031412135.1 Variovorax sp. | reverse complement strand
CGCACCGTGGGCTCGGGCGTGGTGGCGAAGATCCTCGCCTGACCCGAACGCACAAGGAATTCTCATGGCTACCAAACAGAAAATCCGCATTCGCCTCAAAGCGTTCGACTACAAGCTGATCGATCAGTCGGCTGCCGAGATCGTCGACACGGCCAAGCGCACCGGCGCGATCGTCAAAGGCCCTGTGCCTTTGCCGACCCGCATGAAGCGTTTCGACATCCTGCGTTCGCCGCACGTCAACAAGACCAGCCGCGACCAGCTCGAGATTCGCACCCACCAGCGCTTGATGGACATCGTCGAGCCCACAGACCGTACGGTGGACGCTTTGATGAAGCTCGACCTGCCGGCCGGCGTGGACGTCGAGATCAAGCTCCAGTAAGCTTGCGCTCCAACTTGCGAAGCCCGCCTACAGAAATGTTGGCGGGCTTAGTTATTTTGCATACAGATCATGCCAATTCAATTTGACGACGTTTGGCCCGGCGCGGGCGCTCGAAGAGGGAGCAGAAATATGAGAAGAACTGGGTTCTTGCGGGTATTGGCGTTGACCGTCGTGGCGATTGCCTCGGCGTGCGGTGGTGGTGGTGGCGGCGGCGGTGGCGGGTTCCCGGTTACCGGGGTGCCGGGCCAGCCGGTGGTCCTGAGCGGCACCGCGACATACGATTCGGTACCCAACACCACGGGTGCATTGGTTTATTCGGGCACCAGTTCCAAGCCGGTGCGCGGCGCCGTCGTCGAGGTCGTCAATGGCGCTTCGGCCGTGCTGGCCACTGCAACGACCGATGGCAACGGCGCGTACTCTGTTTCGATACCGTCCAACACCCCGGTCATCGTCCGCGTGAAGGCGCAATTGCTGCAGGGCGGATCGGGCGCGAACTGGGACGTCAGCGTTCGCGACAACACCCAGGCGGATGCGCTGTACGCCATGGAAACGCCGACTTTCTCATCAGGCCTCGCACCGCTCACGCGCGACGTGCACGCACCTTCCGGCTGGGATGGGACGGCCTACACCGCACCCCGCGTCGCGGGACCTTTTGCCGTACTCGATGCGATTTACTCGGCCCAGGCGAAGGTTCTTTCGGTCGCGCCGGCAAGCGCGTTCCCGCCGCTGCGCGTCTTTTGGAGCGTCAACAATCTGCCGACATCCGGCAACGAGGCGCTCGGGCAGATTGGCACCACGTTCTTCGGCAGCAGGAACGGCAGCCGCGTCATCTACGTGCTGGGCAAGGCAGACGTAGATACCGACGAGTACGACGCATCGGTCGTTGCGCACGAGTGGGGTCATTACTATCAGTCGGCCTTCAGCCGCGACGATTCGCCGGGCGGGAATCATTCGCTGTCCGATCTTTTGGACCGGCGCGTTGCGTTCTCGGAAGGTTGGGGCAACGCATGGTCGGGCATCGCCCTGGCGCGCAGCAACTACACCGACTCTGCCGGCCCGAACCAGGCGTTGGGCTCGAGCCTTGACTTGAGCGCCGGCACGGCGTCGAACCCGGGCTGGTTCAGGGAGGCCTCGATCCAGTCGATTTTCTGGAGGCTGAACAGTCAGGTGGGCTTCAAGCCGATCCACGACACGCTCACCGGCCCGTTCAAGAGCACGCGAGCGGTCACCTCCATTCATCCTTTCACCGCTGCCTTCAGCGCCGCCGCGCCGGGCGAAATGCCCGTGCTTGCCGCACTGCTGGCCGGCCAGAGCATCAGTCCCGCGGTGAGCGACCCCTTCGGGATTTCTGAAACGAACAACGGCGGCGTCGCCGAAGCGTTGCCCATGTATCGCACTGCCGTCGTGAACACGCCCGCCACCAACGTCTGCGTCACCAACCAGGCGGGCACCATCAACAAGCTTGGAAGCTACGTCTACCTGCGGTTCACCGCGCCCACGGCGCGCAACTACACCATCACCGCCACGGCACCGTCTTCTGCGGCAGACCCGGATTTTGTCGTGTACTCCGGTGGCGCTGTAGCGCGAGCGGACGAAATCGGTGCAAGCCAGACAGCGTCCGTTGCCCTGACGGCCGGCGAGCACGTCCTGGCGGTCAACGATTTCAACAACACGGCGGTATGTCTTACCGTCACCATCCAATGAGGAGCGAAGCCATGCACCCACGTCGCAGACTCGCAATCGTCCTCCTCTGCGCCCTGTCGGCGGGAGCCCCCCTGCAGGCCTGCGCCGACGGCAACGCCCGGCGCGGTGTATCGAAAGCAACCATGGCGCCGACAAAAGCGAACGGGTCCGGGATTTCGGTGGAGTACCGGATCGATGCGACACCGCAGGCCGGACGGGCCATGCCGGTCGTGCTCAGCCTCGGCGGCGTTACCGATCCGGCGGGCGCCTCCGTCCGCCTGGTCGGAGACGCAGGTTTGTCGCTCGGTGGCGGTGCCGCGTCGCGCACGCTGCCTGCTGGCGAAACGACAGTCCTCACGGTCGATGTGTTGCCGCCGGCCGATGGCATCGGCTATCTCCACGTGTTCACGACGCAGCACGGCGCGACGAGCGCCACCTCGATTCCGGTGCAGGTCGGCAAGGCCCCTGCAGCCATGCCCGCGAGCAGTGCGCTGAAGCAAGGCACGAACGGCGAAAAGATCCTGTCCATGCCGGTCAAGTAAGTCGTTCACGCAAGGCCTCGTTGGCGTTGCTTGCGCCTGCCGGGTTGCGCGGGCTATAATCTTTGGCTCTGCCCAACTTGCGCTTTTTGTCGCAATTCAGGTGCGGGGCTTTATCAACCTTCTTTCGCATACCAAACGTTGTCGCCAATTGAAGTGGCAGCGGCGAGAGAGGACTTCCATTTTTGGAGAAAACAAATGAGTCAAAGCAACTCCCTCGGGTTGCTGGGCCGCAAGGTGGGGATGATGCGTCTCTTCACCGATGACGGGGACGCAGTTCCCGTCACGGTGGTGGATGTGTCCAACAACCGCGTGACCCAGATCAAATCTCAAGAGACCGATGGCTACGTCGCACTACAGGTGACGTTCGGGTCGCGCAAGGCATCGCGCGTCACCAAGCCCGCAGCCGGTCACTTGGCCAAGGCGGGCGTCGAAGCCGGCGAGATCATCCAGGAATTTCGTGTGACCGCCGATACGGCAGGTCAGCACAAGGCCGGCGGCGTCATCGCTGCGGCCAGCGTGTTTGCGGTTGGCCAGAAGGTCGACGTGCAGGGCACCTCGATCGGCAAGGGCTTCGCCGGCACGATCAAGCGCCACAACATGAAATCGCAGCGCGCGTCGCACGGCAACAGCCGTTCGCACAACGTTCCCGGTTCCATCGGCATGGCGCAAGACCCGGGCCGCGTGTTTCCGGGCAAGCGCATGACGGGCCATCTGGGCGACGTCACCGTGACCACTCAGAACCTCGACGTGTTTCGTATCGACGAAGCCCGCCAGCTGCTTCTGATCAAGGGCGCGATCCCGGGCTCGAAGGGTGGCTTCGTCACCGTGCGACCGGCCGTCAAGGTCAAGCCGCAAGCCGCCGAAGGAGCGAAGTAATGCAACTCGAACTCCTGAACGACCAAGGCCAGGCAGCGTCGAAGTACGATGCCCCCGAAACCGTGTTCGGCCGCGACTACAACGAAGACCTGGTCCACCAGATCGTCGTTGCGTTCCAGGCCAACGCACGCCAGGGCACGCGCGCCCAGAAGGACCGCGAGCAGGTCAAGCACTCGACCAAGAAGCCGTTCAAGCAAAAGGGAACGGGCCGCGCCCGTGCCGGCATGACGTCCTCGCCGCTGTGGCGCGGAGGCGGCCGCATTTTCCCCAACAGGCCGGACGAAAACTTCACGCAGAAGATCAACAAGAAGATGTACCGCGCCGGTATGGCGGCCATCTTCTCGCAGCTTGCTCGCGAGGGCCGTCTGGCCGTGGTGGAATCACTCACAGTCGACTCCCCCAAGACCAAGCCGCTGGCCGCCAAGTTCAAGGCGATGAATCTCGAGTCGGTGCTCGTGATCGCCGAAGAAGTCGACGAAAACCTGTACCTTGCCTCGCGCAACCTGGTGAACGTGCTCGTGGTCGAACCGCGTTACGCCGATCCGGTTTCGCTGGTTCACTACAAAAAGGTGCTGGTCACCAAGGGTGCCGTCGACAAGCTCAAGGAGATGTTCGCATGAGCCGCATGAACCCTACTCCGCTGCAGCGTCAGTTCGACGAAGGTCGTCTGATGAGCATTCTGGTCGCGCCGATCGTGTCCGAAAAGGCAACGATGGTCGGCGAGAAGTCGAATGCAGTCACTTTCAAGGTGTTGCAAGACGCCACCAAGCCCGAGATCAAGGCCGCCGTTGAACTGATGTTCAAGGTCGAGGTCCAGGGCGTGTCGGTGCTCAACACCAAGGGCAAGACCAAGCGCTTTGGCAAGTCCATCGGCCGCCGCGACAACGTTCGCAAGGCCTATGTGACGCTCAAGGCCGGTCAAGAGCTCAACCTCGTTGGGGAAGGCGCTTAATCATGGCCGTCATCAAGATGAAACCCACTTCGCCGGGCCAACGCGGCGCGGTGAAGATTTCGCGGGACCACCTTTACAAGGGTGCGCCGCACGCTGCCTTGCTGGAGCCGCAGTTCCAGAAGGCCGGGCGCAACAACAACGGTCACATCACGACCCGTCATAAGGGCGGTGGTCACAAGCACCACTACCGTGTGGTGGACTTCGTGCGCAACAAGGACGGCATCCCGGCCAAGGTCGAACGCATCGAGTACGACCCGAACCGCACCGCCCATATCGCGCTCGTGTGCTACGCCGACGGCGAGCGCCGCTACATCATTGCGCCGCGCGGCCTGGAAGCCGGCGCGACGCTGTTGAGCGGTTCGGAAGCCCCGATCCGCGCCGGCAACACCCTGCCGATCCGCAACATCCCCGTCGGCTCGACGATCCATTGCATCGAGATGCAGCCCGGCAAGGGCGCGCAGATCGCGCGTTCGGCTGGCACTTCGGCGACGCTGCTGGCCCGTGAAGGCGTCTACGCGCAGGTCCGCATGCGCTCAGGTGAAGTGCGCCGTGTGCACGTCGAATGCCGCGCGACCATCGGCGAAGTGGCCAACGAAGAGCACAGCCTGCGCCGCCTCGGCAAGGCCGGCGTGAAGCGTCACATGGGCATTCGCCCAACCGTTCGCGGTGTGGTGATGAACCCGGTCGACCACCCGCACGGCGGCGGCGAAGGCAAGACCGGCGAAGGTCGCCATCCTGTCGACCCGTGGGGCAATCTCACCAAGGGTTATCGCACCCGTAACAACAAGCGCACGCAGGTCTACATCGTGTCGCGTCGCAAGAAGTAAGGGACAGCAAAATGACTCGCTCTCTCAAAAAGGGTCCGTTCGTCGACCACCATCTGGTGGCCAAGGCCGACAAGGCCGTGACGACCAAGGACAAGAAGCCGATCAAGACCTGGTCGCGTCGCTCGATGGTCCTGCCCGAGTTCATCGGCCTGACCATTGCCGTGCACAACGGCAAGCAGCACGTGCCCGTGTACATCACCGACCAGATGGTCGGCCACAAGCTCGGCGAATTTGCGCTCACGCGCACGTTCAAGGGGCACCCCGCGGACAAGAAAGTCCAGAAGAAGTAAGGAACGACCATGTCTGAAACACGTGCAGTCCTCCGCGGCGTCCGCCTCTCGGTCGACAAGGGCCGGCTGGTCGCCGACCTCATCCGCGGCAAGAAGGTCGATCAAGCGCTCAACGTCCTGCAGTTCACGCAGAAGAAGGCCGCTGTGATCATCAAGAAGGTGCTCGAGTCGGCGATTGCCAACGCCGAGCACAACGACGGTGCCGACATCGACGATCTGAAGGTCAAGACCATCTACGTCGAGCAGGGCGCCACGCTCAAGCGCTTCACCGCGCGCGCCAAGGGTCGCGGCAATCGCATCAGCAAGCCCACGTGCCATGTGTACGTGACGGTCGGCAACTAAGAGGCCTGGAAGAAATATGGGACAGAAAATCCACCCAACCGGCTTCCGCCTTGCGGTCAGCCGTAACTGGTCCAGCCGCTGGTACGCGAGCAACCGCGATTTCGCGGGCATGCTGGCCGAAGACATCAAGGTGCGCGAGTACCTGAAGAAGAAGCTCAAGAACGCATCTGTTTCACGCGTGCTGATCGAGCGTCCCGCCAAGAACGCCCGCATCACGATCTACTCGGCACGTCCGGGCGTCGTGATCGGCAAGAAGGGCGAAGACATCGAGAACCTCAAGCGTGAGCTTGGTCGCCAGCTCGGCGTGCCGGTTGCAGTGAACATCGAAGAAGTGCGCAAGCCCGAGATCGATGCGCAGTTGATCGCCGACAGCATCACGCAGCAGCTCGAGAAGCGGATCATGTTCCGCCGCGCGATGAAGCGAGCCATGCAGAACGCCATGCGTCTGGGTGCCCAGGGCATCAAGATCATGTCGTCGGGCCGCCTCAACGGCATCGAAATCGCCCGTTGCGAGTGGTATCGCGAAGGTCGCGTGCCGCTTCACACGCTGCGCGCCGATATCGATTACGGCACCTCGGAAGCCAAGACCACGTATGGCGTCATCGGCGTCAAGGTCTGGGTCTACAAGGGCGACACGTTGGGTCGCAACGATCTGCCGGCGGTCGAAACGCCGCGTCCTGACGACGAGCGTCGCCCGCGCGGCCCGCGTCGCGACGGCCGCCCTGGTGGCGATCGTCCCGGCTCGGACCGTCGTGGCCCAGGGCCTGGCCCCCGTGCCGGTGCCCGCGGTCCGATCGGCGGCAACGTCGCTCCGGCCGACGGCAGTGACAAACCTGCAGAAGCCACCGGTGGTGCTCCGGCAGCACCGGGCGCAGACGCCCCGAAACCCGCCGTTAAGCGCGTCCGCAAAGCCGCGCCAGCTGCAGCAGCTGACGGTGCCAAGACCGAGTGATCGGTCTTAGATCCACGGAGTAAGAAAACATGCTGCAACCTGCACGCAGAAAGTTCCGCAAGGAACAAAAGGGCCGCAACACCGGCATCGCGACCCGCGGCAACGCGGTGTCGTTCGGTGACTTCGGCCTTAAGTCGATCGACCGCGGCCGTCTCACGGCGCGCCAGATCGAAGCCGCTCGTCGCGCGATCTCGCGCCACGTCAAGCGTGGCGGCCGCATCTGGATTCGTGTGTTCCCCGACAAGCCGATCTCCCACAAGCCCGCTGAAGTGCGGATGGGTAACGGCAAGGGCAACCCCGAGTACTACGTCGCCGAAATCCAGCCCGGCAAGGTGATCTACGAGATCGTCGGCGTACCCGAAGAACTCGCGCGCGAGGCGTTCCGTCTGGCCGCCGCCAAGCTGCCGCTGCGCACCACCTTCGTCGCGCGCCAGCTCGGCGCCTGATCGAGGAGAACACCATCATGGCAACACGCAAGAAAAAAGACGCCGCGGCCAAGCCGGTCAAGACGTCCAAAGCCGCAGAGCTGCGCAACAAGGATGTTGCGGGCCTGCAAACCGAAGTCAAGGATCTGCAGAAGGCCCATTTCGGTCTGCGCATGCAGAAGGCGACCCAACAACTGTCGAACACGTCGACGCTGCGCATCACGCGCCGCGACATCGCGCGTGCCAAGACCATTCTTGCGCAGAAGCAGCAGCAAGAAACCCAAGCCGCCAAGTAAGGAGCAAACATGACGGAAGCTAAAAAATCCCTCAAGCGCACCTTGATCGGCAAGGTGGTCAGCGACAAGCGCGAGAAGACCGTGACCGTGCTGGTCGAGCGGCGTGTGAAGCACGAGCTCTACGGCAAGATCGTGGCGAAGACGAGCAAGTACCACGCGCACGACGAGAACGGCGAGTACAAGCTGGGCGACACCATCGAGATCACCGAAAGCCGGCCGATCTCGAAGTCGAAGAACTGGGTTGTCTCCCGCCTGGTTCAAAAGGCCGTTCTGGTCTGATCCGGCCCGACTGCCTCGGCAAGACAGCCAATCCGAAAGCGGCCCACAATGTGGGCCGTTTTTCTTTTTCAGGAGCACTTCACATGATCAAAGTCGGCGACACCCTTCCTTCCGCGACGCTGCAGGAATATTCCGAGGTCGAGGGCGAGGGTTGCAGCATCGGCCCGAACCCGGTCGATGTGGCGAAGGCCTCGGCCGGAAAAACCATTGCGCTGTTCGCGCTCCCCGGCGCCTTCACGCCGACTTGCTCGGCCAAGCATGTGCCCGGCTACGTGGAGCACGAAGCCGATTTCAAGGCCGCCGGCGTCGACGAGATATGGTGCGTGAGCGTCAACGACGCGTTCGTCATGGGCGCCTGGGCGCGCGACCAGAAAACCGGAACCAAGGTGCGCATGCTGGCCGACGGCAGCGCCGCTTTTGCAAATGCCACCGGCCTCACGCTCGACCTGACTGCCCGAGGCATGGGCGTGCGCAGCAACCGCTATTCGATGTTGGTGAAAGACGGCAAGGTTGCCGCGCTCAACGTCGAGGCGCCAGGCAAGTTCGAGGTGAGCGGCGCCGACACGCTGCTTGCCCAGGCGCGCGGCTGAGCATCGGCGCTCAAAGATCTACCTTGAGGTAGTGCGACCCGGCGATCGGGTTGTGGTAGTAGGGCGGCACGTCGATGAAGCCCAGGTCCTCGTAGAGTGCCCGGGCCGATTCCATGTCGTTCAGCGTGTCGAGCAGCACGCAGGCATAGCCGGCGCTGCGGGCGGCATCCAGCGTCGCCTCCGCCAACTGGCGGCCCAGGCCCAGGCCACGGAAGGCCGGGCGCACGTAGAGCCGCTTCATCTCGGCCGCGTTCGGATAGTCGGCCGTGTCCAGGGGCCGCAGTGCACAGCAGCCCGCGACATGCGCCATGCCTCCGTTGGCACGTTGCAGCACCGGCGCTTCCGGGGCGGCCCGTTTGTCGGTGGTTGCGACCAGCGCCAGCAGCAGATTGCCCCGCGGCTCCTCGTACTCGCCCGGCAAGCTGACCAGTTCTTCGTCGAAGTTCTGAAAGCGCAGGTCGACGGCGAGCGACTGCGCGTAGTCGCGAAAGATCGCCCGTGTCGCTTCGATCTCGACCGGTGCATCGGGCGTCACCAGCACGACAGCCGGTGCGTCCACGAGCGGCAGGGGGCGCGAAACCGAAAAGCTCATGTCCTGAGCGACGCGATCCAGGCTGCAAAGCCGGCGCAGCCTCCGAGCAGCACCAGCGCGAGCAGCCGGGACGCGGCGTCGTCACGGCTGGGTGCTGCGTTGCCCTCGACGCCCAGCCGGTCTCCATGGATCATCGGTCGCACCAGCCGGTGGCGCTTGACCAGCACGTAGAACAGGACCGCCAGCACATGCACGCTGACCAGCACGATCACGGTCCACTTGCCCTGCGCCTTGTGCCAGCCCGTGGCCGCGCCGACGATCGCGCCGGAGACAAAGCGTGAGAGCGGACCCGAGGACGCGATCTCGTCATCGGCCACGAGGCCGCTTGCGACCTGCAGCGCGAGGATGGCCAGCACGCCGAACACGGCCAACGCGCCAAGCGGCGTGTGACCGATCAGATGGTCGGGATGCGCACGCCCCCGCAAGTAAGCGACCACGGCGCTCGGGGCATACACGAACGACGCAAAACGCGACCAGCGTCCGCCGACGAATCCCCACATCAAACGAAAAAGCAGCAGCGAAAGCACGGCATAGCCGAGGCGGAAGTGCCATTCCATGATGCCGTTGAGTCCGGTCACGATCAGGCCGATCACCGCGGCCGCAAGCGTCCAGTGGAACAACCGCGTCGGTAGATCCCAGACCCGCGTTGCCCGCCCGCTCGAACCGTCAAGACCCGCATTGCGTGTCGTGGGCTTGAAGGTGTCGGTCATCGGAGGCGGCCTGGGCGGAGCTGCGGAACGCGCAGATTAGCAAACTTCGGACGCATCGCATCCTGCGGGTTGTCTCTAGGTGCGGACCCATACAAATCCCTACACTTCTGCCAGCGCCGCAGTCCGCGTCGCCCACCAGAACCCCCAAGAACCCACGAGAAGGATGCCTCATGAATCGCCTTGTTTCGTTCGCGCTGGCGGCTGTTTGCTGCACGCTTTCGGTTTCCGCGGCGGCGCAATTCGCCAAGCCGGAAGATGCCATCAAGTACCGTCAGAGCGCCTTGTTCGTGATGGGTCAGCATTTTGGCCGGCTGGGGGCGATGGCCAACGGCCGGGCGCCGTACGACGCGGCGGCCGCGGCGGCGAACGCCGATGTCGTGGCGACCATGTCGAAGCTGCCCTGGGCAGGCTTCGGTGAAGGCACCGAGGGCGGCAAGGCCAAGCCGGAGATCTGGAAG
>JANOCL010000248.1:0-23131 GCA_031412135.1 Variovorax sp. | reverse complement strand
CGGCGGGCAAGTTCGGTATGAAGGCGACGCTCGGCGGCTCGGTCGGCATGGACCCGGAGCGCTTCGACGAGGCGAAGCTGATCATCCTCTGGGGCGCGAACCCGATCGTCTCCAACCTGCACCTGTGGTCGCGGGTGCAGGAAGCGAAGCGGCGCGGCGCGAAGGTCGTCGCCATCGACCCCTACCGCAGCCTGTCGGCGGAGAAGTGCACGCAGCACGTCGCGCTCCTGCCGGGCACCGACGGCGCGCTGGCGCTGGGCCTGATGCACGAGCTGGTCGTCAACGACTGGATCGACCACGACTACGCCGAACGCCATGTGCTGGGCTGGCCGGCCCTGCGTGAACGCGCGCTGCAGTGGCCGCCGGCGCGCGCCGCGGCGGTGTGCGGCGTGCCCGAGGCGCAGATCGTTGCGCTGGCACGCGACTACGGCGGCACGCGGCCGGCAGCGATCCGCCTCAACTACGGCATGCAGCGCGTGCGCGGCGGCGGCAATGCGGCGCGCGCCATCGCCTGTCTGCCTGCGCTGGTGGGCGCCTGGCGGCATCGCGCCGGCGGCCTGCTCCTGAGCAGCTCGGGCCAGTTCCCGGTCGACCGGGCTGCATTGCAGCGGCCCGACCTGCTGGCCGGGCGGCGTCCGCGCACCATCAACATGAGCACCATCGGCGATGCGCTGCTCGATGCCGCGAATCCGATTCATGCGCTGGTGGTCTACAACAGCAATCCGGTCGCGGTCGCGCCCGAGTCGGGCAAGGTCGTGGCCGGCTTTGCACGCGAAGACCTCTTCACCGTCGTGCTCGAGCAGTTCCAGACCGACACCGCCGACTATGCCGACTACCTGCTGCCCGCCACCACGCAGCTGGAGCACTGGGACATTCATTTCAGCTACGGGCATACCGACGTGCTGCTCAATCGACCGGCAGTGGCGCCGCGCGGCGAGGCACGCAGCAACACCTGGGTGTTTCGCGAACTCGCCCGGCGGATGGGCTTCGACGAGCCGTGTTTCACTGACGACGACGAGACGCTGTGCCGGGCCGCCTATGCACCCGGCGCAATCGATTTCGAGCAACTGCAGCAGCACGGATTTGCCAGCCTGCGGCTGCCCGAGGCGCCGTTCGCCGAAGGCAACTTTCCCACGCCCTCGGGCCGATGCGAGTTTTTCAGCGCCGCACTCGCGGCCACCGGCCAGGACGGCCTGCCCGATCACTTGCCCAACTACGAACCGGCCGGCAGCTCCACCGAATTTCCGCTCGCGATGATCTCTCCGCCGGCGCGCAACTTCCTCAACTCCACCTTCGTCAACGTGCGCAGCCTGCGTGCCATCGAGGGCGAGCCGCTGCTCGAGATCAACGAGGCCGATGCCGCTGCCCGCGGCATCGCCGACGGCGCCACGGTTCGGGTCTTCAACCAGCGCGGCGAACACCGCTGCCGTGCCGAGATCTCGCGCCGGGCTCGGCCGGGCGTGGTGCACGGGCTCGGCGTCTGGTGGCGAAAGCTCGGCATCGACGGCACCAACGTCAACCAGCTGACAAGCCAGCGGCTGACCGACATCGGCCGCGGGCCCACGTTCTATGACTGTCTCGTTGAAGTCGCTCTCGATGCAGCCTGAGGTCCGAGCGTGAGGGGCCGGCGTGCCGTGCTGGCGGTCGTCGCGCTGCTCGGCCTGGCCGGCTGCGCCGATCTGGGCTACTACTGGCAGTCGGCGAGCGGGCATGTGGCGCTGATGCGCGCGGCGCGGCCGGTGCCCGAGTGGCTCCAGGACGCGGGCGCGCCCGCGGCGCTGAAGGCGAAACTCGAACTCGCGCAGCGCATCCGCAGCTTCGCCGTCGCCGAGCTCGGCTTGCCGGACAACGCGAGCTACACCGCCTACGCCGATCTGCACCGCCCCGCTGCAGTCTGGAACGTGGTGGCCGCGCCGGCCTATTCGCTCACGCTCAAGACCTGGTGCTTTCCGGTGGCGGGCTGCGTCGGCTACCGCGGCTATTACGACAACGCAGCCGCCACCGTCGAAGCGCAAGCCCAGCGCTCGCTGGGGCTCGAGGCGGTGGTCTACCCGGTGCCGGCCTACTCCACGCTCGGCTGGCTCAACTGGGCGGGCGGCGATCCGCTGCTGTCCACCTTCATCGGCTATCCCGAAGGCGAGCTGGCGCGCATCGTCTTCCACGAGTTGGCGCACCAGGTCGTGTACGTGCCCGGCGACACGGTGTTCAACGAGTCCTTCGCGACCGCGGTGGAGCGCATCGGCGGTGCACGCTGGCTGCATACGCAGGCGGGCGACGCGGCGCGCAGCGACTACGCGCAGTTCGATGCGCGGCGCCGGCAGTTTCGCGCGCTCACCCTGGACACGCGCCGTGCGCTCTCCGCGGCTTACGCATCGAAAGAAGCGCAGGCCGGCGACTGGGAGGCGGTCGACGCGACGAAGAAGGCCGTCATGGACGACTTTCGCCAGCGCTATGCCCAATTGCGCGCCGGCTGGAGCGGCGCGCGGCAGGGCGCCTACGACGGCTGGGTGGCGCGCGCCAACAACGCGATGTTCGGCGCGCAGGCGGCGTACGACGAACTCGTGCCGGGCTTCGAAGCCCTGTTCGAGCGCGAAGGCAAGGACTGGCCGCGCTTCTATGCGGCCGTGAAACAACTTGCCGCAATGCCCAAGCCCGCACGCGAGCAGGCCCTGCGCAGCACAGGTGCAGTGGCCGAGACGCGCATGCTGCCGCGAGAACCCCGCAACAACAATCATCAAGACCACGGAGGCACCGGTGCCTGACATCCACATCGAACGCAAGCACACCCTTGGCATCGCCGCCGCACGCGACGTCGCGCGCCAATGGATGCAGCAGGCCGAGCAGGACTACGGATTGGAATGCGCCTACGTCGAAGGCGAAACCTGCGACGTCGCCCAGTTCACCCGCGCCGGCATCGACGGCAGCGTCGAGGTGAGTGCCGACACCTTCAGGCTGCAGGCCACGCTCGGCTTCCTGTACGGCAGCTTCAGCGAGCAGATCGAGCAGCGCCTGCAGCAGAACCTCGACACGCTGCTCGGCACGAGCGCGCCCACGGACGAAGACGCCTACAACGACAAGGACTGGCGCTAACGCGCTGCGGCCGCGGTCAGCGCAGGGATTCGATCAGATCGATGTACTGCTGCTTGGCCTCGTCGGCGCCGAGCGCCTTGCGGGCGGTCCAGGCGTCCCACTTGGCGCGCGCGACGATGTCGCTGAAGCTCGGCCTCTTCTCGGTGTTGTCGCCGGCGGTGGCCTGCTTGTAGAGGCCATAGATCTTGAGCAGCGTCGGATTGTCCGGACGTTCGGCAAGCAGTTTGGAATTGGCTTGGGCAGTTTCGAACAGTGCGTTCAGATCGGACATGGCGGCGAGCGTGTTGGCAAAAAGCCGGAATCTTAAGGCTCAGTCCGAAAGCCCGGCACGCGCCAGTTCGATGTCGAGCCGCTCCCGCGCATCTGCCGGAACCATGGCCGCCGCCCGCTCGTAGAGCCGCGTGGCCTCGCCCAGGTGCGAGTCGCCCTGCAGCATCAAGAGACCGCGGGCGTATTCCATCAGCGCGCTGGCCGAGTGAGGGTTGAGTCGCAGGCCCCGCTCGAACAGTTCGATGGCGTCGTCGGCGCGCGCGCCGTAGGTCATGCGGCCCACCAGCGGGCCGACCTTGTCGATCACTTCGGCATGGAATGCGGCAAGTGCAATGTGGCCGTCGGCATGACTCGGCTGCAGCGCGATCACGCGCTCGAGCGCGCTCTTGACCTTGCCTCCCAGACCCTGCGCCAGCGCGCGCGCCACGCTGATGCCTTGGCTGTAGCGCCCGAGCGCATAGGCCTGCCAGTAGTGCGCCTGGCAGTTGTCGGGCTCGGCGGCGGCTTGCATGGTCGCGCGCTCGATCACCTGCCTGAACAATGCGAGTCGCACCGCTTCACGCGGTTCGAGGTAGTTGGCATAGATGGCGGTCGCCTGGTTGGCGAGCGCCATGCCGTCGGGCCCGTGCCGCAGGCCCAGCACCGCGGCGCGCTCGAAGTCTCCGCTGTGATAGAGCGCCCAGCCCTCGGCAAGCACCCCGGGCGCGGGCGGCTGGAGCCCCTGGCCCGCATGCAGCCGCGGCCAGTGCGCGAGCAGATTCGAAGTGTCGAAAACGGGCGCGTCCCGATAGGGCGATCGCGTCCACGGCAGTGTCCCGGGCGCGGTGCCGGCCGACAACGACGAGACGGGCTGGAAGTCGATTTGTGACATGTGCGGCATGCGGTGAGAGGGTGTGATGGTCAGGCCGTCGCTACTTGATCTTCGCCGGCGTAAGCGGTGCCCAATCTCAGCAGATGCCGTCGTTGTTCGCTCGCGAGATACGGCGCCAGAAGGTGCAGCGTGTGGTGCGCGCCGCGCAGCAGTGCGCCTTGCGCATGGCCGGGCTCGAGCGCCTGGCGGGGGTTGCGCACGTACTCGTAGCTGAGCCAATAGGTCAGCACCACCACCATGCTTTGCGCCAGCGGATCGACCTCGCGCTCGTCGATGTCGAGGTGCCCGGCGCGGCGCATGCCGGCCAGCAGGGTGCAGATGGCGCTCGCCTTGTTCTTGAGGACGAGCTGGAACTGCGTCTCGAGATGCCGGTTCTTGCTGAGAAGGTCGTTCAGGTCGCGATAGAGAAAGCGGTAGCGCCAGATCAGCTCGAACAGGCTGTGCATGAAGAACCAGGCGTCTTCGACGTCGTGCACGCCTTCGCTCGCATGCAGCAGTTCGTCGAGTTCGGCTTCATAGCCCTGGTAGAGCCGGTTGATCAGCTCGTCCTTGGCGGGGTAGTGGTAGTAGAGATTGCCGGGGCTGATGCCGAGTTCGCCGGCAACGAGCGTGGTCGACACGTTCGGTTCCCCAAACCGGTTGAACAGGTCAAGTGCGGCTTCGAGGATGCGTTGCGCAGTGCGGCGTGGCGCCTTCTTGGCCATGTCGTAGCCCCGGTTTTTGTCTCTGGGGCCACTCTAGCGCAACTCGGCGGCAGCCGGGCATGCAATTGCCCGCGGCGCTATTGCGGCTTGCGCCGCTGCGAGGGCTTGGGCCCGGCATCGGCCGGCTTGCGCGCGGCACTCTTGCGCGCGGCTGTCTGGGGCGCTGCGCGCTGCGCGCTGCTCGTGTCCTTGCTTCGCAACTGGGCTTCAAGCGCTTCGACACGCGCCTGCAGCGCGGCCACTTCCACGGCCGACGGCATGCCGAGTTTTTCGAGGGCACGCGCGACGCGTTCTTCGAAGATGTTCTCGAGCTTGCCCCATCCGCCCGCCGCCTTGGGGCCGAACTCGCTCGCGAAGCCGCTCATCCGGGCCTGCGCCTGGGCCAGCGTTTCTTCGGCGGCCTGCTGCGTCTTCTTCTGCACGCCTGCGCCGTCCTTCACCAGCGCCTCGAAAGCCTTGCTGCCCTCCTGCTGCATCTTGGCGAAGGCGCCCAGACCTGCAAGCCAGATCTGCTGGGCGGAATCCTTGATGCGGTCGGCCTTGGCTTCGTCGTTGTCGCTTGACATGAGGTTTCCTTGAAGTGGAAAGACCCAGACTTTATTCGCTTGCCGAAGCCTTGCCCGCGCTCAGTCTTCCTTGGTCACGGAGACCGGATAACCATTCGTCTTCAGGAAGGCATGCTGGCGGGAGGCTTCGAGATCGCTTTCGATCATCGAACGCACCAGCTCGTCGAGCGTGATCTCCGGAATCCATCCGAGTTCGGTGCGGGCGAGCGTTGCATCGCCGAGCAGCGTCTCGACCTCGGCCGGCCTGAAGTAGCGCGCGTCGACCGACACCACTTCGTCGCCCACCTTCACGGCGGGTGCCTTGTCACCGGTGACGGAGGCGACAACGCCGCGCTCTTCGACTCCCCTGCCGACAAAGTCGAGCTCGATGCCCAGTTCGGCCGCCGACTTGCGGATGAAGTCACGCACGCTGTACTGAACGCCGGTGGCGATCACATAGTCCTTGGCCTCGTCCTGCTGCAGCATCATCCACTGCATGCGCACGTAGTCCTTGGCATGGCCCCAATCGCGCAGCGCGTCGAGGTTGCCCATGTAGAGCCGGCTCTCGAGCCCCTGGGCAATGTTGCAGATGCCGCGCGTGATCTTGCGTGTCACGAAGGTCTCGCCGCGGCGCGGGCTCTCGTGGTTGAACAGCACGCCGTTGCAGGCATACATGCCGTAGGCCTCGCGGTAGTTCTTGGTGATCCAGTAGGCGTAGAGCTTCGCCACGCCGTAGGGGCTGCGCGGATAGAAGGGCGTCTTCTCGCTTTGCGGGGATTCCTGCACCAGGCCGTAGAGCTCGCTGGTGCTGGCCTGGTAGAAGCGCGTCTTCGCCTGCAGCCCGAGCAGGCGGATCGCTTCGAGCAGCCGCAGTGTGCCAAGCCCGTCGACGTTGGCTGTGTACTCCGGCGAGTCGAAACTCACCGCCACATGGCTTTGCGCGCCCAGGTTGTAGATCTCGTCGGGCTGCACCTGCTGCACGATGCGTGTCAGATTGCTGCCGTCGGCCAGGTCGCCGTAGTGCAGATACAGCTTGCGGCCTGACTCGTGCGGGTCCTGGTAGAGATGGTCGATGCGTTCGGTATTGAACGACGACGCCCGGCGCTTGACGCC
Organism: Variovorax sp.; assembly: GCA_031412135.1. Lineage (GTDB taxonomy): Bacteria > Pseudomonadota > Gammaproteobacteria > Burkholderiales > Burkholderiaceae_C > Variovorax. The sequence continues at coordinate 16,538 of JANOCL010000248.1, read as the reverse complement.
GTGGACCTCATAGCCTTTTTCGAGCAGCAGCTCGGCCAGGTACGAGCCGTCTTGACCGGTGATGCCGGTGATCAGTGCGATTTTCTTGGACATGGAAGTTGGGACAGCTTCGGATGGCGGCGCTTCAGCGCGGCTTCTTTTGAACGTTGATCGGGGTGACGCGGCCGTAGGTGTCGTCGAAGCGCACGATGTCGTCCTCGCCGAGGTAGCTGCCCGACTGCACCTCGATCACCTCGAGCATGGTCTTGCCCGGGTTCTCGAGCCGGTGGGTGACGCCCAGCGGGATGTAGACCGACTCGTTCTCGCGCAGGAGGATGGTTTCGTCGTCGCGCGTGACACGGGCCGTACCGCGCACCACGACCCAGTGCTCGGCGCGGTGGTAGTGCATCTGCAGCGAGAGCTTGGCGCCCGGCTTGACGGTGAGCCGCTTGACCTGGAAGCGCTCGCCCGAATCGACGCTGTCGTAGGCGCCCCAGGGACGGGCCACGCGCCGGTGCTCGGTGGCTTCGCTGCGGCCGTCCTCGGTCATCATGCCGACGACATCCTTCACCTGCTCGGCGCAGTCGGCGCTGGCGATCAGGATCGCGTCCTGCGTGTCGACCACGATCAGGTTGTCGGTGCCCAGCACGACCACCGGACGCAGCGACGCATGAACGAAGGTGTTCCTGGAATTGAGCGAAACGGCTTTTCCGCTGAGGCGGTTGCCGTCGCCGTCCGCCGGATGCAGCGCTGCCACGGCACCCCAGCTGCCGACATCGCTCCAGGCGCCCTTGAAGGGCACGACCGCGACCTTTGCATGCTTTTCGAGCACGGCGTAGTCGATGCTTTCGCTGCGGCAGCGCTCGAAAGCGGCGCTGGAAAGACGCACGAAGCTGCCGTCGGTGGCGCTGTCCGAGGTTGCTTCGCGCACCGCCTCCAGAATGTCCGGCGCGTGCGCCTGGAGTGCGTCGACCAGCGTGCGGCTTTTCACCAGGAAGATGCCCGCGTTCCACAGCGTGCGGCCTTCAAGCAGCAGGCGCTCGGCGACATCGGCCGCCGGCTTCTCGATAAAACGGATGACCGTCGCCACGCCCTCGGGCAGTTCGCCATCGCCTGCCGCCGGGGCGCCAGGTTCGATGTAGCCATAGGCGGTGCTCGGTGCGGTCGGCACGACGCCGAAAGTCACGATGAACCCCGCCTCCGCAGCCGCAACGCCTTCGCGCACCGTTTGCTCGAAGAGTGCTGCGTCCGGAATGTGATGGTCGGCGGGCGCGAAGAGCAGCAGGTCTTCGGGATCGGCGAGCAGGGCCGCCGCCGCCATGGCCGCTGCGGTGTTGCGCCCCATAGGCTCCAGGATCTGGACGCCTTGGACCTTGGCGCCATCCATGGCTTCCTGCAAGAAGAAACGGTGGGCTTCGGCCCCGACGCAGGTGAGCGTGCCGCCCAGGTTGCGCAGTCGTTCCAGCGTCAGCTGCAGCAGGCTCTTGCCGTCGATCAGCGGCACGAACTGCTTCGGCAACGCCTTGCGAGAAAGTGGCCAGAGGCGCGTGCCGTTGCCGCCGCAAAGCACTACCGGATGTACTGGGGCTGCCATTGAGGCTCCTTAAGACTGAGTACGAAAGATAACAACTGGAATATACCCCGGCAGTTGTGTCTGAAAGTGACAGACGGGAATATTGCTGACAGTGGATGCAAACGAAATGCTCAAAACAAGCAAGTGGGATAATCGCGCCTCGGCCGCCGGAGGGCGGCTTTCTTCTACGACAACAGTACTTCCATGATCCTCGTAACCGGCGGCGCCGGCTTCATCGGCGCCAACTTCGTTCTCGACTGGATCGCGCAAGCTGACGAGCCCGTCGTCAACCTCGACAAGCTTACCTACGCCGGCAACCCCGAAACGCTGGCGACCCTGAAGGCCGACCCGAGGCATATCTTCGTACAAGGCGACATCGGCGACAGCGACCTGGTCGACAAGCTGCTGGCCGAGCACCAGCCGCGCGCAGTGGTCAACTTTGCGGCCGAGTCGCATGTGGACCGCTCCATTCACGGCCCGGAAGACTTCGTGCAGACCAACGTGCTGGGCACGTTCAGGCTGCTCGAATCGGTGCGGGGCTACTGGAACAAGCTGCCGCCCGACGCAAAGGCCGGCTTCCGCTTTCTGCATGTGTCCACCGATGAAGTGTATGGATCGCTCTCGGCCACCGACCCGGCGTTCACCGAAGAACACAAGTATGAGCCGAACAGCCCGTACTCGGCCAGCAAGGCCGCCAGCGACCATCTGGTTCGCGCCTGGCACCACACCTACGGCCTGCCGGTAGTGACTACCAACTGCTCCAACAATTACGGGCCTTTTCATTTCCCGGAGAAGCTGATCCCGCTGATGATCGTGAACGCGCTCGCCGGCAAAGCGCTGCCGGTGTACGGCGACGGCATGCAGGTGCGCGACTGGCTCTACGTCAAGGACCATTGCAGCGCGATCCGCCGTGTACTCGAAGCCGGCAGGCTGGGCGAGACCTACAACATCGGTGGCTGGAACGAGAAGCCCAACATCGAGATCGTCAACATTGTGTGCGCGCTGCTCGACGAGCTGCGCCCGCGCGCCGATGGCAAGGGTTATCGGGAACAGATCACCTACGTCACCGATCGCCCGGGCCACGACCGCCGGTATGCCATCGATGCGCGCAAGCTCGAGCGCGAGCTGGGCTGGAAGCCCGCCGAAACCTTCGACACCGGCATTCGCAAGACCGTCGAGTGGTACCTGGCCAACGCCGAGTGGGTGCGAAACGTGCAAAGCGGCGCGTACCGCGAATGGGTGCAGAAGCAGTACGACGCCAGGCCCGTGGGGGCAAGCGCGTGAAGCTGCTGCTGCTCGGCAAAGGCGGGCAGGTCGGCTGGGAGTTGCAGCGCAGCCTGGCGCCGCTCGGCGAACTGGTGGCGCTGGGCCGTGCCGAAGCGGACCTGTCCCGGCCCGATCAGGTGGCCGAGACGGTGCTGACGCTGCGACCCGATGTGATCGTCAATGCCGCGGCTCACACGGCCGTCGACAGGGCCGAGAGCGAGCCCGAGCTTGCCCGCACGCTGAACGCCCTCGCACCCGGCGCGTTGGCGAAGGCCGCACGGCAGATCGGCGCGCTGCTCGTGCACTATTCGACGGACTATGTGTTCGACGGCAGCGGCAGCGAGCCGTGGAACGAAGACGATGCCACGCGCCCCTTGAGCGTCTATGGCCGCACCAAGCTCGAAGGCGAGCAGCTGGTTGCGCAGCATTGCGCCCGGCACCTGATCTTTCGTACCAGCTGGGTCTATGCGGCGAAGGGCGGCAACTTTGCCAAGACCATGCTGCGGCTTGCGAAGGAGCGCGAACGGCTCACCGTGATCGACGACCAGTTCGGCGCACCGACCGGCGCCGAGCTGCTGGCCGACGTGACCGCGCATGCGATTCGCGGCACCTTGCACGAGCCGGCCAAGGCCGGCATCTATCACCTGGCAGCCGCCGGCGAGACGACCTGGCACGGGTATGCCCGCTTCGTGATCGAACAGGCGCAGGCGGCGGGAGTGGACCTGAAGGCGACGCCGGCCACCGTCGACCCGGTGCCGACCAGTGCATTTCCGACGCCCGCGGCCCGGCCACGCAATTCGCGCCTTGCAACGATCAAGCTCCAGACTGCGTTCGACCTGAGCCTGCCCCACTGGCAGACGGGCGTTGCGCGCATGTTGAGCGAAACGCTCTGAACCGAGATCTCGACAAAATGACCCAACGCAAAGGCATCATCCTCGCCGGCGGCTCCGGCACCCGGCTGCACCCTGCCACGCTGGCAATGAGCAAGCAGCTGCTGCCGGTGTACGACAAGCCGATGATCTATTACCCGCTGAGCACGCTGATGCTCGGTGGCATCCGCAACATCCTCATCATCAGCACGCCGCAGGACACGCCCCGCTTCCAGCAACTGCTGGGCGATGGCAGCCAGTGGGGCATCAATCTCGAATACGCGGTGCAGCCGAGTCCCGACGGACTGGCGCAGGCCTTCATCATCGGCGAGAAGTTCCTGGGCAATGCGCCCAGTGCGCTGGTGCTGGGGGACAACATCTTCTACGGGCATGACCTCGTCAATCTGCTGGCCGACGCCGATGCGAAGAATGCCGGGGCCACGGTTTTCGCCTACCACGTGCAGGACCCGGAGCGTTACGGCGTCGTGGCCTTCGATGCGGAAGGCAAGGCCAGCAGCATCGAGGAAAAGCCAGCCAAGCCGAAGAGCAGCTATGCGGTAACCGGCTTGTACTTCTATGACAACCAGGTCGTCGAGATTGCCAAGGCGGTGAAGCCGAGCGCGCGCGGCGAACTCGAGATCACGGCGGTGAACCAGGCTTACCTCGACAACGGGCAGCTGAACGTGCAGATCATGCAGCGCGGCTACGCATGGCTCGACACCGGCACCCATGAGAGCCTGCTCGAGGCGGGGCAGTTCATCGCGACGCTGGAGCACCGGCAGGGGCTCAAGATCGCATGCCCAGAGGAAATTGCATGGCGGCAAGGGTTCATTGACCGGGAGCAGCTGGTCCGCCTGGCGCAACCGCTGCAAAAGAATGCCTACGGCAAGTACCTCAGCCGCTTGTTGAGCGATGGCATCCCTTCCTGAACCAAATTCGGCTTCTTTTCGTTCTGTAGAACCCTCCATGACTTCCATATCCAGCAGCAACCTTGCCGGTCAGAAATACCTCGTCACCGGTGCCGGTGGTTTCATCGGCAGCCACCTCGTCGAAGCGCTGGTGAATGCCGGTGCCGAGGTCACCGCCATGGTGCGCTATGGCTCTTCTTCCAGCTGGGGCAACCTCGAGTTCGTGGACGAAAAGGTGAAGGGCAACTTCCGCGTCGTGGCCGGGAATATCGACGATGGAGACTTCGTCATGCATGCAATGCAGGGGATGGACGTGGTCTGCCATCTTGCGGCGCTCATTGCGATCCCTTACTCCTACGTGGCGCCGAGAAGCTATGTGCGAACGAATGTCGAAGGCACGTTGAACGTTGTGGAGGCAGCGCGCCGGCTCTCGGTGCGGCGCGTCGTGCACACCAGCACCTCGGAGGTGTATGGCACGGCGATCCGCGTGCCGATCGACGAGAGTCATCCGCTGCAGGGGCAATCGCCTTACTCTGCATCGAAGATCGGCGCCGACAAGATCGCCGAAAGCTACTTTCGATCCTTCGACACCGGTGTCGTGACCCTGCGGCCTTTCAATACCTTCGGGCCGCGGCAATCGGCTCGGGCTTTCATCCCGACCATCATTTCGCAAGCCCTGACGCAAGACGAGATCCGGCTCGGATCGCTCACGCCGGAGCGTGACATGACCTTCGTCACCGACACCGTCGCCGGCTTTGTCGCGGCGTCGGTAACTCCCGGGATCGAGGGCGAGACGATCAACCTCGGCACCGGTTCGACTTTCACGATCGGACACTTCGCCGAGCGCATTCTCAAGTTGATGGGCGTCGACAAGAAGATAGTGACCGACGCGGCCCGGCTGCGTCCCGAGAAGAGCGAGGTGCTGAAGCTCGTCTCCGACAACGCCCTTGCTGCGAAGACGATGGGATGGGCCCCCAAGGTCGACCTCGACGACGGACTGGCGCAGAGCATCGAGTTCATTCGCCGCAACATCCATCTCTACCGTCCGACGGTCTACACGGTCTGAAGTCATTTCCAGGAGCACTCATGAAAGCAGTCATCATGGCCGGAGGCAAGGGAACGCGGCTGCAACCGTTCACTGCGTCTTTTCCCAAACCATTGATGCCCTTGGGCGACATGCCGGTCCTGGAGTTGCTCTTGCATCAGCTTCGCCGCGCGGGGATCGACGAGGTCTATCTGGCGGTCAACCATCTGCACCATCTGATCCGGGCGTTCTGCGGCGATGGCTCCCGCTTCGGGCTGAACATCCACTACAGCCTTGAGGACAGCCCGCTCGGAACCGCGGGGCCGCTCGGCAGTTTGCTCGATCAGGTCGGCGACAACTTCGTCGTCACCAATGGCGACCTTCTCACCACCTTCGATTTCGCGAGGCTTCTGCGGGCCCATCAGGAACAGGCAGCGGACGCCACGCTCTGCGTCTACGAGCGCGAGGTCAAGATCGACTTCGGCCTGATCCAGGTGGGCGAGGACATGAGTCTCAAGGGCTACCTGGAAAAGCCGGTCAACAAGCACCTCGTCAGCATGGGCCTGTATGTTCTGAACCGCGATGCGGTCGCCCCGCACCTTGAGCCGGGCGTGCACCTCGACATGCCGGACCTGTTGATGAACCTGCTCAACGCGGGAAAGAAGGTTCAATGCCACCACCAGCCCGAGAGCTTCTGGCTGGACATCGGCCGACCGGACGACTACGCCACGGCGCAGAAGATGTTCGACGAGAACCGCGAGCTGTTCCTGCCCGCGTGATGCGCGTACTTGTCACGGGCGCCAGCGGCTTCCTCGGGCGATCCGTCCTGACCCAGCTGCGAAGCCGCGGACTCAGTCCCACTGTTGTCAGCAGGCGTTCGCTGCCTGACCGCGAACTCGACTCGCGCGTCCTGTCTCCGGCCGATGCATCTGCAGTTCGCGAGCTGTTGCTGTCGGTCGATCCGGAAGTCGTCATTCATCTCGCAGGCGTGTCCTCGGCCCCGAGTCATGCGGATCTCTATGCGGCGAACGTCGTGTTCGCCGCCAACCTGCTGGACGCATCGCTTGCCATGCCGAGAAAGCCTCGCGTCGTGCTGGCGGGCAGCGCAGCCGAATACGGCCCGGTGGCAGAAGCGCAGTTGCCGGTACCCGAAAGCTGCGCATGCCGTCCGAACACCGCCTACGGAATCAGCAAGCTCGCCCAGACGAACCATGCCCTTGCGGCCAGGGCCCGCGGCCTCGATGTGACCGTCGCGCGGCTTTTCAACCCGATCGGTGCGGGCATGCCGAAGTCGCTGGCCTTGGGCAGCTTTGCCGATCAGGTCGCGCGCATGGGCGAGCAGGGCGGCACTCTGACCACCGGCGACCTCGACGTGGTCCGTGACTTCATGGACGTCGATGCCGCTGCCGCGGCATTCGTCGAACTCGCCTTGACAGATCGTGACGTGCCGGAAATCGTCAACGTGTGCAGCGGGCAGGGCCTGCGCCTGCTGGACGTCACGCGGCGCCTGATCGAGCTGTCGGGCGTGGCAGTGACCCTGCAGCACGATGCCGCACGCGCAGGAAACAGCAACGTACGTGCTTTCGTCGGCGACCCGGCGCTGTTGCGCAGCCTCGGCATCGCCGTGCGGGCTCCGGACATCGACGATCTGTTGACGAGAATATTGCGCAGCGCGCGCGGCGAGTACGAGTCCGGCGCCACGGACGCCCGCCAATAGAAGACCCGCCGCGAGGTGCAAGCGTTCCTGGCCAGACAAGACGATAAAGAATGCCGATGATCTGCAACGCGTGCCTTGGTACCAGCTTTCGGAACTTCGCCGTTCGAGGCGACGTCGTGGCGATCGAGCAATGCATCCAGTGCGGCCTCGGCGTGGTCGCGCAGAAGCCGAAAAGCACGGCGCATTACTACGGCGACGGCTACTACGCGGCGGGCGGCGCCACGGGGTACGACGACTATGGGTTCATGGCCGAGCATGGGCTCGGCTGGGCGGCTGCGCTGGTCAAGCTCTTGCGCAGTGAAGGTCGAATTCTCGATGTCGGCTGCGCCGACGGCTATCTGCTGCAGAAATTCGGTGCGAGGTTCGAGAAGTTCGGCATCGAGGTCAATCCCCGTGCTGCGCAGCAAGCCGCATCGAGCGGCGTGCGCGTGCTCGGAAACGATCTGCTCGACCCATCCTTCTTGGAGAACCACCGTTCGACCTTCGACATCGTGACCGCGATCGCGGTCTTCGAGCATCTGCTCGACTTTCGCCAGGGCTTCAGCATCGCGGTCGAGGCGCTCAAGCCCGACGGAATCCTACTGTTCGAAGTGCCCGTCATGTCGGCGACCGGCAGCAACGACGCGTGGATGCAGGGATCGTTCGAGCACATCTACTATCCGTCTGAAAACGCGCTTCGGCATATCGTGGAGACGGTGCTCGGGTGCGAACTGGTGGGCGCCGAGCTCGCGATTCGCGGCTACGCGTCCACGTATATCGGGCTGGTTTCAAAGGATGGCGCGCAGTCCGCCCGCATGCGCGAGGTGTTCGAGCGCGTCATGCACCTCGATCTCGACCGGCTTTCCGCCGCCGAGCGCGAGGCCGCGACGCATCTTCGTCTCATGCATGGGGCCCAGGCGAGCGAAGCCGCCGTGCTCGCCATTGCCGACTTGCCTGCGCATGAGATAACCCAGCCGCTCCTGGCCCGTATCGGCCAACTGTGGTCGTTCGATCTGAAACGGCTTCAGTCACAGGATCGGCAACTCGTGGTTTCGGAGAGCGCCGCGGCCGATGCGCGCGTTGCGGCCGAGCAGGCCCTGGAAGCGGTCGCATTCGAAACGAAAAGAGCCGCGGTCGTTGCCGGCGAGTTCGATGAGATCCGGGCGCAGCTTGCAACTGCCACTTCACAGTTGGCGGCTCGCAAGCAAAGTGAAATTCGGCGAGCCGAGATCTTGCGCGAAATTACTCAACGATTCCCACGATTAGCGAAGCGCTCTAGGCAGGCGGCCAAGCTTTTACTGTGGACTCTACGCGGTACGTTGAGGGCGAATTTGAGTGATATTTGGCGCAGACGTGCTGCTCGTAAAGCGCTTGCCCAGTCAATGTCCGGAACACTGGATCACCGCGTCGAACTGCTCCCGCCTCAGTGCGTCCTGCCTGGAGCAATGGACGTACTCTCGGGCCAGCCTTGGCCTTCGGACCGGCCGCTGGTTAGCGTAGTGATCCCGAGCTTCAACTACGGTCACCTTGTCGCCGACGCGATCCGGTCGGTAGAGCAGCAAACGTTCGCGGATCTGGAAATCATCGTGGTCGAGGGGGGGTCGAGCTCGGCCGAATCCCGGCTTCAGTTTGCCGAAGCCACCCGCAACGCGGCTTCTCCGCGCCTGCGCGTCCTCTGGCAAGAGAAGCCGCATCGCGCGGGCGCCAACAGAAACTTCGGCATCAGCCACGCCCGTGGCAAATACATCTGCTGCCTCGATGCCGACGACCGCATTGCGCCGACCTACGTCGAGAAGGCGGTGTTCCTGCTCGACGCCGGCTTCGACGTCGTGTCTCCGGCGCTCCAGTTCTTCGGCAACAAGGCCGACGTTTGGGCGCCGCACGAACAGCCGACACTGGACATGCTGCTCGAAGGCAACCAGGTCTTGACGTGTGCGCTCTTTCGAAAGTCGCTCTGGAAAGAGGCCGGTGGCTACAGGGATTCGGACCCCGCCACCGGACACCTGCACGAAGATTGGCTTTACTGGGTGCGCCTGGCCGCCCTGGGCGCGCGCTTCATCAATCTGCGGGAGCCGCTGTTTCACTATCGCAGCCATGAAGGAACCCTGAGCAACAGTTCGTCGGTCCTGGAACACCACGCGCAAAGCGCGGAGATCAGGCGCTTCAATGGCGACGTGCTTACTGCGGAGGCGATCGCGCGGGCTCGGCGTACGGCAGGCCCCGCGCCGCGCGCGCCGCAGAGCTATCGCGCTTCGGTCCGCGGCCGAAGCCTCGCGCATCCTGGCGGGCCCACACTCCTGCTGGCAATGCCCTACCTGGTGCTCGGCGGTGCCGAACGGCTGTTGAGCGCGGTCGTCGCAAACCTCGTGAAATGCGGCTGGCGGGTGATCGTCGTGACCACGGTTCCGATCGATGCATCTCACGGGGACACGACGTCCTGGTTCGAGAGCGCGACAGTCGAGATTTTTCACCTGCCGCGATTCCTGGACGTCGAGTACTGGAAGGATTTTGTCGATCACCTGTTCGCGCTGCGATCGATTGACCTGGTGTGGGTCGCGGGGAGTGCGCTTGTCTACGACTGTCTTCCTGCGCTGCGGCTTCGGAATCCGGCGCTGCGCGTTGCCGACCTGCTGTTCAATACCCAGGGCCATACGCGCAACAACAGGCGGTACGCCGACTGCATCGACCTGACCTTCGTGGAAAACACCGAGGTGCGAAGCTGGTTGCTCGAAGCAGGCGAGACCCCCGACCGGGTCTGCATGGTCGAAAGCGGCGTCGACCTGGTCGAGAACGCACCCGCATCGCCCGGCGAGGATGTCCGCGCGGAATGCGGGCTGCCGTCGGACACCGTGGTCATCGGCTTCTTCGGCCGCTGGTCCGATGAGAAGGATCCCTTGGGATTCGTTGAAATTGCGAAGCGTGTGCCGCGCGAGGTCAACGCAACCTTCGTGATGACGGGCGCAGGACCGCTGGAATCGGAACTGAAGCAAGCCATAGCCGCAGCCAGGTTCCCGTCCGGGCGCTTTCTGCTGAAGGGTGCGGTGCCGGACCTCAAGCCTTATCTGCGCGCCTGCGACATGCTGGTGCTTCCGTCGCGCCTGGATGGACGGCCCAATGTCGTCATGGAGGCATTGGCCAGCGGGGTTGCGGTACTCGCATCACGCATCGGGGCGCTGCCCGAGATGTTCGAGGACTCGCGTCAAGGCTACCTGTGCGCGGCGGGCGACTACGACTGCTTTGCTGCACGCATCGCCGAGCTCGCGTCGGACCGTGAGCGGCTCGAGGGTTTCAAGCAGGCGGCGCGCGGGCATGCGCAGCGGCGGCTGGATATACGGGCCATGCTTGACACCTACGAGGAGCGTTTGCGGCGTCTTGTTCGGGATCGCTGAGCGCGGCGGGCCTTTGCCATCCGCGCTTCAGCTGCGCGGCTAGAGTGCCGGCTGAAACTGCACGCGAGCAATCGAAAGCATGGTGTTCGCAAGATTGTGGGGCGAGAACTGATCGAGCGCTCTTGCCTGTCCGTCGATCGCGAGTCCCTGGACCTCTTGATCGCGATGAAGGGCTTGTTCGAGCAAGCGCGCCAGTTCGTCGAAGCTGCGATAAGTCAGCATGTGTTTTCCATGCACGAAGGCGGCTTCCAGAATCTCGTCCGGGCCCGCCATCACGGCCGCGCCTGCGGTGAATGCGGCCATCGCTCGCTGGCGAGCTCCCGAGTAGCTTGCAAAGGGGCAAACCACCACCTTTGCGTCGGTTACGGCCGCAAGCAACTCCCGAGGCGTGGGCGCATCGATGAACCTCAAGGTCGTCGGCATCTGGTCGGCCTGGAGTGCGGCGTTGCCGACCACGGTGACGGGGAGGTGCTCTATCGCCTCGATCAAGCATCGATTGCGTGCCGCGCCGACATAGTCGATCACGGACGAGAGCAGGAAGCGCAAGTCGGGATTCCTGAAGTCCACCGGAATGCCGATGTCCTGGCACGCAATCAGCGTCTGGACCATGGGGTCGACGCGAAGATCGGACAGCGCGTACTCCGCAACGCTTTCGAAGATCTCGCGAAAGGCCCGGCCTTTGTAGGTGTCGGCAGTCTCGTGCCTTCTGCGAACCTGCTCGGCGTCGCCCGTGTCGATCGGAAGCAGTATGCCGACCGATCGCTGCGACCACGGCTTGGTGGATGCGCCGACGGTCTTGGGGAAGACGATCCCGCGCACGGTACGTACGCTTTCGACCCCAAGCAGGCGTGCCGCGTAGGCGTTGCAGGGATCGGTGAGCAGCAGGTGCCGCATCCGGCCTGTGGACTCGATCTGATGGCTCATTGCTTCGTGCGCAGGGCTCTCGTCCATCAGATCGAAGAGCGGCTTCCTGAAGTGCTCGAAGGCGGCAATGAGATGCCCTGCAGTACCGGAGGTGAGCAGCAGCTCCGACCCGAAGCCACTGAAGCAGACGAAGAAGCAGCAATCCGGATCTGCCAGCGCAGCGGAAACCTGCTGAACGTTCTTGCGATAGTCGAGCGTCCGAACCGCAAGGCCGATGGCCTCAAAAGCCGCCGCCAGTTCGTCCGCGAGCAGCGAGTTCCAGGTCCCCGAGGGAGCGCTGTCGGACGTCAAGACGACCGCATACGTCCGCGTCGCAATCTGGTGTGCAGGTATCAGCATCTTTTCTTGCGCGCCGGAGAATGGCGTGCCTACGGGTTGCGCAATTTGCGGACGAGGAACGAAAGGCGGCGGCGCATCGCTTTCCAGAGTCTGGATCGGAACATCCGCAGGAAGCGCCGCTCAAGCCCCCCCATTTGCTCGCCCGGTGTCCAGGCGGAGTCGCCGGTGAATGCGGCATGAACGCTGGCGAGTTCGTTGAAGTTCTCTCGCGCTACGGCCAAGCCGTGCGTCCTGTCTGCATCGAGTTCCGCAAAGCCTGCTTCCAGCTTCCGGTATTCATGCAGAAGGTTGTCGTGCCGTCGTTGGAGGTCCAGCACGCTTTCTGTCGAGGCACGTACTTCACTGGACAGCGCATCCCTCTCGCGGCGGATCGAGGCCAGTTCATCCTTCAGGCGGTGATTGGTGTTGCGAAGCGCGACAAGGGTGCTGTCCATCACGCTGATCGAGGGCGACGGCCGCAGGACGAGCGTCTCTGCCTTCAAGAGTTCGCTTGTGATGATCTTGCAACGAGCCCACAACTGACGGTCCGTGTCGAAGACCTCGACGAACTTGGTCCAGTTGGCATGGGCGAGACGGTACATCCGGGCGGGATTGTCGATCAGCGCTGCAATGCGCGCGACACTTCGATCGACGTTGAAATCCAGCAGCACGATATTCACGTCGTCCTCGAATGCAACGTTCATCCGCAGAGGGTCGCTCACGCAATTGAGAACCCCGCGAAAGCCCGCTTCCATGCACGCGCCAGTGGGAAATCCGTCGAATGCGCCTGTATTGCCGTCTGCCGAACGATTGACGGAGACGATGAGATCCATGGACGGATAGAACTCGCGAAAAAAACCGTTTGGCCTTTTTCCGTGGAAGGTGATCCGGCCAACTGCCTGGCCTAGCGGCAACTGATCGGGTGTGTAGTCGCCGACCACATGAAAGTTCAGGTGCGCATAACGTGGCGCGAGAGCCGCGGCGATTGCCACGAACTGGTCGTAGCCCTTCTTCCTTGTGTCGTCGCCATAACGGTGTGCGACGAAGCAGATGTCGATCGATTGTTTGTGCTCTCCATAGCGTTGCTTGTCGCGCGTGAAATCGAAGTCGTTTCGCGTGTCGTAGACACCGCCATAGATGAATTCGATCTTCGACGCCTGGCACCCGATTTTCTCGAGCAGATAGGCGCGAGACAGGTTCTGGGTGACCACGATCTTGCGGCACAGCGGCGATGCGCACAGCGCGCGAAGCTTCATGTCGCTGTCCGGGCTGTTCTGCTCGAATCCACCACCAGGATAAAGCTGGAGGATGAACGGTATCTTTCGTTCCTGCAGCTGTTCGAAGATCTGCCACGCGTTGTTCAGGAACGTGATGTACGCGAGGCGGGGAACGATGTGGTCGAAGGTGGAGTAGTGCACCAATCTCGACTTGACGGCATTCGGCAATTCGCTTCGCGCGAGCAGCTGGTCGAAGCTTTCGTTTGCGGCCCATCCATGCCAGCCTTCGGTCGAAAGCAGAAGAGACGATCCGAAGTAGGTCAGGTAGTGCGTGTATTCGAGCGTTCGAAAGGGGGAAAAATCGAGTGGCAGGATCTCGTCGATGATCAAGAGATCACAGAAGCGCAGGGCCGGCGGATGTCTGCGCTCCAGGCTCATTCTTGCGCCGCGATCTTCAGGAAGGCCGTCGCGTACGCATCCATCATCTGGCGCCGGTCGAAGTGCTGCGATGCGTGGTTGCGCGCGGACCGCTTGTGCTGCGCCAGAGATTCGGGGTCTTGCAGCCATTCTTCGAGCACGGCGTGAATGCGATCGATGCCGGTGGGAAGGACAAGAAATCCGTTCCGGCCATCCGTGACGAGTTCAGGTATGCCGCCGACCGGCGCCGCGATAACCGGAATTCCGCATGCGTTCGCTTCCATGATGATGACGGGCCTGCCATCGAATTTGGATGGGACGACCAGCACGTCCAATTGACGCAGCGCGTCGCGCGAGTGTTCGATGAACCCGTGGTATCTGAGTCTCGAACCCGCGCTGCTCTGGCGCACGCGTTCCTTCACTGCCGAAGCGTCACTGCCAGCACCGAACATCTCGAACTCCAAGCGCGGGTTCAGTGGCACGAGCTTTTCGGCAAGCTCGATGAAGCCGAGGGGATTCTTCTCCGGCGACATGCGGCCGACATAGCCCAGCCTCAGCGATTGCGGTGGTGTTGCAGGGTCATCTGCCGGCGTGAACTCATCGAGGTCGACGCCGCTGTGGACCACTTCGATCCATGAAGTGGCCTTGCCCGATGAGCGCTGGACGAACTCGCGCATGAATTCGCTTTCGACAACGGCGGCGTCGATGCAACCCTCATACAGGAAGTGGTTGAGCGTATGACCGAATTCGTTGTAGAGAACATCGGCGATCCGAAGTGTCGGATGCCGCTCCTTCCAGTAGGGCAGATGATGGTAGAGGTCGGTTGCGCCGATCTGAACGATCAACTCGATCCGGTCCCGCGCGATGCGGTCGTCGATCAGCTTGAGCCGTTCAAGGTCATCCAGGGCTGACAAGTCGATCAGATCGCCGGTGGCTCGAAAGTCGTCCATCGCATCGGGCAGGTATGTGGCCGATGCGTCCTCGCAAGTCGCGATGGCGATCTCCCAGCCTTGGCCTTTCAGCGCGCGGACGATGTCGATGGAAAGCGCGCCCTTCACGAGAAACTGGAGCAGGACCAGAAGTTTGGGCGCTTTCATTCTTGCGCTCCCTTGGTAAGGCGTGACCAAATCGCACGGGGAAGGTCGCGGAAGTTGACCTGCTGCTGCTGCGGCGGCGGCGGAACATAGGCTTGGAGCGCACGGAAGTGCTGCTCCCAAGACTCGCTTTGTCCGCGCCAGTATTCTCGCGCGTCGGTGTGGGCGCGAATGTCCTGGTGGAGTTTTCTTGCCTCCTGGTGGGCGTCGGCATCAGGGCTTACGAAGCTCAGGCTGCGCCGTCCGATCGCACCAAGTTCCGGATATTCGGCGGCGTCGGCGAGGAGTGCGATGAAGCGGGGGAAATCCTCGACCGTCGTGCTTTGCATCAGCATGCCGAGCAGACGATGACTCTCCACCGGGGCGAGTCGACTGAGCGCCGGGTGCCGGCCAACCCAGGCGATGATCCGGGTCATGGACGGGTAGAGAGAGCGTGCTTCGGCAAGGGGCATCAGATTGCGCAGCATTGCGAAGCTCATCTCGCGCAGCGTGCCCGACGGATCGGCATGCGTCACCCCGCCGGAGTGAAGGCGGATCGACGTCAGCTTCTCGGGTATCACTGCGAAGCGGCAGCCCGCCTTCAGCGCCCTCGTCCAGAGTTCGTAGTCGGGCGCGCGGACCATCGCGGCATCGTCCAGCCCGATGCGGCGGTGCGCCGATGCCTTCACCATCGTCGATGACCGACACAAATGGTTCGCTCCGATCCAGGTGTCGACGAGATTCAAGTCGTGGGGCTGATTGACAAGGGCCTCTATAGAACTGGCAGACGGGTGCGGGGCATCTTGCTCGTCGTAGACGGAGATGTAGGTCCCGATGATGTCCAGCCGCGGGTCGTCGTTTGCGAGTTGCAGCTGCATCTCGGCCTTGCGTGGATCGATCCAGTCGTCCGCATCCAGGTTCACCAGCCAGTCGCCGCGCGCTTGCAGAATCGCTCGGTTGTAGCTGGCCGCCCCGCCGAGGTTTGTCTCGTTGGTGAACAGGCGTATGCGTGGATCTGCCATTGCAGAGACGATCTCCACGGAACGATCCGTGGACTTGTCGTCCACCACGACGATCTCGAAGTCCTGCACCGTCTGTGCAAGGATGCTCTGCAGCGTCTTCCCTATGTAGCGCTCATAGTTGTACGAAAGAACGATGTACGAAAGCAGGGGGCCGCTGCTCATGGCATGCACTTTGCAATTCGATCCAGATCCGCCTGCGTGAGGCCGTTGTGAAACGGAAGGCCGATCACGCACGGCGCCAGCGCATCGGTGGCGGCGAGGTCGACACGAGGCACATCCGCAAATGCAGGATGACGATGGCAGCCCAGTCCCCACCAACGACGCCATTCCACGCCTGCTGCGTCAAGCCGCCGGGTCGTCGCATCGACGTCGTCTGGTGGAACGATCACGTTCAGCGTCATCGTGACCCACTCGCGCCCCGCGCCTTTCTGAAGATGCACCGATCTGCCTTGCAGCCGGCGCTCGTACTCTGCGGTGAGCTCCCGGAGTACCTGAACGTGCTGCGGAAGTCCGTCCATCACGGCGAGTCCGACCGCCGCGGTGTATTCGGAGATGCGGTAGTTGCCTGCGCGCATCGACGAAACCCGTTCCGGGCCCATGAAGCCGAAACCGGTCATTGCGGTCGCTTTCTCGACGAAGCGGGGGTCGGACGAAAAGATGGCACCGCCTTCGCCGATACCAAGCACCTTGGTCGCATGAAGGCTGACGCACACCGGCTGTGTGCCGACGCCCGACAACGACGTCACGGCGGCCGCTGCATCGAACACCACCGGAATGCCGTGCTTCGCCTCGAAAGCGGCCCACGAAGGCAGATCGGGCGGTGCGCCGAAAGCGCTGACCACCAGCACGGCCGCGACCTTCGA
>JANOCL010000247.1:0-20187 GCA_031412135.1 Variovorax sp. | reverse complement strand
CGCCAGGGGCTGCAGCACCGCCACTACGGCCAGGCGGTGCGTCTGGAGGTGTCGGCGAGCTGCGCCGAGTCGCTGGCGAGCTTCCTGCTCGCGCAATTCGCGCTGCCGGCGCAGGCGCTCTACCGCGTGCACGGCCCGGTCAACCTGGCGCGGCTGACGCAGCTCATCGATCTGCTGGACGAGCCGCAATTGCGCTTTCCGCCTTACCGCGCTTCCTATCCGGTCACGCTGTCGCCAGGCCAGTCCTTCTTCGATCGGCTGCAGCGCAGCGACGTGCTGATCCATCAGCCGTTCGAGAGCTTCGACGGTGTGCTCGCGTTCCTGCGCGAAGCGGTGCAAGACCCGCAGGTGCTCGCGATCAAGCAGACCATCTACCGCACCGGCACCGACTCCGAGCTGATGGACCTGCTGCGCGAGGCGGTGCGGCGCGGGAAGGAAGTTACGGTCGTGGTGGAACTCAAGGCCCGCTTCGACGAGGAAGCCAACATCAACTGGGCCGAAATGCTCGAGTCGATCGGCGCGCAGGTCGTCTATGGCGTGGTCGGCCTGAAGACCCACGCCAAGATGCTGCTGGTGACCCGCCGCGAGGGCAGGCAGATGCGCCGCTACGGCCACCTGTCGACCGGCAACTACAACCCGCGCACGGCGACGCTCTACACCGACATCAGCCATCTGACCGCCGACCCGCTGCTGACGTCCGACATGGAGGCCGTGTTCGTGCACATGGCCAGCCAGAGCCGGCTGCCGAAGCTCAACCGGATGTGGCTCGCGCCCTTCGACCTGCACCGCAACCTGATCACACGGATCGATGCGCTCGGCGCGGCGGCGCAGGCGGGCGAGCCCACGCGCGTCGTCGCCAAGATGAATGCGCTGACCGACGAGGCCCTGATCGCCGCGCTGATCAGGGCCGGCCGCAAGGGCGTGAAGGTCGACCTGATCGTGCGCGGCGCCTGCACGCTGCCGGCCCAGGTTCCGGGCATCACCGACAACATTCGCGTGCGCTCGGTGATCGGCCGCTTTCTTGAGCATTCGCGCGTTTTCTACTTCCGCCAGGGCGAGGACGAGTCGCTGTACCTGTCGAGCGCCGACTGGATGAACCGCAACATGCTGCGCCGCATCGAACTCGCCTGGCCGGTCACCGACCCGGTGCTGCGCCAGCGGCTGATCGACGAGTGCCTGGTCGCCTATCTGCACGACGGACGCGATGCCTGGGACCTTGGCGCCGACGGTATCTATCGCCGCGTCGAGGGCGACACCCACGCGGGCGAGGAGGGCGCCTCGCGCGCCGTCGAGGCGCACGGTGCGCAGACCGCCCTGATGGACCGCTACGCATCGCGCGGAATCCGCCGGGCGGCAGCACGGGAATGACACACGCCATGGACCTCATTTTCTGGCGCCATGCCGAGGCCGAGGACTGGGTCGAGGGTGCCGACGACCTGCAGCGGTCATTGACCCAGCGCGGGGAGAAGCAGGCCAAGCGCATGGGTGCATGGCTCGACCGCCAGCTGCCGGAAGGCACGCGCATCATCTGCAGCCCGGCGCGCCGCTGCGAACAGACCGCGCTGGCGCTGGGGCGCAAATACAAGCTGCGAGGCGAACTCGCGCCCGACACCACAGCGGAGGCACTGCTCGGCGCAGCCGGATGGCCGAACGGAAGGTCGGTGGTGCTGCTGATCGGGCATCAGCCTTCGCTGGGCAGCGCCATTTCGCTCCTGCTCGGGCTGCGGCAGGACGGCTGCCCGGTGCGCAAGGGGGCGGTCTGGTGGATTCGCACGCGCGAACGCGACGGCGACGTGCAGACGGTGGTCGTCACCGTGCAGTCGCCCGAGCTTCTTTGAGGCCCGGGCGCCTTTTCTTCAGCAACCGTTCAGTTCGACCCGCCAGGCGGCAGTCTTCTGCCAGGCCAGCACTTCTTCGCGCAGCAGGTGGGCCGACTGCGGGTAGAGCTCCGACCAGCCTGCGCGGCAGGCGACGCTGAACAGCTGCCCGCCGGCCATCGCAATGCGAAGCCCCTGCAGGTCGGGGTCGCGCCTGGCATGGCAGAGGATCACCGCCAGCCGCAGCGCCAGCAGTTGCGAGACGAAGGTACCGTCGTCCAGCAACGCCTCGAGCTTGCGCAGCTTGCCGCGCTGGCCCAGCACCAGCTGGCCGAGCCAGTGCATTTCGTTCACAGCGAAGCCAGGCGCGTCGATGTTGTCCAGGATGTAGGCACCGTGCTTGTGGTACTCGCTGTGCGAGATGTGCGTGCCGATCTCGTGCAGTTGCGCCGCCCAGCCGAGCTTGCGCAGCGCCCGCCCCGGGCGGCTTTCCGTGCCGGCGCCCCGCGCACGGGGTTCTAGCTGAAGGAACAGCGCGGCAGCGGTGTCGCCGACGCGCCGGGCCTGCGCCCCATCGACGGCGAAGCGCACCGCAAACCGCGCAACCGTGCTGGCGCGCAGATCGGCGACGCTGTCGTCGCGTTCGAGCAGTTCGTACAACACGCCGTGGCGCAATGCGCCCTGCGCGACGTTCATTTCTTCGATCTGCAGCAGGTCGAACACCGCGCGCAGCACGCTCACGCCACCGCCGATCACGGCCTTGCGGTCTTCGCGCATGCCGTCGATGCGCAGCCGGTCGGCGCCGCCGGCCTTGAGCAGCCGGTCCAGCAGCCAGTCGAGGCCTTCGCGGGTGATCAGCCCCGGTTCGGCGCCCGCCGCGGCCAGAACGTCGCCGACCGCGCCGATGGTGCCGGAGGCGCCGTACACCACGTCCCACCGGTCGGGCACATAGGTGCCGAGCGCGTCGTCGAGCACCGCCTTGGCGGCAACTTCGGCGGCGCGGAAAGCGGCGCTGGTGAACTGGCCTTCGGGGAAATGCTTCATCGACCAGGCGACGCTGCCGACCCGGTACGACTCCATCACCTCGGCTTCGAGCCCGCGCCCCATGATCATTTCGGTCGAGCGGCCGCCGATGTCCACCACCAGCCGGCGCTCGCGGTTGGAGGCATCGGTGTGGGGCAGCAGGTGCGCCACGCCCTGATAGATCAGCCGGGCTTCCTCGCGCCCGGTGATGACGTCGATGCCAAAGCCAAGGATCGTGCGTGCGCGCAGCAAAAATTCATCACGGTTGCGCGCCTCGCGCAGGGTCTGGGTGGCCACCGCGCGGACCTGCGAGCCCTTGAAGCCTGCCAGCCGCTCGCCAAAACGCGCCAGCGCATCCCAGCCGCGCTGCATGGCTTCGGGCGTGAGGTTGCGCGCGCTGTCGAGGCCGTTGCCCTGGCGAACGGTTTCCTTCAGGTACTCGGCGCGACGTATCTGGCCGTTGTCGACCTGGCCGATCTCGAGCCTGAAGCTGTTCGAACCAAGGTCGACTGCAGCGAGGCGAGTTCCGTTTTGCATGTTGAGGGGGGAAAGGTCGGACCCTGGATCGTAGCGCCGACGCGCACTGCAGGAGGGCGCCAAGGCTAGGCCGGACATATGACGGTCGTGTGACAACGCCTCTTGCGGTGTCATACCGATGTCACACAAGCTTTCTAGAGTCCTTCGCAAGGCCCGACCCGGGTTCATCCTGTACTTCAAAGGAAGCTCCATGCAAATGACGTTCAAACTCGCTGCTGCCGGCCTTGTCGCCGCCGCGTTCGCCCATGCTCCCGCTTTCGCCCAGGACGCCACGGGCGCCGGTGCCAGTTTTCCGGCACCGCTCTACTCCAAGTGGGCTTCGGATTTCAACAAGGCCACGGGTTCCAAGATCAACTACCAGTCGGTCGGCTCGGGTGCCGGCATCAAGCAGATCGACGCCAAGACCGTCGACTTCGGCGCCTCGGACATGCCGCTCACCGACGAAGACCTGAAGGCCAAGGGCCTGGTTCAGTTCCCCACCGTGATCGGCGGCGTGATCCCCGTGGTCAACATCCAGGGCATGAAGCCGGGCGACCTCAAGCTCAATGGCCAGGTCCTTGGCGACATCTACCTCGGCAAGATCACGAAGTGGAACGATCCCGCGATCAAGGCGCTGAACAGCTCGCTCGCACTTCCCGATGCCACCATCGCGCCGGTGCGCCGCGCCGACGGCTCGGGCACGACCTTCCTGTTTACGAACTACCTGAGCAAGGTCAACGCGGACTGGAAGAGCAAGGTCGGCGAGGGTACGGCCGTCAATTGGCCTACCGGTGCGGGTGGCAAGGGCAACGAGGGCGTCGCAGCGTTTGTCGGTCGCCTGCCGAATTCGATCGGCTACGTCGAGTACGCCTATGTCAAGCAGAACAAGATGACGTATGCGCAGATGCAGAACTCGGCCGGCTCCTTCGTCGCGCCTGACGACACGGCGTTCAAGGCTGCCGCAGCCGGCGCCGACTGGTCCAAGACCTTCTACCAGGTGCTGACCGACCAGCCCGGCAAGGATTCGTGGCCCATCACCGGCGCAACCTTCATCCTGATGCATAAGGCGCAGGAGAAGCCCGCCCAGGCCACGACCGCGCTCAAGTTCTTCGACTGGGCTTACAAGAACGGCGACAAGACCGCCGGCGATCTCGACTACGTGCCGATGCCCGACCAGGTGAAGGGCGCGATCGCCACCGCCTGGGGTGAGATCAAGGACGCGTCGGGCAAGCCCGTCGCCTTCAAGTAAAAAGAGGACCGGCGCGCATGAGCATCCCGCTCGGACACGCGCCATCCTCGCCGGAGCGACCTGTGTCATCCACCTTGCCCGCCAATCCCGGCACGCTCGACCTCACAGCCGAGCGCGCCCGCGCAGCGTCGAACCCTCCGCCAGCCAAAAGGCCGCGCACCGGTGCAGCCACCGACCGGCTGTTCGGCTGGGCCGCCAAGGGTGCGGCCCTGCTGACCCTGGCCATGCTGATCGGTATCCTGCTGTCGCTTCTTGCCGGCGCCTGGCCTGCCATTTCGGAGTTCGGCCTCGGCTTTCTCACCAGCAGCACATGGGACCCGGTGAAGAACGAGTACGGCGGTCTGGTGATGATCTACGGCACGCTGGCCACCTCGCTGATTGCGCTGGTGATCGCCGTGCCGGTGAGTTTCGGCATCGCGCTGTTTTTGACAGAGATGTCGCCGGCATGGCTCAAGCGCCCGCTCGGCACCGCCATTGAACTGCTGGCGGCGGTGCCCTCCATCGTCTATGGCATGTGGGGTTTGCTGGTGTTCGGACCGATCCTGTCCACCTACGTGCAGCAGCCGCTGCAGCGATTGTTCGATGGCGTGCCCTATCTGGGCGCGCTGGTGTCCGGCCCGCCTGTGGGCATCGGCATTCTTTCGGCCGGCATCATTCTCGCGATCATGATCATTCCGTTCATCGCCTCGGTGATGCGCGACGTGTTCGAAGTGACCCCGCCGCTGCTCAAGGAATCCGCCTATGGGCTGGGCTCCACCACTTGGGAGGTCGTCTCCAAGGTGGTGCTGCCGTACACCAAAGCCGGCGTCGTCGGCGGCATCATGCTGGGTCTCGGCAGGGCGTTGGGAGAAACGATGGCCGTCACTTTCGTGATCGGCAATACCAACCAGCTCAACTCGCTCTCGGTGTTCGAAGCGGCCAACAGCATCACGTCGGTGCTGGCCAACGAATTCGCCGAAGCCGGAGAGGGCCTGCACCAGGCTTCGCTGATGTACCTTGGCCTGGTGCTGTTCTTCATCACCTTCGTGGTGCTGTCGCTTTCGAAGTTGCTGCTCGCGCAGTTGCAGAAGGGCGAGGGAACGAAAACATGAGCACGGCGCAACGCCTCATAAGCGCCAAGGCGCTTGATGAAACGCGCGCGGCGAAGTTCGCCGGCCGCAAGCGCATGAACTTCGTCGCGCTCGCGCTGTCGCTCGCGGCGATGGCCTTCGGCCTGTTCTGGTTGTTCTGGATACTTTGGGAAACGCTGCGCCTGGGCATCAGCGGGCTCGCGCTCGCGACCTTCACCGAGATGACGCCGCCGCCGAACGAAGCCGGTGGTATCGCCAATGCGATCTTCGGTTCCTTCGTGATGGTGATGCTCGCTACCTTCATCGGTACGCCGATCGGCATCATGGCCGGCATCTACCTGGCCGAATACAACCCCAAGAGCCTGCTTTCCAACATCATCCGCTTCGTCAACGACATCCTGGTGTCGGCGCCGTCGATCGTGATCGGCCTGTTCGTCTACGCGGTGGTGGTGGCCTACTTCAAGTCCTTCTCGGGCCTGGCGGGTGCGCTGGCGCTGGCGCTGATCGTGATTCCGGTGGTGATCCGCACCACCGAGAACATGCTGCAGCTCATTCCGTCCGGCTTGCGCGAAGCGGCCTACGCGCTGGGCACGCCGAAGTGGAAGGTCATCCTCAGCATCACACTGCGCGCCGCACGCGCCGGAGTGGTCACCGGCGTCCTGCTGGCAGTGGCGCGCATCGCGGGCGAAACCGCGCCGCTGCTGTTCACCGCGTTGAACAACCAGTTCTGGACCTCCGACGTGACGAGCCCGATGGCCAGCCTTCCGGTGACCATCTTCAAGTTCGCGATGAGCCCGTACGAGAACTGGCAGCAGCTGGCCTGGGCCGGCGTGTTCCTGATCACCATTGCGGTGTTGGGCCTCAACATCCTCGCGCGAATCCTCACGCGCAATAAATTCTAGGGTCTGCACACCATGCCAACCACACTCGCCGCACCGGCGCGCTCGAAGCTCTCGGTCAAGGACCTGAACTTCTACTACGGCAAGTTCCACGCTCTCAAGGACATCAACCTCGAGATTCCCGAGAACAAGGTGACGGCCTTCATCGGGCCGTCGGGCTGCGGCAAGTCGACCTTGCTGCGCACTTTCAACCGGATGTTCGAGCTGTACCCGGAGCAGCGCGCCGAAGGCGTGATCGCGCTCGACGGCGAGAACCTGCTGACATCGAAGCAGGACGTGGCGCTGATCCGGGCCAAGATCGGCATGGTGTTCCAGAAGCCGACGCCGTTTCCGATGTCGATCTACGACAACATCGCTTTCGGCGTGAAGCTGTTCGAGAACCTCAGCGCCTCCGAGATGGACGACCGCGTCGAGTGGGCGCTCAAGAAGGCCGCGCTCTGGACCGAGGTGCGCGACAAGCTGCAGCAAAGCGGCTCTGGCCTTTCGGGCGGTCAGCAGCAGCGTCTGTGCATCGCGCGCGGCATCGCGATCAAACCCGAGGTGTTGCTGCTCGACGAACCGTGCTCCGCGCTCGACCCGATCTCGACCGCGAAAATCGAGGAACTGATCGCCGAGCTGAAAAGCGAGTACACCGTGGTTATCGTGACCCACAACATGCAGCAGGCGGCACGCTGCAGCGACTTCACCGCCTACATGTACCTGGGCGACCTGATCGAGTTCGGTGCTACCGAAGAGCTTTTCTTCAAGCCGAAGCGCAAAGAAACCGAGGACTACATCACCGGCCGGTTCGGCTGAGGACAGGACACCATGACCGAAAAGCATCTCTCCAGCCAGTTCGACAGCGAACTCAATGCCGTCTCGTCGCGCGTGATGGAACTCGGCGGCATGGTCGAAGCCCAGATTCACACCGCGGTGTATGCGCTGGCGCAGTTCGACCCCGAAGCCGCGGACCGTGTGATGGAAACGGAGACTCGCGTGAACGCGATGGAAATCGAGATCGACCGCGAGCTCTCGACGATCATCGCGCGCCGCCAGCCGACGGCACGCGACCTGCGCCTCCTGATCGCCATCTCGAAGACCACCGCCAACCTTGAGCGCGTGGGCGACGAGGCCAACAAGATCGCGCGCATGGTGAAGTCGATCATCCAGAGCGGATCGGCCCGTGCGCTGCCTTCGAGCGAGCTGCGCATTGCCGCCGACCTGGCGTCGGGTCTGCTGCGCACGGCGCTCGACGCCTTTGCGCGGCTGGACACTGCCGCCGCGCTGTCGATCCTTAAGGACGACGACCTGATCGACAAGGAGTTCGACGGCTTTGTGCGCAAGCTGGTGACTTACATGATGGAGGACCCGCGCACGATCTCTGCCAGCCTCGATCTGCTGTTTCTCGCCAAGGCGATCGAGCGCATCGGCGACCATGCAAAGAACATCGCCGAGTTCATCATCTATATCGTGAAGGGTGCCGACGTTCGGCACACTTCGATGCAGGAAATCGAATCCGCGCTGCAATAGGCCTGCACTCGATCAATGAAAAAACCACGCGTCCTGATCGTCGAAGACGAGTCCTCGATCGCCGAGTTGATCGCGGTCAACCTGCGTCACAACGGCTTCGACCCCATCTGGGCCGAAGACGGCGCGGCGGCGCAGCGCGAGATCGAAACCTCGGTGCCCGACATGGTCCTGCTCGACTGGATGCTGCCGGGCCAGAGTGGCCTGCAGCTGGCGCGCCAATGGCGCAAGGACCCGCGCACCAAGGCCATGCCGATTCTCATGCTCACCGCGCGCGGCGACGAGCCCGACAAGGTGGCCGGACTCGACGCCGGGGCCGACGACTACATCACCAAGCCGTTCTCGACCCAGGAGATGCTGGCCCGCATCCGCGCCGTGCTTCGCCGCCGCGCCCCCGAGGCATCGACCGAGCGCGTGGAGGTGGGCGAGCTGGCACTCGACACCGCCACGCACCGCGTCACCTGGCAAGGTGCGCCGCTGAAGGTGGGCCCGACCGAGTTCAAGCTGCTGGGTTTTTTGATGCAGCATGCCGAGCGCGTACACAGCCGCGCGCAGCTCCTGGACAAGGTGTGGGGCGACCATGTCTACATCGAGGAGCGGACGGTGGACGTGCATGTGAAGCGCCTGCGCGAATCGCTCGGCGCTGCCGCGCCGATGGTCGAGACGGTGCGCGGCGCCGGCTATCGGCTCACCGCCCAGGCGACGGTCTGAACCGCAAGCCGGGCGTGTTGCCCGGCGGGATAATCGCCCGGCATGCCGTTTCGTATCGCAACCTTTTTGATGGCCTCGCTGGTCGGCGGCAGCGTTGCCGCGGCGTTTTTCGGCTGGCGGTTTGCTTGGATGGGCGCGTGGCTCGGCGCGGCGCTGTGGGTCGGCCTGGATGCATGGCGCGGCCAGCGGCTGTTGCGGGTGCTGCGCGACGATGCCTCCGGGCTGCCGTCGCGCGGTGTAGGGCTTTGGGGTGAACTGGCCGAGCGCATCCGAAAGCTGCTGCGCGCGCGCGAGCAGCAGACCCGCCAGGCCGAAGACCGCTTGCAGGAGTTCCTGGCGGCCATCCAGGCTTCGCCGAACGGCGTGGTGCTGCTCGACGAACAGGGGCGCATCGAATGGTGCAATCAGACGGCGGCCGACCAGTTCGGCATCGACGCAGGGCGCGACCTGCTGCAGCATCTGGCCAACCTGGTGCGCGATCCGGCCTTCGTGGCCTATCTTGCGTCGTGGAACTACAGCCGCGACGTCACGATCGACGCGCCTTCCCAGATTCAGTCGCGCCGGGGCCAGCCGGCGCGCCTTTCGGTGCAGGTGCATCCCTACGCCGGCAACCGGCGCATGCTGCTCACGCGCGACATCACGTCGCTGGAACAGGCCGAAGCCATGCGGCGCGACTTCGTCGCCAATGTCTCGCATGAAATCCGTACCCCGCTGACCGTGCTCGCCGGGTTCGTCGAGACGCTGCAGAACCTGCCGCTCGATGCGCAGGAGCGCGCCCGCTACCTCGCACTTATGGGGCAGCAATCGCAGCGCATGGAGACGCTGGTGAACGACCTGCTGACGCTTTCACGGCTCGAAGGCAACGCGCCGCCGCCCACCAGCCGCTGGACCCGCGTGCGCGCGTTGATGGCGCAGTGCGAGGACGAAGGGCGAGGCCTGTCGAACCGGCTTGCGTCGCAAGGCCACCTGCTATCTTTCGAAGTTGAAGACGATTCGGAAATCAGCGGTGCGCCGACCGAACTGCAGAGCGCCATGTCGAACCTCGTGAGCAACGCCATCCGGTACACCCCAGGCGGCGGCGAGGTCTCCGTGAGTTGGCGGCGCCTGCCCGATGGGCGGGGCGAATACGCGGTGCGCGACAGCGGACCCGGCGTCGCAGCCGAACACGTTCCGAGGCTGACCGAGCGCTTCTACCGCATCGACCGCAGCCGCTCGCGCGAGACCGGCGGCACCGGGCTCGGGCTGGCGATCGTGAAGCATGTCGCCCAACGCCACGGCGCCGAACTGCGTATCGAAAGCACGGTCGGCAAGGGCTCGCGTTTTGCGCTGGTGTTCCCGGCGACACGGCTGCGGCCGGCGACGGCGGCGCTCAGCGCCGTCGCTTGACGGTCGACCAGAGTAGCGCCAGGAAAAGCGCCGCGGTGAGTGCCAGCGCCATCGCGCTCATGAGCCAGAACGCCAGCGGCGATTGCATCGCCGGCCAGGCGCCGATGCCGCGGTAGGCGAGCAGGTAGCTGCCCCCGAGCCCCACGCCCCATAGCAGCGCGCAATAGAGAACCAGCGGCATCACAGTGACGCGGTAACAGCGCAGAACGAAGACGCACAAGGTCTGCAGTGCGTCGGCAAAGTGGTAGACGGCCGTGAGCAGGAGCAGCGTTGCGCCGAGCGCCACCACCTCGGGGTTGCCGGAGTAGATCGCGGAAAGCGGCTCGCGCAACGCAGCCATCGCTGCGGCGAGCAGCAGCGCGAAGAACACCGTCAGCTCGAATCCCTTTCGGCAGGCGCGGCGCGCCTGCACATCGTCGCCTGCACCGAGCCAGAAGCTCACGCGTGCGCTGGTGGCGATGGCGAGCGACAGCGGAACCATGTAGGCCACGGCAGTGAGGTTCGATGCGATCTGGTGAGCGGCCGAAGCCACGGTGCCCAGGCGCGCGATGAACAACGCCATCAGCGTGAACGAGGTCACCTCGACCAGCACGGCAAGCCCGGCGGGCACGCCGAGGCGGGCGAACTGGCGGATCTGACCCCAATCCGGCGCCTCGATACGCTGCCAGAAGCGGTACTCGCGGTAGAAGGGGCGGGAGCGCAGCAGCCAGATTGCGCAGCCGAGCATCGCCCAGTTCACCAGCAGCGTCGCCCAGCCGCAGCCGACCAGCCCCAGCGCCGGCAATCCCGCGCCGCCGAAGGTGAACCAGATCGAAAGCGGCAGCTTCAGGCAGAGCGATCCGACCTGGAGCCAGGTCACCAGCTGCGGCCTTCCGAGGCTCTGGTTCAGCGTGCTGAAAAGTCGAAACAGCAGCGCCGGCGGCAGAGCGAATGCAAGCACGCGCAGGTAGGCCTGGACATCGGCACGCATCGCCTGCGGCACTTCGGCCCAGCGCAGGAGCGGCGCCGGAAACAGCAACACCGCCATGCCTAGCGCAATGGCCAGGCCGCACAGGTAAAGCGACTGCCGCACCGAGCGGCCGACCTCGTGCGTGCGTTTCGCGCCGTGCAGTTCGGCCCACACCGGCAGCAGGGCCTGCATGGCGCCCATCAGCGATACGAAGACACTGATGAAGATGGCCGAGCCCACCGAGAGTGCGGCCAGCGCGCCTTCGGCATAGCGGCCGGCCACGATGGTGTCGGTCACGCCGAAAGCCATGACCGCGAGCTGGCCCACCAGCACGGTCCCCGCATGCCGCGCAATCAACCGGCGGTCGCTGGTCAAGGCGCGATGTTCTGGTAGAGCAGCAGGTCGTCGCTCGCGCTGGTCGGGCGGCGCAGCGTGCCGACGAATCGCCAGCGCTCGAGGTTGACGATGGTGTGCAGGCGGCCGATGGCCTCCGGACTCGCCAGCATCCAGGGGCAGCCCTGGGCATTGATGGCGGTCAACGGCTGCAGGTTGAACTGGCCGTGATGGCGCAGCGCAGCGATGTGCGGCCGGCTGAGCGCGAGTTCGGAAATGCAGCTCGGCTGGCCGACGAGCTCGGAAATTGCACGCACCTGCGGCACGTAGCTGCGCGCGTAGTCGAGCAGCGGCAGCCACAGCGTCATCAGCAGCATCCAGCAAAGCGCGGCACCGCCGGCCGGAAGCACCAGCGTCTTCCAGAGTGCGGCGCGATGGCGGCCCGTTCGCCAACGCACGAGCCAGGCCCAGGCCAGCGTCGCGGCCAATGCGAACACGAAAGCCACGCCCGAGAACTCCGGCACGAAGCCGGGTGCCAGCCGTGCCACGTTGGCGGCCGGCTTGGCCGGCACGCCGCTTTGCATCGCGACCCAGATCACCCAGATGATGATGGCCGAGCCGCTGAAGAACAGCAGCGTGAACCAGTCGATCAGCGCTGCGGCACTGCGGCGGAACGTCGGCAGCGCGAGCGCAGCCAGGGTGGCGAAGGCGGGCAGGGCCAGCAGCAGCGAGCGTTCCGAGAAATCGGTGGTCAGCGTCGCGGCCAGCGGCACCAACGCGAACCAGAGCGGCAGTGCCACGTGGCGCGCCGTGAGCTGTCGGCGCCAGCGCCACAAGGTCCAGACCGCGAGCGGCCAGGCCGGCCAGGTGAACCACGACAGCAGCTTGGCCTGGCCCCGCAGTTCACGCAGCACGCTGGTCCCGGGCTCGCTGCCGGGGAGCTCGATCTTCCATTGCAGCAGCCCGAGCCAGACGGCCAGCAATCCGGCGACCACCGTCGCGCCGAGGACGGTCGCGATCGCGCCGTTGGAGTAGGTGGGTTCGTCCTCTGGGGAATTCCGTGTGCTTCGGCGGCGGTCGACCGCCAGCAGCGCCACGCAGCCGATTCCCAGCGCCAGCCCGACCGTCGGGGCGCCGCTCAGCGTCATTCCGATGGTGCCGATCACCAGTGCCATGAAAGGGCCGATGCGGCGATAGGGCAGTGCCGCGACGCCGTAGAACAGACTCGATGCGAAGAAAAGCTGCGTCAGCGCGGGTGTGGTTTCGTGCCCCAGCTGCGCAAGGCCGAGGCAGGCGATCAACGCCAGCAGCGCGCCGTCGGCCATGGTGCGCGCGTAGTCGGTGGGACGGGCCTCGCCGCCGAAGGCGAAAGCCACCGGCTGCGCCTGGGGCGCACGCGTCAGCGAATACACCGCATACCAAGTGGCAGTGAAGACGCCCCAGAGCAGCATCGCGAAGGCGATGCGGACCGCAAGGTCGGGGTGCACCCATGCGGGCGCGAGCTGGATCGCCCACGCGCCGATCCAGTAGGGGATCAGCGCCGGCGTTTCGGGGCGCAGGCCGAGCAGCAGCGGGTCGAACCAGCGTGCCAGGCCTTCGGTGCTGCGCGCGAGTTCGGCCATGTAGCCGAAGGCCGCGATGTCGGCGCTTTTCCAGGGCCCGCGGCCCAGCAAACCGGGCATCAAATAGGCCGCGCACAGCAGCAGCAGCGCGATCCGCGGCAGGCGGCGTACGGCACTCTGTGCAACGATCGCGGGCGTCGGTTGGTTCAACTGGGAAAGACCGGTGGTCGAAAGAAAAGAAAAAAGGGCAGCGCGGTAAACCGGGCTGCCCTCGACTCCGATGCGCCTGCCTTACTTGGAGGCAGCGCCGGTGGTCTTGCCGAAGCGGTTGCGGAACTTCTCGACGCGGCCACCCATGTTGTCGACCGACTTCTGCGTGCCGGTGTAGAACGGATGCGACTCGCTGGAAGTGTCGAGCTTGTACAGGGGCAGCTCGCGACCGTCATCAGTCTTGCCCATTTCCTTGGTGTTCGCGCACGAACGGGTCACGAACTTGAAGCCGTTCGACAGGTCGACGAACAGAACTTCGCGGTAGTTCGGGTGAATGCCTTCTTTCATGGTCTTTCCTTTGGTCGATGCGAGAGCCACAAGCCTTGCACGGCGCCGGGCTGCACTTTTCGCTGAGCCCGCGATTATCGCATACTGAATTTTTTTCGCACCATCACATTGCTCCCGATGACTTCGAGACCCTTGCGAGTCGGCCTCATAGGCTTCGGCTTTGCCGGCCAGACATTTCATGCGCCGGTGCTGTCGGCGGTGCCGGGCCTCGAACTGGCTGCTGTGGCGAGTTCGCAGCCGCACAAGGTGCAGGCCGCATGGCCCGCCGTCGATGTGGTGCCCGACGCGCCGGCCTTGCTGGGGCGAGGCGACATCGATCTGGTCGTGATCGCCGCACCCAACGCCGAGCATCATCCGCTCGCCCGGGACGCGCTTGCGGCAGGCAAGCATGTGGTGGTGGACAAGCCTTTCACGTTGGACGCCGCCCAGGCGCGCGAACTGGCGGCGCTGGCGCAGCGCAGCGGGCGCCTGCTTTCCGCCTACCAGAATCGGCGCTTCGATGCGGACTTCCGGACGCTGCGCGAGTTGCTCGCGAGCGGCGAACTCGGCCGCCCGGTGTACTTCGAATCGCATTTCGACCGCTTTCGGCCGGAGGTGCGCGACCGCTGGCGGGAACAAGCGGTGCCGGGCGCGGGCCTGTGGGGCGACCTGGGCTCTCACCTGGTCGACCAGGCGCTGCAACTCTTCGGCCGGCCCGACACATTGCAGCTCGACACCGCGGCGCTGCGAGATGGCGCCTTGGTCGAGGACTACTTTCATGCCGTGTTGCGGTACGAAAGCGGCGTCCACGCGCCGCTGCGTGTCGTGTTGCATGCGACCACGCTTGCCGCACATGCCGCGCCGCGCTACATCGTGCACGGCACATGCGGCAGCTATGTCAAGCGCGGCGTCGATCCACAGGAGGACGCGCTGCGCGCGGGTGGCCGACCAGGCAGCGAAGGATGGGGCGTCGATGCGATGGACGGCAAACTCACCGTGTATGCAGCCGATGGAAAGCCCCAAACCCGCGCGCTTCCGACAAAGGCCGGCAACTATGCCGATTACTACGCCGCCGTGCGCGACGCGATTCTCGGAATCGGCCCGAATCCGGTGCCGCCAGAGCAGGCGGTGGAGCTCATGGAACTGCTGGACCTTGGCCGCCAGAGCGCAGCCGAAAACAAGGGCAAGCGAAGCGAAGCCCCTTCGTGAAACACCGCGGAGCCGGCTCCGCCGGGCCGCCGGTGTTGCCCCCGGCAGGGGGTGGGCGGCTACACGAAGTGAGCCACCCTGGGGGGGAGCAACAGCTACCCTCCTCGGCGCATCATGTCGAAAAATTCGACATTCGTCTTCGTCGCCTTCATGTTCTTCAGCATGAGCTCCATCGACTCGATCTCGTCCATGTTGTACATGAGCTGGCGCAGGATGCGGGTCTTCTGAAGAATCTCGGGCGCCAGCAGCAGCTCTTCGCGGCGCGTGCCACTGCGATTGAGCTGGATCGACGGAAACACGCGCTTCTCGTAGAGGCGGCGGTCGAGATGGATTTCGGAGTTGCCGGTGCCCTTGAACTCTTCGAAGATCACCTCGTCCATGCGGCTGCCGGTGTCGATCAGCGCGGTGCCGATGATGGTGAGCGAGCCGCCTTCTTCCACGTTGCGAGCCGCACCCAGAAAACGCTTCGGGCGCTGCAGGGCATTGGAGTCGACGCCGCCGGTCAGCACCTTGCCCGACGAAGGCACGACGTTGTTGTAGGCGCGCGCCAGGCGCGTGATCGAGTCGAGCAGGATCACCACGTCCTTCTTGAGCTCGACCAGTCGCTTGGCGCGCTCGATCACCATTTCGGCCACGTGAACGTGGCGCGCGGCGGGCTCGTCGAAGGTGGAGGCAATGACCTCGCCGCGCACGGTGCGCTGCATCTCGGTCACTTCTTCGGGCCGCTCGTCGACGAGCAGCACCATCATGTGCACTTCCGGATAGTTGGCGCTGATCGCGTGCGCGATGTGCTGCATCATCACCGTCTTGCCGCTCTTGGGCGGCGCCACCAGCAGCGCGCGCTGGCCCCGGCCGATGGGCGCGATGATGTCGATGATCCGGCCGGTGATGTTCTCGTCGCTCTTGACGCCCTCGCGTTCCAGCTTCATCTGCTCTTTCGGGAACAGCGGTGTCAGGTTCTCGAACATCACCTTGTGCTTGTTCTGCTCGGGCGGGCCGTCATTGACCTTGTCCAGCTTGGTGAGTGCGAAATAACGCTCGCCGTCCTTGGGCGTGCGCACCTCGCCTTCGATCATGTCGCCGGTATGCAGGTTGAAGCGGCGCACCTGGCTCGGCGAGATGTAAATGTCGTCGGTGCTGGCGGTGAAGCTGGTGTCCGGGCTGCGCAGGAATCCGAAGCCGTCGGGCAGGATCTCGAGCACGCCGTCCGCGAAAACCTGTTCGCCGGCCTTCGCCCGTTTCTTGATGATCGCGAACATCAGCTCCTGCTTGCGCATGCGGCCGACGTTTTCGATCTCAAGCGCTTCAGCCTGCTTGAGGACTTCAGACACGTGAAGTGCCTTGAGTTCGTTTAAGTGCATGGAATGACCCCGTACGGGGAAATCTGTCTGGGAAAAATCAGGGGGGAGGTTTAGAGAGAGGCGAGAGATGCCTCACAAACCGGGAAACTCGAACCGGCTGCCTGAGAGGGCCGGTGATCTGCGTGAGATTATGCCAGCAAAAACAAGGCTGCCGGCGCATTGCGCGCAGGCAGCCCGCAATGCTTCAGGCGAGTTGCTGGTCGATGAAGGCCGTGAGTTGCGCCTTGCTCATCGCACCGACCTTGGTAGCGGCGAGTTGGCCGTCCTTGAACAGCATGAGCGTGGGGATGCCGCGGATGCCGAACTTGGCAGGAATGTCGCGGTTCTCGTCGACGTTCATCTTGGCGACCTGCAGCTTGCCCTCGTAGGTGGTGGAGACCTCGTCGAGGATCGGCGCGATCATCTTGCAGGGTCCGCACCATTCGGCCCAGTAGTCGACCAGAACGGGCTTGCCGGACTTGAGCACGTCGGCCTCGAAGGATGAGTCGGAGATGTGTTTTATGAGGTCGCTGGCCATGGGGGTGTCCTTCTGCGCGGAGAGTTTTTGGTGCAGCTAAAGTGCGGGTCATTGTGACAGAAACCAAGTGCCGCCGTGGCCGGCACGCAAGCTATGGCGCTCATAGCCAAAGCGCCCGCAACACATCTCATGCACCCATCTGAAACCCATCCGGCGCACGCGCTCTGGTGCGATCCCGCCGAGGGCATTGTCGGCCGCATCTCGCGCCTGCTCGCCGAGCGCCGGCTCCATGCTGCGCGCACCGTGGTGCTGGTGCCCTATGCGCAATTGATGCAGGTCGCGCGCGAGATGTGGGCGGCCTCCGGAACACCGGGCTTCTCGCCGCGGTTCGAGACCACGCGAAACTGGGCGCGCAGTGCCGGCGGCTTCGTGCCCGGAACCGACGAAATCGCCTTCGACATGGCGCGCGATCTGCTCACCGCACAATCGCTGCTGGTGCGCGCGGGCCTCGCGGCGTCGCGCACTGCATTGGCGGGCAGGCTGGTCGAGATCGCGCAGCAACTCGCGCCATTGGCCGCAGCGATTCAGCCGCAAGAGCGCGTTGCGTGGTCGCAGGCCGTGCTGGGTGCAGTCAATGCGGGCAGGGGCTCCGAATGGTTCGACAGCGAGAGCGCGCTCAACGGCATCGCCCTCGCCTGGGCTGCCAGTTCGGGCTATGCGACCGACGTGCTGCTGGGCCAGGGCGTGCTGATGCAGGTCGATCAGCTGATCGTGCTCGAAGGCCTGCAGAGCGATCCGCTCGCGAACACGCTGGCCGGGTTGTTCGGCGAGCGCGCCCTGCATCTTCGGCTCGCCACCCTGGACGCACCGGCGTGTACCGCCGCGCTGCATCCGGCGAGCGATCCGGAGGACGAGGCCGAACGCGGCGCAGCCTGCGTGCTGCGCCATCTGGCCGAAGGGCGCGCGCCGGTGGCGCTTGTCGCCATCGACCGCGCACTGACCCGCCGCATCGGCGCGCAGCTGGCGGCGCATGGCGTGCTGCCGCACGATGAGACCGGCTGGAAGCTGTCGACCACGCGCGCAGCCGCGACGCTGATGAGTGCACTGCGCGCCTGCGCACGCGACGCCTCCAGCGATCAGGTGCTTGACTGGCTCAAGAGCGCGAGGGCGCTTGACCAGCGCTCAGTCCGTGCGCTCGAAGCGCGCCTGCGCGACCGCGGCATGCGCGATTGGCGCAGTTGGTGCTCGTTCGCGGCATCGAGCGACAAGCCGCAGGACATCGACCTGCGCAGCATCACCAGCAGCGTCGAAGTGCTCCGCGCTGGCGTGGCACGACCTCGGCCACTGGCCGATTGGCTCGCAGCGACGCGCGCATTGCTCGACGCCGGCGGCCAATGGACTGCATTGGCGCGCGACGTCGCCGGCGCCGAGGTGATCGCCGCGCTGTATCTGGATGCGCTGGAAGAAGGCGAGATCCAGGGCCCACGATGCAACTTGATCGAGTTCACGGCCTGGGCGCGCGATGTGCTCGAGGCGGCGAGCTTCGTGCTCGTGCGCGGGCTGCCCGAGACACCGCAGGTGGTAGTGCTGCCGTTGCATCAGTTGCTGGGCCGTGCATTCGGCGCGGTCGTGATGCCGGGCTGCGACGATCAGCGGCTGCCCGCGTCGCCGCAGCCGCCCGGCGACTGGACTGCGGCGCAACGTCTCGCCCTTGCGCTGCCTTCGCGCGAGGCCCTGGAGGCGGCCCAGCGCGCTGCGTGGGCCCTCGCATTGCGCGCGCCCCATTGCGATCTGCTGTGGCGCCAGTCCGATGCCAGCGGCGAACCGGTGCGCCCCAGCCCGCTGGTGCAGATGCTGCGACTGGATGGATTGGCTGCCCTTGCGGCCGATCCGCGCAACACGGTCCAGATCGCCGCACGGCCGACGCTGCAGCCACAGCCCCACGGCGATGCGCTCGTGCCGCTGGCGCTGTCGTCGACGGCGTACGAGGATCTGCGCCGCTGTCCCTACCGCTTCTTCGCCTTGCGCCAGCTCGGCCTGCGGGGCAGCGATGAGCTCGATGCGGAAGTCGACAAGCGCGATTTCGGCAACTGGCTGCATGCGGTGCTTGGCAATTTCCATGAAGCGTTGCAGGGCGCGCCGACGGCCGAGCGGCCTGCGCGCCTCGCGCTGATGGCCATCGCGGAGCAGCAGGCCACGCGCGAGTTCGGCTTGTCGGCGTCTGAGTTCTTGCCCTTCGCAGCGGCATGGCCCGCGGTACGCGACGGCTATCTCGACTGGCTGACAGCGCACGAAACCGGTGAAGGCGCGGTGTTCGTCGAGGCCGAGCCGTGGAAGGAGGTTGCGCTGGGCAGCGTGAAGCTGGTCGGTCGCGTGGACCGCATCGACGCCACCCGCGATGGCCGCGCTTTCGTGATCGACTACAAGACCGAGTCTGCGGACAAAACCCGCAACCGGGTCAAGGACCCGACCGAAGACACGCAGCTTGCCTTCTATGCCGCGCTGTTGCCTGACGACAGCCTGCGTGCGGCTTACGTCAACGTCGGCGAGAAGGCGTCGGGCACGCGCACAGTGGAGCAGCCCGACGTGGTCGCCGCGCGCGATGCGCTCGTGGCCGGCGTGATGGACGACCTGGCCCGCATCTCGCGCGGCGCTGCACTGCCGGCACTTGGCGAAGGCTCGGTCTGTGAGCACTGCGCCGCCCGCGGCCTGTGCCGGAAAGACTTCTGGGAGCTCGGCGAATGACTGCAGCCGCCTACGAACACAACGGCGCCAGCGTTGCGCGCGAGCGCTTCTATCAGGTCGCATGCGACCCGCGCCGGTCGGTCGCGGTCGAAGCCTGCGCCGGCGCGGGCAAGACCTGGATGCTGGTGTCGCGCATCGTGCGTGCGCTGCTCGAAGAGGGCGAGGCAGCCTGCGCGCCGCACGAGATCCTCGCGATCACTTTCACCAAGAAGGCAGCCGGCGAAATGCGCGAGCGGCTCGACCAGTGGCTGGAAGATTTCGCCCGCCGACCGGCGGCCGAGCTGGTGCCCGAACTCGTCATGCGCGGCATGGACCGGATGGCAGCCGAGGCCAAGGCGCCGCGGCTGCAGGGCCTCTACCGCGAGTTGCTGGCGAGTGGCCGTCCGGTGCAGTTCCGCACCTTCCATGCGTGGTTTGCCGGCCTGTTGCGAAGCGCGCCGCTGGCCGTGCTCGAGCGGCTTCGGCTGCCGGCCAACTACCAGCTGCTTGAAGACGACAGCGAGGCGCGCGCGCGCGTCTGGCTGCCATTCTTCTCGGCGGTGGTGGCGGACCCGGATGCTTGCGCGGACTATCACGCGCTGGTCGCGACGCACGGCCGATCGCAGATCGCCAAGGCACTGGACGACGCGCTCACCCGGCGGGTCGAATTCGCACTGGCCGACGCGCATGGCGCGGTCGACCGGGCGGTGGTGCCGATGGACGTGATGTTCCCGGACTTCGCCGCTGCCGATGCACCGGACGATGCGCTGCTGCACGAGCCCGCCTCGCGCGCCATGCTGCTGGCAGCCGCGCGCGCGTTGGGCCGTGCGAGCGCGCCCACCTTCTCGCAGAAGGGCGTCGATCTCGAGCGGGCGGTA
>JANOCL010000246.1:0-5664 GCA_031412135.1 Variovorax sp. | reverse complement strand
TCTTTGCTTACTTTCTTTTGGCGAAGCAAAAGAAAGTGAGTCGCCCGCCGGGGCGACATCCCGGCCTCAGGACTCAACAAAAAGCAGCACGCAAGCAAAGGCAGCATGCCCTCACCCCAACCCTCTCCCGGAGGGAGAGGGAGCAAGAAAAATCACTTGCCGACCAGTTGAGTCAAGCGCTCGGCCTCGAAGCATTCTTCGCGCGCCGCATCCCCCGGCACGCAATCCTTCTTCCCCGGCTGCGCAGACAAGGCCTCGATCGCGCTCCAGAGCAATGCGATCTGGTGTTCCTGCCCCGCCGCGTTGTCGATCAGGCCGCGCATGGCCTGCGACAGCGGATCGTCGTTCTGCGTTACGCCGTAGGCCGAAAAGCCCATGCGCGACGCCGTCTCTTCGCGGCGCGCGGCGGACTCGGCTTCGATGATCCGCGCCGGATTGCCGACCGCCGTCGCACCTGCCGGCACCGGCTTGGTCACCACCGCATTCGAGCCAACCTTGGCGCCATCTCCGACCGTGAAGCCGCCCAGCACCTTGGCCCCTGCGCCCACCACCACGTTGCGGCCCAGCGTCGGATGGCGCTTGGCGCCCTTGTAGAGCGACGTGCCGCCGAGCGTCACGCCCTGGTAGATGGTGCAGCCGT
Organism: Variovorax sp.; assembly: GCA_031412135.1. Lineage (GTDB taxonomy): Bacteria > Pseudomonadota > Gammaproteobacteria > Burkholderiales > Burkholderiaceae_C > Variovorax. Next base: position 5,024 of record JANOCL010000246.1, on the reverse strand, counting down.
CGCCGATCTCGGCGGTCTCGCCGACCACGACGCCCATCGCATGGTCGAAGAACACGCCGTTGCCGACAACCGCCGCCGGATGGATCTCGATGCCGGTGAGCCAGCGCGAGACATGCGCGACGAAGCGGCCGATCCACTTCAGGCCATGGCGCCAGCACCAGTGCGCAAGCCGGTGCAGCACCACCGCATGCAGGCCCGGATAGAGCGTCAGCACCTCCCAGCGCGTGCGCGCGGCCGGGTCGCGGTCGAGGATGCACTGGATGTCGGAGCGCAGGCGCGAGAACATGCTGCCTTGTTGTTGTAGCTGTAGGGGCAGGCAGTCTATCGACTCGCGTCCCCGTTCGCCGCAGGCGGGGTCTTCGGACCGGGCCGGGTCGCGGCTTCCGCCATCGCCTTGGCGATGCCGCGCAGGATGTGGATCTCTTCCGGCGTCGGCTGTGCCCGGTTGAAGAGCTGCTGCAGCCTGGGCATCAGCTTCTTCGGCGCTTCGGGGTCGAGAAAGCCGATCTGCACCAGCGCGCGCTCCCAATGCGCAAGCATGCCGCCGACGGCCTGCGCATCGGCCGCCTGCAGCGGCGCGGTGGCATCGCGCACCGCATAGCCGCCGAGCGCCAGCCGCCACTCGTAGGCGATCACCTGGATCGCGGCGCCCAGGTTCAGCGAGCCGAAATCCGGGTCGGTCGGGATGCTCAGGGCGACATTGCAGCGGTACACGTCCTCGTTGCGCATGCCGAAGCGCTCGGAGCCGAACAGGAAGGCGACGTGCTGCGCCTCGTCTTTCGCGAGCGGCTCCAGGTGCTCGCGCGGCGTGCGCGTCTGCGGGCCGAAGTCGCGCGGCACCATCGCGGTCGCACACAGGTGGGTGATGCCGTCGAGCGCCTCGTCCAGCGTGTCGACGATGCGCGCACTGGCCAGCACGTCGAGTGCGCCGCTCGCCCGCTGGACCGTCTCTTCGCGCCGCAGCACGTTGGCCCAGCGCGGCGCGACCAGCACCAGGTCGCCGAAGCCCATGGTCTTCATGGCGCGAGCCGCCGCGCCGACGTTGCCGGCATGGCTGGTCTGGATCAGGATGAAGCGGGTGCGCATGTAAAATCAACCGATTCTCGCCGCCCGCATCGCCGGGCCGCATCCTACGGGGCGTCAAGGCGCAACCCGCCGTTCTTCACACAATCCAATGTCGTCCCCCAACCTGCATCCCATGCTCAATGTGGCCGTCAAGGCCGCCCGCGCCGCCGGCGCCATCATCAACCGCGCCGCGCTCGATGTCGAAGCGGTGCGTATCTCGCAAAAGCAGGTCAACGACTTCGTCACCGAAGTCGATCACGCGAGCGAACGAGTCATCATTGAAACGCTGCTCACTGCGTACCCGGGGCACGGCATCCTGGCCGAAGAATCGGGCACCGAGCACGGTGCCAAGGACTCCGACTACGTCTGGATCATCGATCCGCTGGACGGCACCACCAACTTCATCCACGGCTTCCCGGTCTACTGCGTGTCGATCGCGCTGGCCATCAAGGGCAAGGTCGAACAGGCCGTCATCTACGACCCGAGCCGCAACGACCTCTTCACCGCCACCCGGGGCCGAGGCGCCTACATGAACGACCGCAGGCTGCGCGTGAGCAAGCGCGTGCGGCTCAACGAGTGCCTGATCTCCACGGGCTTTCCGTTTCGCACCGGCGACAACTTCAAGCAGTACCTGGCCATCATGGCCGACCTGATGCCCCGCGCTGCCGGCCTGCGCCGGCCCGGCGCGGCAGCGCTCGACCTGGCTTACGTGGCGGCCGGCTTCACCGATGCCTTCTTCGAAACCGGCCTCAACATCTGGGACGTGGCGGCCGGCTCGCTGCTGGTCACCGAAGCCGGCGGGCTGATCGGCAACTTCACCGGCGAGCCCGATTTTCTCGACCAGCGCGAATGCCTGGCGGGTGCCCCCCGCATCTACGGGCAACTGGTGCCGATCCTTGCCAAGTACTCCAGGTTCGCCGGCGTGGACGACAAGATGCGCGCCAGCGACCGCGTGCGCGAAGTCGATCCGCATGCATCGGCCGGTGATGTGTATGCGCGCAGCACAGTGGCCGACGCGGCGGCCGATGCCGACGCAAAAGCCGATGGGGCCGCGGCAGCGCCGGCACCGCGCAAGCTCACCCGCCTGCGCCGCGAAGCACCCGCCGCGCCCGCCGAGGGCGAACCCTCCGCCGAGTGATGCAGGCGCTGCGCGCCACCGAGGGCCGGTACCGCGCGGCGCTGCGCGTGGCGCTGTCCCACCAGATCGCGAACGGACTGTCGGTCGCGTTCGGGCTGCTGCTGATCTCTGGCGGCGTGCACCTGCTGCTGGGCAGCATCGCGGCATCGGCTGCCGCGGTCGGCGTGATCGTCACCGCGCCGCCCGATCTGCCCGGCCCGCGCCGCGGCAAGTTCTGGCAGATGCTGCCCGCGCCCCTGATCGGCCTGCCTCTCTTCTTCCTGGTGCAGCTGCTGCATGCGGCGCCGCTGCGTCTCGGCCTGGTGCTGGTGCCGGCGACCTTTCTTGCCTTCGTGGCGATGGCATGGGGCAAGCGCGGCATTCCGATCGCGATCGCGGTCATGTTCTCGATGATCTTCTCGATGGCGACGCCAACGCCGAGCGGCATGGCCGAAGCCGTCGACCGCACCCTCTACTTCGGTATGGGCGCCGCGTTCTACGTGATCTATGCGGTGCTCGCGAACCTGGCGCTCAACGCCCGCTACCGGGTGCAGGCGGTGGCCGACGTGCTGCTGTCGCTCGCGGCGCTGATGCGCACCGAGGCCCGGCAGTTCACGCCCCGGGACGATTCGCGCGACGTGCGCGAAGTGCCGGCATCGCTGCTCGGCCAGCTGCTGCGCGAACAGGCGGCGCTGGCCGACCAGCTGCAGGCCACGCGCGACATCGTCCTCGAATCGCCTCGCACGCCGCGCCGGCAGCGGCTCGCCGGGATGCTGGTGACGGTGCTCGAATTGCGCGATCTCCTGCTCGCCAGCGAACTCGATCTCGACGCGCTCAAGTCGCACCCGGGCCATGCGGCGGCACTGACGCAGATCCGGCGCGTGCTCGAAGCGCTGGCCGCCGAGACGGTCGCGCTCGCCGACGCGCTGCTCATGGGCCGGCCGCCCGCGCCGGTGGTCGACCGCCGTGCGCAACTGGCCGCGATCTACCTGGACGACGAGGCATCGCCGCCGGCCGGCCGCGCCGGACCCACGCCCGCGATGCTTGCCCGAGGCCTGGCCAGCCGGATCGGCCACATCAACGACGAGGTGCTGCGCCTCGCCGGTCTGGCCCGCGGCGACATCGAGCCCGACCTGGCAGTGGTGCGGGCAAGCTGGCAGATGTTCGTGAGCCCCACCGAGTGGTCGCTGCGACCCTTTCTCACCCTCTGGCGCTGGGACGCACCGCCGCTGCGCCACGCGATCCGCGCCGCGCTCGCCATTGCCACCGGCTACGCCATTGCCGTGCTGCTGCCGTGGGGATCGCACGACTACTGGATTCTGCTGACCATCGTGGTGGTGCTGCGCGGCAGCCTGTCGCAGACGCTCGAACGGCGAAACAGCCGCGTCGCCGGCACGCTGCTCGGCTGCGTCTTCGCGGTCGGGCTGCTTTCGGCCCATCCCACGCCGATCGGCCTGCTGGCCGCGGTGGTCGTGGCGCAGGCGGTCGCGCACGGCTTCGCGGTGCGGCGCTACCTGGTCACTTCGGTGGCGGCCACCGTGCTCGGCCTGCTGCAGGCCCACATGCTCAGCACCGGCATGAGCCCCACCTTCGCGCTGTTCGAGCGCGTGGCCGACACCCTGATCGGCGCTGGCCTGGCCTGGGCCTTCTGCTACGTGCTGCCCTCGTGGGAGCGCAGCCAGGTGCCGGCGCTGGTGGCGCGCACGCTGACCGCGCAGGCGCGGCATGCGCGGCTGGCGCTCGGCCTGGGGCAACTGCGCTGCGTCGACTCCAGCCCCGAACTCGAATGGCGGCTGGCGCGCCGCGAGGCCTACGACAGCCTGTCGGCACTGGTGCAGGCCACGCAGCGCTCGCTGTCCGAACCGCGCGCGGTACGCCCGCCGATCGAGCCGCTCGAACACCTGCAGGCGCACAGCTACCAGCTGCTGGCCCAGTTGAGCGCGGTCAAGTCGATGCTGGTGCTGCGCCGCGACCGCCTCACGCCCGCCGACATCGAAGGTCCGCTCGCGCGCACCGCCGAGCGCATCGACAACGCCATCGGCACCGCGCCGACCGCCGGGCCTTCCGTGCCCGAAGGCGCGCCGGCCACGGCCCTCACCGGGTCGATGCCGTTGTCGACGCTGCCCGACCCGTTCGAGAACGACATCAGCCCCTGGCTGCTGCGCCGGCTCGACCTGGCCACCGGCATCGCAGCGCAGCTGCGCGACGATGCGGCGCGCATCCTCCAACCGCTCGCCGCCGACGCGGCCAAGACCGCCCGATGAACAAGGAAATGCTGCTCACCCACCCGTGGTTCGGACCTTTGCTGGCCGCGCTGATCGCAGTGCCGCTGGCGCTGCTCGTGCATCGCGTCGGCGGCATCGTGCTACGGCGGCTGGCCCGCGGGGCGCCGGTGGTGCATGCGACGCTGGTGAACATCCGGGCGGCGGCGGGGCTGGTGCTGCCGCTGGCGGCATTGCAGATGGTCTGGCAGGCGGCGCCCGACGACCTGCGCTTCATCGGCAGCGTTCGCCACCTGAACGGCCTGCTGCTGATCGCCGCCACCACCTGGCTTGCCGTGCGCGCGGTCAGCGGCGTGGCCGACGGCGTGCTGGCCAAGCAGCCCTACGACGCCGCCGACAACCTGCAGGCGCGCCGGGTGCTGACCCAGACGCGGGTGCTGGCGCGCACCGCCAGCTCGATGCTGCTGGTTGCCGGCGGCGCGCTGATGCTCATGACCTTTCCCGGCGCGCGCCAGGTCGGCGCCAGCCTCTTGGCATCGGCCGGCGTGATCGGCATCGTCGCCGGCCTGGCCGCCAAGCCGGTCCTGAGCAACCTGATCGCCGGCCTGCAGATCGCGCTG
>JANOCL010000245.1:0-17783 GCA_031412135.1 Variovorax sp. | reverse complement strand
CTGCGCCAGCACGACCGGCGCTGCGGACATGCACAGCGTGAAGGCAATGGCGTGGAGGAAGTGGATTCGTTTCATGCTTTGGATTCTGACGGTTTCGACAGAAATATTCACAAAGTAAAAAGCCGCCCGTGGGCGACTCTCAGGTGATGCGATTCCAGAGACACCGCGGAACCGGCTTTGCCGGGCCGCTGGTATCGCCCCCGGCAGGGGGTGGGCGGCTACACGAAGTGAGCCAACCTGGGGGCGAGCGAAGACACCGCGGAACCGGCTCTGCCGGGCCGCTGGTGTCGCCCCCGGCAGGGGGTGGGCGGCTACACGAAGTGAGCCAACCTGGGGGCGAGCCTATTCCTCGACGAAGGCCTCTTCTCGTTTCGATCTGACCGCCGGCAGCAACACGATCACGAGCAGCAGCACCGCAGCGATCAGCAGACCGGCCGAGATCGGCCGCGTGACCAGCACGCTCCAGTCGCCGCGCGACAGCAGCAGCGCGCGGCGCAGGTTCTCTTCCATCATCGGCCCCAGGATGAAGCCGAGCAGCAACGGCGCCGGCTCGCAGCCGAGCTTGATGAAGGTGTAGCCCACTACGCCGAAGATCGCCACCATCCAGATGTCGAACACGTTGTTGTTGGTCGAGTACACGCCGATCGCACAGAACAGCACGATGGCCGGAAAGAGCCACTTGTACGGAATCGTCAGGAGCTTGATCCACATGCCGATCAGCGGCAGGTTCAGGATGATCAGCATCAAGTTGCCGATCCACATCGATGCGATCAGTCCCCAGAACAGCTCCGGATTGCCGGTCATGACCTGCGGACCCGGCTGGATGTTGTGGATGGTCATCGCGCCTACCATCAGCGCCATCACCGGATTGCCGGGAATGCCGAGCGTCAGGAGCGGAATGAACGAGGTCTGGGCACCCGCGTTGTTGGCGGCTTCGGGGCCCGCCACGCCGCGGATGTTGCCCTTGCCGAAGGCGATCTCGCCCGGCTTGAGCTTGATCTTCTTTTCGATCGTGTAGGCCGCAAACGACGAGAGCAGCGCGCCGCCACCCGGCAGGATGCCGAGCGCGCACCCCAGGGTGGTGCCGCGCAGCACGGCCGGCAGCATGTGCTTGAAGTCGCTCTTGGTCGGCCAGAGGCCTTCCACCTTGGCGACCGATACGTCGCGGTGCTCTTCGGGGCGGTCGAGGTTCGAGATGATCTCGCCGTAGCCGAACACGCCCATTGCGATGACGATGAAGCCGATGCCGTCGGTCAGTTCGGGAATGTCGAAGCTGAAGCGCGCCACACCCGAATTCACGTCGGTGCCGATCAGGCCCATCAGAAGACCCAGCACGATCATCGCGATGGCCTTGATGAGCGAACCCGAAGCCAGTACCACGGCGCCGATCAGGCCCAGGATCATGAGCGAGAAGTACTCGGCCGGGCCGAACTTGAAAGCCAGCTCGGTCAGCGGCGGCGCGAAAGCGGCAAGGATCAGCGTGCCGACGCATCCCGCAAAGAACGAGCCCAGGCCCGCCGCGGCGAGCGCCGGTCCTGCCCTGCCCTGCTTGGCCATCTGGTGGCCGTCGATCACCGTCACCACCGACGCAGATTCACCCGGCAGGTTGACCAGGATCGCCGTGGTCGAGCCGCCGTACTGCGAACCGTAGTAGATGCCGGCCAGCATGATCAGCGCGGCCACAGGCGGCAGCGCATAGGTTGCGGGCAGCAGCATCGCGATGGTCGCGACGGGGCCGATGCCGGGCAGCACGCCGATCAGCGTGCCGAGCAGACATCCGACGAAAGCGTAGATCAGGTTCTGCAGCGTGAACGCCGCGCCGAACCCGAGGGAAAGATTGCTGATCAGGTCTTCCATGATTTTTTTCTGGTTTTCAGCCGGTGATGAAAGTGGGCCACACCTGGAACTGCAGCTTGAGCGCAAGTACGAAGGTGAGATAGCTGCCGATGGCCAGAATGGTCGCGAGGATCAAGGCTTCCTTGAGGTCGAACTTGGGGCTCGCGAGTGCCGAGATCAGCACCACCGCGTAGATCGCGGCGATCAGCCCCATGGCAGGCAGGCCCCAAGCGACCACGCCGCCCAGCAGCAGACCGAAAACGAGGTTCGAGCCGATGATGAAGACCAGCGGCCGCCAGGCGATGCGGCCGATCGGCTCGCCGTCGTCGGTTTCGATCACCAGCGAACTGAAGATGACGCCGGCCCCTAGCAGCGCCAGCAAGATGCCCAGCAGCAGCGGGAAATACCCCGGGCCCATGCGCGCGCCGTTGCCGACGTTGTAGCTGGTCGCGCCCACGGCGAATGCGATGCCGACGGCTGTAAACATCAGCCCCGACACGAAGTCTTTCTGACTCTTGATTTTCACGAAACAGTCTCCCTCGAAAATTTCGAACAGCGGATTGTGTGGTCAGGGCGAGGCGGGGTCGATGTGGATTCCACCTAGCGCGCGGCTAGGGTTATCCCGGGGCGCAGCGGCGCCGCGCTACTCGAGCGGCGGTGTCGCGCTCAGCACTTCGTCGATGGTGGTCAGGCCTTCGGCAACGCGCAATGCGCCCGCCAGCCGCAGCGGCCGCATGCCGTCGACCACGGCTTGCCGCCGCAACCCTGCCAGGTTGGGCTCCTTGTTGACCAGCGTCTTGAAGCCCTCGCCAACCGTCAGGAGTTCGTACAGGCCCATGCGGCCGCGGTAGCCCGTCATGCGGCAATCGACGCAGCCGACCGGCTTGTAGGCGCGCACCGAGCCGGTGATCTGCCATGGCTTCACGAACTCGCCCAGCTGCTCGCGCGTGACGCTCTCGTCCGGCGTCTTGCAGTGCGGGCACAGGGTGCGCACGAGCCGCTGGGCCAGCACGCCGAGCATGGTCGCGTTGATCAGATAGCTGGGTACGCCCAGCTCCATCAGGCGGGTAATGGCGCTCGGCGCGTCGTTGGTGTGCAGCGTGCTGAAGACCAGGTGGCCGGTGAGCGCGGACTGCACCGCCATCTCGGCCGTTGCGAGATCGCGGATCTCGCCCACCATGATGATGTCCGGGTCTTGCCGCATCAGTGCGCGCAGGCCTTCGATGAAGCCGAAGTCGAGTTGCGGCTGCACCTGCGTCTGGTTGAAGGACGGCTCGATCATCTCGATCGGGTCTTCGATCGTGCTGACGTTGACCTCCTCGGTCGCGACGCGCTTGAGCGTGGAGTACAGCGTGGTGGTCTTGCCGGAGCCCGTCGGCCCGGTCACCAGGACGATGCCGTGCGGCCGCGTCACGAGGTGCTGCCAGCGCTGCGCATCGTGCTGCGCAAAGCCGAGCGCATCGAGATCCTTGACCGCCGTGTCCGGGTCGAAGATGCGCATCACCATTTTTTCGCCGAAGGCGGTGGGCAGCGTGGACAAGCGCATCTCGACTTCTTCGCCACGCATGTTGCGGGTCTTGATGCGGCCGTCCAGCGGCCTGCGCTTCTCGACCACGTCCATGCGGCCGAGCAGCTTGATGCGCGCCACCATCGCGTTCATCACGCCCATCGGCATCTGGTAGGCCGGATGCAGCACGCCGTCGATGCGGAAGCGGATCACGCCCTGCTCGCGCCGCGGCTCGAGATGGATGTCGCTGGCGCGCTGGTCGAAGGCGTACTGCCAGAGCCAGTCGACCACCTGCACCACGCTCTGGTCGTTGGCATCGAGCTGCTTGTTGCTGCGGCCCAGTTCGACCAGCTGCTCGAAGCTCGTGCCGCCGGCCGCGCCGCCGGCCTTCTGCGCGGCGCGCACCGACTTCGCCAGGGAAAAGAACTCGGCCGTGTAGCGCTGGATGTCGGTCGGGTTCGCGACCACGCGGCGCACCGTGCGGCGCGCCTGGCGTTCGACCTCGGCGATCCAGTCGGTCAGGAAAGGCTCGGCCGTCGCCACCACCACCTCGCTGGGCGTCACCTGCACCGGCAACACCTTGTGGCGCTCCGCGTAGGCCGCGCTCATGGTGTCGGCGACCTTGCCCACATCGACCCGCAGCGGATCGATCCGCAGATAGGCGAGTCCGGCGCGGCCGGCCAGCCACTCGCTCAGCGTTTCAAGGTCGAGCGGCTTGCCGTCCTTCTCGCGCGTCATCGCCACGTTGGCGAGCCGAACCAGCGGCGGTTGCCGGCTCTCGGCCTGCGCGCAACGGGCCATGGTGCGCTTGGCCTCCGCAGGGGAGATCACGCCGTCCTTGGCGAGCCATTCGATCAGGTGCCGCAGGTCGAGCGGACCTTCGTAGCCGGAGGCAGCGGATGCGTGAGGTGAAACTGCACTCATGGATTTGCCTCACCCCCGAAGCGCGTGCGGCGCCTCCCCCTCAAGGGGGCGATACCAGCGGCCCGGCGAAGCCGGTTCCGCGGTATCCCCCGGGATTCATCCGAGCCGGTTTTGCTTCGGGAGTGTTTCATTCAGATATTGGTTTGAACACCCGCAACCACTTCGGTGCGGGCAGGCCCCAGCGAGTCTGGATGGTTTGCGCGCGGTCGGCAAGCTCGCCCCGCTTCGGCCGGCTGGCGCTGCGCTGGGCCAGCACCACGGTGTTGCCCTCGCGCGTGGGCTTGAAGGCCCACAGCGCGTCTTCGCCGAACGCGGCGGCTATCTTTTCAAGGCTGCGCTCGTAGCTGGAAGAGCGGCCGAACAGATTGACCGTCATGCAGCCGTCCTCATTCAGAAGGGCGCGGCAGTCGGCATAGAAAGCTTCGCTGTCGAGCACCGGCGCAGCCGCTTCATGGTCGTAGAGGTCGACCTGCAACACATCGACCGTGGCCGCCCACTGCGGCCTGCGGATCTCGGTGGCTGCATCGGCGATCACCACCTGCAGCTTCGTATCGTCGGCCGGCAGCTTGAACCAGCCACGGCATGCAGCCACGACCTGTGGGTTCAACTCGATCGCCGTGGTCCGCATGCGCAGCGTCTTCCGGCTGAACTTCGTCAGGCTGGCGGCGCCCAGGCCAAGCTGCATGGCGTGGCGCGAACTCACGCTGGCCGGTGCCACGAACAGCAGCCAGGCCATCATGCGCTGCACGTACTCGAGTTCGATCTCGAACGGTGCGTCGAGCTTCATCGACCCCTGCACCCACTCGGTGCCGAGGTGCAGGTAGCGCACATCACCCCAGTCTGAAAAATTGACTTCCGGAAGGGAAAGCGGTCGGTCGGACGAGGAGGCTTGCAAGATGTTCCAGAAGTTTTTTTCGGCTGCGCATCGTACTGCCCCGGAGACGCAAAAAAACCCGCCGAAGCGGGTTGGGTGACGACGCAACCGCCGAATCCCTATTGCTTCTTGGCGGCCTCGTGCTCGGCCGTGCCAGGCACCTTTTCGCCGATCTTGTGGCCGGCGCTGCGCATCGCATCGGCGCCCTTGTGGCCGGCATTGGACACCGCACTGCCCGTCTTCTGGGCCACGTTCCTGGTGGCCGTGCCCGTCTTCTGCGCAACGTTCTTGGTGGCCGTACCCGCCTTCTTGGCCGTGCGCTTGGTCGCATCGGTCGCCTTCTTCGTGGTGCGCTTGGTCGCGTCGACGGCGTTGCTGCCGGCTTCCTTGGCCCTCTCGGTGGTGGTGGGCTGGGCAGTCATGGGGGTTGTCGTCGTTGCTGGCTGGGTCTGCGCAACCGCGTTCAGGCCGAAAGACGCAAGGGCCACAGCCAGAGCGGCGGGGAGGATGCGAAGAGAAGATGTGTTCATTTGGAAAGTTCCTTTGATGAGTTGAAGTGACGAACCTGCCACCGGCATGCAACGATCACTTGACGCCCCAGGATGACATCGAAAACGCGCGACTCGCGCCACGTCCGGCAAGTCGGGCGCTTGGCCTACGGAAGCTGCTGCATCTGCGCAGACATCCGGAGAAGCCCGGACAGACGCGGAAGCGCACACACGGCGTTTCGCGTCGTCGCTTCGGCCAGCACATCGCACGTGACCCCGCGCAGGCCCGCCATGACTTCGGCAATGCGCGGCAACTCACCCGGTTCGTTGCGGCCTTGCGCCTCGCCCGCCGAACGATGCGCCTGGGTGCGGTAGAGCCAGTGCGGCTGAATGTCCGGCGAATCGGTTTCCATCACGATCGATTCCAGCGGCAGGTTCTGCGCGAGCCGACGCACCTGCAAGGCTCGATCGAAGGTGAGTGCGCCGCCGAAGCCCAGCTTGAGACCCAGGCCGATGCAGGCTTGAGCCTGCTGCGCGCTGCCGTTGAACGCGTGCGCGATGCCGTGCCAGGTCTGCCCCGGCGCCGCCTGCCGCAGATGCTTCAGCACCTTGTCGACCGATCGGCGGACATGCAGGATCACCGGCAGTCCGTGCTTGCGCGCGAGTTGCAACTGGGTGTGAAAAAAATGCGCCTGCCTGTCGGCGTCGAGGCCATCGACGAAAAAGTCGAGTCCGATCTCGCCAACCGCGACGAGGCGCGGGTCGTCGCGCCTCTGCGCGAGCTCCGCATCGAGCAGTTCAAGATGCGCGACCTGCGCCTCGCCGGTGCACATCGGATGAATGCCCAGTGCATAGGCGTCCTGCTGCGCATGGGCAAGCTCGCGCACGGCTGCAAAATTGGAAACCGCCACTGCGGGAATGACGCACAGGGCCACGCCGCGTGTCGCCGCGCGGGCCCGGATCGCCGGCATCTCGGTGCCGAATTCCGGTGCATCGAGGTGGCAATGCGTATCGATCAGAACAGCCATCGCGCGATGATGCCCGAACGCATGCAAGGCGGCGCAAAGCGTGCTACCGTGCTTTTTCTTGAAGCCTTGCAAGCTTTTCCAAGCCCTTCCCCAAGCGTCCGAGTCTCGACTTTCCAGCTGGAGGTGTTCCGATGCGCAGGCCTGCTTTCTACAGCCGCTCGCCCCGCGCGCCGCAGGATGCGGACGAGTCCCCCACGCCGCCGGCGTCGGATGCGTCCGACAAGTCCGGCGAGCGCGGCACCCCTTCCTCTGCGCAGGCAGCGCGGCGCTCGCGCATGGGCCGCGGCACTGCCGCCGTGCTGCTCGCGCTGTCACTCGGGCTGGCTGCCACGAGCGGCGCGCTGTGGCCCCGCCAGGGGGCTCGTCAGTTCACCCAGAAAGACATCGACGCGGCCGTGCTGCGCACGCTGCAGACGGCGAGCCTGCCCTCGCCCGCGGCCAAGGCGGCGGACATCATCCGGCCATCAATTGTGCGGGTGGTGGGTTACGGCCCTGAACGAAAAACCCCCGAAGCGCAGACCCAGAAACGCGGCCGCAACGTTGCCAAGGGCAAGCCGCCCGAAGCCGACGAGCCGCCCGGCGAGGTGGAGCGCGGCGTCGGCACCGGTGTGGTGATCGTCGACAAGGGCATCATCCTCACCAACCTGCACGTGGTCGCCGGCGCCGAGAAGATCAGGGTGACCTTTGCCGATGGCTTCGAAGCCGATGCGGTCATCACCGGTGCGCAGCCCGAGAACGACCTCGCAGTGCTGCAGGCGCAGAAACTGCCCGACGACCTGATCCCGGCGGTCATGCGCTCGACTGCCGACCTGCAGTCCGGCGACCAGGTGGCCGCGGTCGGCTTCCCCTTCGGCATCGGCCCTTCGGTGTCGGCGGGCGTGGTGTCGGGCCTCAAGCGCTCGTTCCGTTCCCCCGAGGGCAAGCAGGAACTGGGCAACCTGATCCAGTTCGATGCCGCCGCCAACCCCGGCAACTCTGGCGGGCCGCTCATCAACATGAACGGCGAGGTGCTCGGCATCGTCACCGCCATCCTCAATCCGACACAGCAGCGCACCTTCATCGGCATCGGATTCGCGGTGCCGATCGAGAACGCGGCTTCCGCCGCTGGCTCCCCGCCCTTCTGATCCATCTTGCCGACACCTCACCGAAAGCTTTCCGCATGAGCACAGAAAACGAATCGCCTTCCCCTGTCACCGCAGAGCTGATGGAGCAGATCCTCTACCAGGTGAAGCGCGTGGTGGTCGGGCAGGACCGCTTTCTCGAACGGGTGATGGTCGCGGTGCTCGCGGGCGGCCACCTGCTGGTCGAAGGCGTGCCGGGCCTGGCCAAGACCCTCACCATCAAGACGCTGGCCGAAGCCGTGCGCGGCGAGTTCAAGCGCATCCAGTTCACGCCCGATCTGGTGCCGGCCGACCTGGTCGGCACGCGCATTTACAACCAGAAGACCGGCGATTTCAGCACCTCGCTCGGCCCGGTGTTCGCCAATCTGCTTCTGGCCGACGAAATCAACCGCGCGCCGGCCAAGGTGCAGAGCGCGCTGCTCGAGGTGATGCAGGAGCGTCAGGTGACGATCGCCGGCATCACGCACAAGGTGCCGCGCCCCTTCCTGGTGATGGCGACGCAGAACCCGATCGAGACCGAGGGCACCTATCCGCTACCCGAGGCGCAGGTCGACCGCTTCATGATGAAGGTGCTGGTCGACTACCCGACCGACGAGGAAGAGTTCGTCATCGTCGAGCGGGTGATAGGTACGCCGGTGCAGGTCAACCCGGTCGCGAGCACCGAGCAGCTGGCCGCGCTGCAGGCCGAAGCCCGGCGCGTCTATGTCGACCCCTCGCTGATCCAGTACGCGGTCAAGCTGGTGTCGGCCACGCGCACGCCCGAACGGCATGGTTTGAAGGACATGCGGCGCTTCATCACCTTCGGCGCCAGCCCGCGCGCCAGCATCAACCTGACCGAAGGCGCGCGCGCGCTCGCCCTGCTGCGCGGACGTACCTATGCGCTGCCCGAAGACATGACCGCGCTGGTGCCCGACGTGCTGCGGCACCGCGTCACCCTGTCTTACGAAGGCCTCTCCGAAGGACTGACGCCCGACGGCCTGATCGACAAGATCATGCGTGCCGTACCTCCTCCTGCCAAACCCCTGGAACATGAAAAGCTGGTGGCCTAGAACATGAGCACACCCCCAGTCTTCGCGCACTTCGTGTCGCTGCGCCAACCCCCTTGCAGGGGGCAACACCTGCGGCCCGGCAAAGCCGGTTCCGCGGTGTTTCTGGAACGCGCATGAAATTCTGGCGGCGCACATCGGCTTCGCCTCCGTCGGAGGCTGCCAATGATGCCGAGGTGGCGGCGGGCGGCGCCGAGCGCGCGCTGCGCCGGCTCGAATGGACGGTCATCCGCCGGCTCGACGGTCTGCTGCAAGGCAACTACCGCACGCTGATGCGCGGCACCGGGCTGGACCTGGCCGACCTGCGCGAGTACCAGCATCACGACGACGTGCGCCACATCGACTGGAACGTCACCGCGCGCCTGCAGACGCCGCATGTGCGCGTGTTCACCGAAGACCGCGAGATGGCGGCGTGGTTCGTGCTCGACCTGAGCCGCTCGGTCGATTTCGGCTCCGGCCACAAGGCCAAGCGCGAGATCTCCACCGGCTTCGTCGGCGTGATCGCGCGCCTGCTCACCCGGCACGGCAACCGCGTCGGCGCGCTGGTCTACGGCAACGACGTCGAGGCGGTGATCCCGCCGCGCAGCGGCCGGCGTCATGTGCTGCACCTGCTGCATTCGATGGAACGCCGCGCACCCAGGAAGAACGCGCCGCCGCAGAAGGGCATGACCCGGCTGGCCGACCTGCTCAAGTCGGCCGCGGTGCTGATGCCGCGCCGCTCGACCGTCTTCGTCGTCTCCGACTTCCAGAGCGAACCCGGCTGGGAGCGGCCACTGGCCCTGCTGGCGCAACGCCACGAGGTGGTGGCGGTGCGCCTCTTCGATCCGCTCGAACTCGAACTCCCGGACCTCGGCCTGGTACCGCTCACCGATGCCGAGACCGGCGAACAGCTCTGGGTCGACACCCACGATGCGGGCTTTCGCAAACGCTTCGCCCGCATTGCCGCGGAACGAGAAACAAACCTGCGCGCAACCCTGGCCAAGATCGGCATCGACGCGCTCGAACTATCGACCAACGACGACCTGGTGGAAGCCATCGTGCGCTTTGCCGACATGCGCAAACGCCGCACGCGCGCCGGATCGCCCAACCCGAAGGCGGTGGCAGCATGAACTTCCTCTGGCCCCAATTTCTTTGGCTGCTGCTGGCCGCGCCCTTGCTGGTGCTGCTGTATCTCTGGCTGATACGCCGCAAGAAGAAGCTGGCGCTGCGCTATGCCAGCCTGTCGATCGTGCGCGAGGCGATGGGCGCCGGGCAGAGCGTGCGGCGCCATATTCCGCCCTTCTTGTTCCTGCTTGCGATGGTCGGGATGCTGATCGCCGCCGCGCGGCCGATGGCGGTGGTGGTGTTGCCGTCGAACCAGCAGACCATCATTTTGGCGATGGACGTGTCGGGCAGCATGCGCGCGGCGGACGTTCTGCCCAACCGGCTGGTCGCGGCGCAGGAGGCGGCCAAGAGCTTCCTGAAGGAACTGCCGCGCCATGTGAAGGTCGGCATCGTCGCCTTCGCGGGCAGTGCCAACGTGGCGCAGCTGCCCACCACCAACCGCGAAGACCTGGTCACCGCCATCGACTCGTTCCAGCTGCAGCGCGCCACCGCCACCGGCAATGCGATCGTGGTGTCGCTCGCGACGCTGTTTCCGGATGCGGGCATCGACGTTGCCAACTTCGGCCCGCAGAGCCGTCAGCGCGGCGTGCCGCTCGAGCAGGCCGGCAAGGCGCCGCCGAAAGAGTTCACGCCGGTGGCGCCCGGCTCCTACAGCTCGGCCGCGATCATCATGCTCACCGACGGCCAGCGCACCACCGGGGTCGATCCGCTCGATGCAGCCAAGGTGGCTGCCGAGCGCGGCGTGCGCGTCTACACGGTGGGCGTCGGCACGGTAGACGGCGAAACCATCGGCTTCGAGGGCTGGTCGATGCGCGTGCGGCTCGACGAGGAAACGCTGAAGGCAATCGCCAACAAGACCCAGGCCGAGTACTACTACGCCGGCACCGCGGCCGACCTCACCAAGGTCTACAACACGCTCAGTTCCCGCCTCACGGTCGAGAAGAAGGAAACCGAAGTCTCGGCACTGTTCGCGCTGGGCGCTGCGGTGCTCGCGCTGCTGTCGGCCGGCCTCTCGCTCCTGTGGTTCAACAGAATCCTCTGACCCGGATGTTCGACCTGACGTCGAAGGTTGCGTTGGTCACCGGCGGCAACGGCGGCATCGGACTGGGCATGGCACGGGGTCTTGCGAACGCAGGTGCGCGCGTGGTGATTGCGGCGCGCAACGCGCATAAATCCGCGGCTGCGGTCGAGGCGCTGATCGAGCTCGGCAGCAACAGCTTCGCGCTGGCTGCCGATGTGACCGACGAGGCCTCGGTCCAGGCGCTTTTCGACCAGCTGGCCGAGCGCTGCGGGCGCCTCGACATCCTGGTGAACAACGCTGGCACCACAGTGCGCAAGCCGGTCGACCAGCTCGCACTGGCCGAATGGAATACCGTGATGGACACCAACCTCACCAGCGCCTTCCTGTGCTGCCGTGCGGCGTATCCGCACCTCAAGGCGGCAGGCGGTGGAAAGATCGTCAACATCGGTTCGATGATGTCGATCTTCGGCGCGCCCTACGCACCGGCCTACGGCGCGAGCAAGGGCGGCATCGTGCAACTCAGCCGCGCCATGGCCGCCTCATGGGCGCAGGACAACATCCAGGTCAACGCGGTGCTGCCGGGCTGGATACAGACCGAGCTGACCGACGGCGCGCGTGCGCAGGTGGCAGGACTCGACGAGCGCGTGGTCGCGCGCACGCCGGTGGGGCGCTGGGGCCAGCCGGCCGACCTGGCCGGCATCGCGGTGTTTCTTGCAAGCGCGGCCTCTGACTTCGTCACCGGCACCGCGATCCCGGTGGACGGCGGCTATTCGATCGCGGCCTGAGCGCCTTCGGCAGAAGTTCATCGACACCGCGACGCTCAGTCGGCGAGCCGTCCGGCGGTGAGGCGCAGTACGCGGTCGCAGCGCTTGGCCAGGCCTTCGTCGTGCGTGACCATCACGAAGGCGGTGCCGCAGTCGTGCGCAAGTTGCAGCATCAGCGCGAACACACCGTCGGCGGTGGCGCGGTCGAGGTTGCCGGTGGGCTCGTCGGCCAGCACGCAATCGGGCTGGGTGACCAGCGCGCGCGCGATCGCCACCCGCTGGCGCTCGCCGCCCGAAAGCTCGGCCGGGCGGTGCTGCATGCGCTCGCCCAGGCCCACGGCTTTCAGCATGTCGCTAGCCGCCGCGTTCCCTTCGGCCGGCGTGGCACGGCGGATCTTGAGCGGCATCGCCACGTTGTCGAGTGCGCTGAACTCGGGCAGCAGGTGATGAAACTGATAGACGAAGCCGAGATGCCGGTTGCGCAGGCGCCCCTGCTCGGCCGCGTTGACATGCGCGATGTTCTTGCCGTGCAGTTCCACGCTGCCGGCGGTCGGCGCGTCAAGCCCGCCCATCAGGTGCAGCAGCGTGCTCTTGCCCGAGCCGGATGCGCCGACGATGGCGAGCGTTTCGCCCGCGCGCACGTCGAGGTCGACGCCATGCAGCACGGTCAGGTCGATGCGGCCTTCGTGGAAACGCTTGGTCAGGCCGCGGACCTTGAGAACTACCTCGTCATTCATAGCGCAGCGCCTCGGCGGGGTTGACGCGGCTCGCGCGCCAGCTCGGATAAAGGGTTGCGACGAAAGCCAGCACCAGCGAGATCACCGTGATCGGCAGGATGTCGCCCTGCTGCGGATCGCTCGGCATCTTGCTGATGAGGTAGATGTCCTTCGGCAGAAAGCTCGCCTGGAAGACGCGCTCCAGCGCCGGCACGATGACGTCGATGTTGTAGGCGATGCCCAACCCCAGCAGCAGGCCGCCGAGCGTGCCGATCACGCCCACCATGGCGCCCTGCACGACGAAGATGCCCATGATGCTGCGCGGGCTCGAACCCAGCGTGCGCAGGATGGCGATGTCGGCGCGCTTGTCGGTCACCGTCATCACCAGCGTCGAGACCAGGTTGAAGGCGGCCACCGCGACGATCAGCGTGAGGATGATGGCCATCATGCGTTTCTCGACCTGAACCGCCGCGAACCAGGTCTTGTTCTGGCGCGTCCAGTCGCGGATCAGGAATTCGCCCGGCAGCGTGACGGCGAGCTGGTCGGCAACCTGGCGCGCCTGGTGCAGGTCCTTCAGCTTGATGCGCAGGCCGCTCGGGCCTTCGAGCCGGAACACGCGCGCAGCATCTTCGGCATGAACCATCGCCAGGGCCGAGTCGTACTCGAAGTGGCCGGAGTCGAAGGTGCCGACCACGGTGAACTGCTTCAACCGCGGCACCACGCCGGCCGGCGTGACCTGCCCGCCGGGCGCGATCAGCGTGACCTGGTCGCCGTCCCGCACGAAGAGCGACCGCGCAAGTTCGATGCCCAGCACGATGCCGAACTCGCCCGGCACCAGCTTCGCCAGCGCGCCCTGCTGCGCGGTGGTGGAGATGTCGGTCACCTGCGGCTCCAGAGAGGGCTCGATGCCGCGCACCAGCGTGCCCTTCATGTCTTCGCCGCGCGCGATCAGCGCCTGCGCCGCAATGAAGGGCGCGACGCCGATGATGTTGGGGTTCTTGCGGGCAGCCTCGGCGATGGCGTCGATGTCGGCCAGCGCCTGGCCATCGCGCGAGAAGATCTCGATGTGCGAGATCACGCCGAGCATTCGGTCGGTCACTTCTTTCTGGAAGCCGTTCATCACGCTCAGCACGATGATCAGCGCCGCGACCCCGAGCGCGATGCCGAACATCGAGACGCCGGAAATGAAGGAGATGAAGCCGTTGCGCCGCGTCGCCCGGCCCGCACGCGTGTAGCGCCAGCCGAGCTGCATTTCGTAGGGGAGTCGCATGGGCGGCGATTGTGGCATCCCGGACAATAGGCCCATGTCTTCCTTGCCTACTGCCAGCCGCCATCTGCTGATTCCGTTTGCGGGCCGCAGTTCGCCCGGTTGCCGCGAAGCACTTGCCACCCTGCGGCTGCCGAAACTAGAGGCACTGCTCTCGCGGCTGGGACTGGTGCAGGACGACACGCAGGAAGACAGCACGCTCTCGCCCCCGCACGAACGTGCGCTGGCTGAAGCGCTCGGTCTCGCCGTGGCCGACGGACAGATTCCGTGGGCCGCGCTCGAAGCCAGGCAGACCGGAACCGGCGCCACCGCCAACGGCGAAAGCTGGGCCGTTGCGACGCTGTGCAACTGGCAAGTGGGCATCAGCGATGTGGTGCTCGGCAACCCCTCGTCGATCGAGATCGACGCGGCCGAATCGGCTGCGCTGCTGGCGGTGGCGCAACCCTTCTTCGAGCCGGACGGCATCGTCCTGCATGCGTCGGCCGTGCCGGGCCGCTGGCTCGCGCGCGGCGAGGTGTTCGAAGGCCTTGCCACCGCATCGATCGACCGCGCGATCGGCCATCCGATCTCGCAGTGGTCGCCGCTCTCCGAGCACGGCCGGTCGCTGCGCCGGCTGCAGAACGAGATGCAGATGCTCCTGTATACCGAACGGGTGAACGACGACCGCGCGGCGCGCGGCGTGCCGCCGATCAACTCGTTCTGGCTCAGTGGCACCGGCCGTCTCCCAGCGGCCAGCGACGACGCGCCCCCGGCACCCGCGCCGCCAACCCTGGCGGACACGCTTCGCGCGGCAGCCCTGCGCGACGACGGCGCCGGCTGGGCGGCGGCGTGGGCTTCGCTCGACGCCGGCCCGGTTGCGGAAATGCTGGCCGCCTGTGCCGGCGGCGCCGATGTGGCGCTTACCTTGTGCGGCGACCGCAGCGCTCGCCGGTTCGGCACGCAGCAGCGCGGACTCGTCGGCTGGGCGCGGGCGCTGTTCAACAAGCCGAACGCCACGGCGGTGCTGGAAGCCCTCTGATGAAGATCGTCGCGAGAGACATCCCGCCGCGCAGCGCCTGGGCGCTCGAACAGGCCGGCGTGCATCCCTTGCTGGCGCAGCTCTATGCCGCACGCGGCGTGCTGGCCAAGGAAGAACTCGACGACGGCCTCGCCCGCCTGCTGCCGCCCGAGACGCTGCGGGGCGCGCGCGACGCAGCCGTGCTGCTGGCCGATGCGATCCGCGACGGCAAGCGCCTTTGCATCGTGGCGGACTACGACTGCGACGGTGCCACCGCCTGCGCGGTTGCCGTGCGCGGCCTGCGCCTGCTCGGCGCCGCGCATGTGAGCTATCTCGTCCCCGACCGAGTGATCGACGGCTACGGCCTCACCCCGCCGATCGCGGAGCGCGTGGCCGCGAGCGGCGCCGAGGTGCTGATCACGGTCGACAACGGCATCGCCAGCGTCGAAGGCGTGGCCGCCGCCAAGGCACATGGTCTTGCCGTGCTGGTGACCGACCATCACCTTCCCGGCAGCACGCTGCCTGCAGCCGACGTGATGGTCAATCCCAACCAACCGGGTTGCACGTTCGAAAGCAAGAGCATCGCCGGCGTCGGCGTGATGTTCTACGTGCTGCTCGCGCTGCGCTCCGAACTGCGCGCGCGCGGCGTTTTCGACCTGGCGGGCCAACCCAGGCTCGACGTGCTGCTGCCGCTGGTTGCGCTGGGCACGGTGGCCGACGTGGTCCGGCTCGACGCCAACAACCGCCGGCTGGTGGCCCAGGGCCTTCGCCGCATCCGCGCCGGGCTGCTGCAAGCCGGCATAGGTGCGCTCTTCAAGGCTGCCGGCCGCAGCGCGCAGGCCGCGACCACCTTCGACTTCGGCTTCGCCCTCGGCCCGCGCATCAACGCGGCCGGACGGCTGGCCGACATGACGCTCGGCATCGAATGCCTGCTGACCGACGACGCCACGCGGGCCGACGAACTGGCGCAGATGCTCGACGGCATCAATCGCGAGCGGCGCGACATCGAGGGCGGCATGCGCGAGCAGGCGCTGCTGCTGGCCGAGACGCTTTTCGGCGATGAAAGCCAGGCCCCGCCTGCCGCGATCAGCGTGTTCGGCGAAGGCTTCCACGAAGGCGTGGTCGGCATCGTCGCGTCGCGCATCAAGGACCGGTTCCATCGCCCGACCTTCGTCTTCGCGGCCAGCGGCGCGCCGGGCAAGGAACACGAGATCAAGGGCTCGGGCCGTTCGATCCCGGGCTTTCATCTGCGCGATGCGCTCGACCTCGTGGCCAAGCGCCACCCCGGCGTGCTGCTGCGCTTCGGCGGCCATGCGATGGCGGCAGGTTGCACCGTCGCGGCCGAACACTTCCAGACCTTCGAGCGGGCTCTGGCGCAGGTCGCGCTCGAATGGCTCGATGCCGCAGCGCTCATGCGCCGGCTCGACACCGACGGGCCGATCGCGCCGCAGTACCTGCGCGTGGACCTGGTCGACACCCTGCACCGCGAGGTGTGGGGCCAGGGCTTCGCCCCGCCGACCTTCAGCGAAGAGGTGGAGGTGATCTCCCAGCGCCTGGTGGGCGAGAAGCACCTCGCGCTCAAGCTCAGGCATCAGGGCAAGCCGGTCGACGGCATCTGGTTCGGCCACACCGAGCCGCTGCCCGCAAAAGTGGTGATCGCTTTCCGGCTCGATGCCGACGAGTGGCAAGGCGTGCGCCGCGTCCGCTTCCTGGTGGAGGGCGCCGAGGGTTAGACCGGCGGCAAAAATAAAAGCCAAGAAAGTGTGAAGTATCTTGTTACGTTCTGCCGAACTAGGCACAATGTATTACATGGAATTTCAGAACTCTCCCCGGACCCAGTGGTCGTCCAAGGCACTGCTCGACCTCATGCGGGCATCGCTGCCGCCCGTCGCGCGCGGACGGTTGCGTGCGGCGCCGGAGCCCGGCCCGGCGCCGCAGCGCCTCAGCAGCCAGCAGCTGCTTGAAGTGGCCGGCGAGTGGCGCAGTCGTGCCGACTCGGGCGATGTGGGCGCCGAATCCGTGGCCGCTGCGCTGGAACTCGTGGCGACCCGCCGCGCCCGGGCCAAACGCACCCGCATCGAGGCCGTTGGCAAGCGGCTGTCGCAACTCATGCAGCTGAGCTGAGCGTGTCAACCACGAGCCGTATGAAAACCCAAACCGAAGCTGTTCGCGAAGGCTACAACGTCGACCTTTCGGGGCCTGGGCGGCCGATGGGGGCGCGAGGCAAGTACCCGAACTTCGAAATCATCCCCTTGCTCACGGACATGGAGGCCGAACTGCTCAATACACTTGGGCTGATCCGTCAATTGCTCACCGAGGGCCGCCCCGCCACGGGTGCGCAGGCGGAGGTGGTTCTTGCCATCGACGGCCTGCTGTCCGTTGCGCGCGATTGACGCATTTTTTTGAAGGAGCCACGCGATGGCACGACCCCTCAGCCAGAACGAAGAATTCGCCGGCATGCTCACCACGCTCGTCGCCGAGGGATGCGCCACATCCGATACAGGCAGCACCTCGCGTTCCGAACTGCAGGCGAGCGTCCCCGGGAAGGATGCGGTCTATGTGCGCCTCGGGCTGGACGCACTCCTGGAGATGGGCGTTTTCAAGGCCACCAAGGACACCATCGCGCTGACCGAAGCCGGCCACATGTTCCTGCTGCACGTAAAGGCTGCCGAAAACGGGGCGAACGCCGAAATCAAAAACCCCGCTGCACTCAAGAAAGTTCGCACGGCCATCGAGCGCGACCATCGCCTGGTGCCACCGGCCTCGCACGAGGAAATGCGCACGCTGCCCGGCCGTCTCGAAACCTACAGAGCCGACAGGAAGCGCCCGTTCCTGAACATGTGGACAGGGTTGATCGCGGTGTCGGTGGTAGCGGGCATATTCTTTCTCGTGGCTTGAGCCCTAGGGCCTGTTAACGCTATTTCCGGAGTCGCGAAGGCATGCCAAGGCGGGCCGATCAAGGCGCACGACGCCGCGTGTGCGTCGGCACAAGCAAGGAGTGCAACGACTAGCGGCGCGCCTTGGCATGCCTTCCCTTCGGGTTGCCCGGCCAAGGGGCCGTCTGCGGCGTTGCCCGCGCTTGCAAGGCGC
>JANOCL010000244.1:0-9516 GCA_031412135.1 Variovorax sp. | reverse complement strand
CGCCGTGACGATCGGCTTGAGCATGTACGCCGCCATCATCGGCGTCAGCACGCGGGCCACGACCAGCGACGCGAACACCGCGAGCGAGGCCGTCCAGCCGAACTGCTTGAAGAACTTGCCGGCGATGCCGCTCATGAAGGCGGTCGGCAGGAACACGGCGATCAGGGTGAACGTGGTGGCGATCACCGCCAGGCCGATCTCGTCGGCGGCCTCCATCGCCGCCTGGTAGGGCGTCTTGCCCATGCGCAGGTGGCGCACGATGTTCTCGACCTCGACGATCGCGTCGTCCACCAGGATGCCGACCACCAGCGACAGCGCCAGCAGGGAAATCACGTTGACCGAGAAGCCGAGGAGGTACATGCCCGCGAATGCCGGTATCACCGACATCGGCAGCGCGACCGCCGAGACGAAGGTCGCGCGCCAGTCGCGCAGGAAAAGCCACACCACGATCACCGCGAGGATCGCGCCCTCGTAGAGCAGGTGCAGCGAGCCGTCGTACTCTTCCTCCACCGGGTCGACGAAGTTGAAGGCTTCGGTGAGCACGATGTCCGGATGCTGCGCACGCAGCTCGACCAGTGCCTTCTGGATCGCGGCGCCGACCTCGACCTCACTCGCGCCGCGGCTGCGCGCCACCTCGAAGCCGACCACCGGCTTGCCGTCCAGCAGCGCGGCGGCGCGCGGCTGGGCGATGGTGTCGCTGATGCGCGCCACCTGGTCGAGCCGGATGCGCCGGCCGTCGGTCAACGCGATCTGCAGGCTCGAGAGCTCCGACGCCGACTTCACCGTCGCCAGCGTGCGAACCGGCTGCTCGCTGCCGCTCAGGTCGGTGCGCCCGCCCGCGCTCTCGGTCTGCACCAGGCGCAACTGGCGCGAGATGTCGGCCGCGGTGGCTCCCAGCGCTTGCAGCTTGGCCGGGTCGAGGTCGACATGCACCTGGCGGGTAACGCCACCCACGCGGTTGACAGCGCCCACGCCCGACAACGCCAGCAGCTTGCGGGTGACGTCGTTGTCGACGAACCACGAGAGCCCCTCGGCGTCCAGCCGCGTCGACGAGATGGTGAACGCCAGCACCGGCTGGGCGGCGAAGTCGAGCTTGTTGATGACCGGATCGCGCACGTCGGCCGGCAGGTCGGCGCGCACGCGCTGCACTGCGGAGCGCACGTCGTCGACCGCCTCCTGCACCGGCTTCTCGAGCCGGAACTCGATGATCAGCGTGGCCGCGCCGTCCTGCACCTTGCTCGTGATGTGCTTCAGGCCCTGGATGGTGGCGATGGAGTTCTCGAGCTTGCGCGCCACGTCGGTCTCGAGCTGCGACGGCGACGCGCCCGGCAGCGACGCGGTGACGGTGACGGTCGGCAGGTCGATGTCGGGGAAGTTCTGCACCTTCATCGCATTGAAGGACAGCAGGCCGGCGAAGGTGAGCAGCACGAACAGCATCACCGCGGGAATCGGATTGCGGATGGACCAGGCGGAGACGTTCATCGGGTCGCTCCTACTTGACCGCGGCCGCGGCCGGCGCGTCCACCACCCGCACCAGATCGCCGTCGTTCAGGAAACCGGCGCCCTGGACCACCACACGCGCATCGGCCGGCAGCGGCGTCATGATTTCGACCCGATCGGCCACGCGCCTGCCGGTTTCAACCTTGATCTGCGCGACGCGGTTGTCCGGCTGCAGCAGCAGCAGGTGGTTGAAGCCGTCGCGCGGCACGATCGACGCCTGCGGCACGGTAAGCGCACTGCTGCGCCCGAGCTGGAAATCGCCGCGCGCGAACATGCCGGCCTTGATGCCGGTGTTCGCGAGCACGTTCGGAATGTCCACATACACCAGGGCGCTGCGCGTTTGCGGATCGACCGTCGGCGCGATGCTGCGCACCTTGCCGTCGACCTGCGCACCGCTGGCGCTGTCGATCACCGCCGTCGTGCCGACCTTGATGCGGCCGAGTTCGGCCGAGGTGACTTCGGCACGCCATTCGAGCCGACCTTGGCGGATCAGCCGGAACAGCTCGGTGCCGGCGGCCAGCACGCTGCCCACCGTCGCGCTGCGGGCGGAGATCACGCCGTCGTCGGGCGCCAGCACCTGGGTATTGCGGCCCCGCACCTGCTGCGCCGCCAACACGGCCTGGGCCGCCTCGACCCGTGCCCTGGCGGTCTGCTCGGCGGTCTGGTACTGGTTGATCTGCTGCTGGCTCAGCGCACCCGTTTGCTGCAGCGTGCGGGCGCGCGCGGCATTGCCGGCGGCATCCGCCGCGGTGGCCCTGGCTTCCGCCACGGAAGCGCGCGCCTGGGCCACGTCCGCCTGCACGGTTTCGGCCGAGAAGGTTGCCAGCACCTGCCCCTTCTTCACCACGTCGCCGACATTCACCCGCACCTCGGCCAGCCGCAGCCCGCTCGACTCGGAGCCGACGCTGGCCTCCTGCCAGGCCGCGACATTGCCGTTCGCGGCGAGCGTGATGGTGAGTTCGCTGGTCTCCGGCCGGGCGACGGTGACCGTCAGCGACGGCTTCGCCGCGGGCGCGGCTGAATTCTTCGGCGCGGCGCCGTCGCCGCCGGCGGGCTCGCCGCGCGCGAGCCAGAACGTCGCTGCCGCTGCCAGCAGCAACGCGACTACGACGACGATGACCAGGGTGGAACGCTTCATGGTTTTCATTTGGACGTGGCGATCGACGATGCATTTGTTGTAGCGGGAGCCCCAGGGCGCGACCAGCCGCCGCCCATCGAGCGATAGAGCGACACCCAGGCCTCGGCGCGCTCGCGCTGCAATGCGACGCGTGCAGTTTGCGCGGCGAACAGCGTGCGCCTTGCATCCTCCAGGTCGAACAGGCTGGCCAGGCCGCTTTCGTAGCGCGCACGGGTCGCATCGAAAGAGGCCTGGTAGTTCTGCACCGCGGCATCGGCGTCGCCGGCGCGTGCATCGGTGCTCTGCAGGTTGATCAACGCTTCTTCGACTTCGCGCACCGCCTGCCGCACGTTGGCGCGGTAGACCGACGCCGCCTCGTCGTAGCGGGCACGCGCTGCGTCGGCGTTGGCCGCCAGCGTGCCGCCGTCGAAGATCGGCACGGTGAGCGAGACCGGGCCGACTGTCCAGGTGTCGAGCGTCTGGCTGAAGCCGCTGGTGCGCAGCTGCAGCCTGCCGATCGAGCCCTGGAGGGACAGGCGTGGCAGGCGCTGCGCCTGCGCCGCACCGGCATCGGCGCTCGCCGCGGCGACGCCGAGTTCGGCCGCATACACGTCCGGCCGCTGGGCCAGCGCCTCGGCCGGCACGCTGCCGATGGCCTGCACTGCGGGGAGCATGCGGTCGGCCGGTTGCGCATCGAGTCTGGACTGCAGCGTTCGTGCGTCGATGCCGCTCAGCGCCACCAGCGCCTGCTGCAGCAGCGCGCACTGCCCGCGCTGTTGCGTGAGGCGCGCCGATGCGTCGGATGCGCCGGCGCGTGCGAGCGCGGCATCGGCCGGCGCGGTGAAGCCGGCGCGCGCCGACAGATCGGTCAGCCGGGCGGTTTCGGCGCGCGACTGCGCATCCGACGTTGCCACTGCCAACTGCCGGCGGCAGGCGCGCTCGCCCAGGTAGGCGGTGGCCGTCTCGGCCGCCACCGACACCCGCGCCTGGTGCCAGTTGGCATCGGCGCCGGCGAGCCGGGCCTGGCTGGCATCGCGGCTTGCGCGCAGGCCGCCGAACAGATCGATCTCCCAGCTCGACTGCAGACCGGCCTGCAGCGTCGTGATCGCGGGCGTGGCGGTGCTTGCGGCTGCCGATCCCGTGCCGCCGGCTGCCGCGCCCGAAGTGCCGAAGCCGCCGCCGGTCGGCGAATTGCTGCGGCTCGCGGACAGCGTGCCGTTAAGGTTGGGCGCGAGCGCTGCGCCGGCCGCGACCCGCGATGCGCGCGCTTCGGCAATCCGCGCGGCGGCGCCGGCCACGTTCGGGCTCGCGGCCTGGGCCGCATCGATCAGTTCGACAAGAAGCGGGTCGTCGAGTTGGCGCCACCATTCGGCCATTGCCGCTGCGGAGCCGCCATGGGGCAGGGCGGCGGAGGCTCCGGGCAGCGGCGTGCTCCATTGCGCGGGGGTCGGCGCAGGTACCTGCGCGGGTGGCCGCGGCAGCGCGCAGGCCGAAAGCAGCAGGGCGACTGCCAGCGAGGAAGCGGGAAACCGGAAGTTCCTCATGAGGTCTGGGCGTTCACTTGAAAAAACCTCGCATCCTAGTCAGTTTCGATGACTCGATTGATGCGGTTTGTTTCGGCCACTGATGCGCAACGGCTCGAATGCTTTTGACGCACGAAATTGCGCATCTACCAGTGCTAGTATTCGTGCCTCGTACCTTGGGAGAGATTCTTCATGCGTACAACGCTAGCACTCGACGATCAGCTGTTGGACGAAGCCCAGCGCATCACCGGCGTCAAGGAAAAGTCGGCGCTGGTGCGCGAGGCGCTCAAGGCGCTGATCGAGCGGGAAAGCGCGCGACGCCTGGCACTGCTGGGCGGCACGCAGCCGCGGCTCAAGGCGGCTTCGCGGCGGAGAACCGAAGCGTGATCCTGGTCGACACCTCCGTGTGGGTCGACCATCTGCAGCGCGGCAATGACCTGCTCGCGCAGCACCTGACGCAAAGCGCCGTGCTGATGCACGGCTTCGTGCTCGGGGAGCTGGCGCTCGGCGGCCTGAAGCAGCGCGCACAGGTGCTCGGCGCTTTGCAGAATCTTCCGGCGGCCACTCCGGCAACGGACACCGAGGTGCTCGCTTTCGTCGACCAGCATGCCTTGCACGGCGCCGGGCTCGGCTGGGTCGATGCGCATCTGCTGGCCGCGACCCGCCTCACGCCGGGAAGCGCCCTGTGGACGCTGGACAAACGCCTGCAAGCCGCTGCGGCCCGCCTTGGCATGGCCTTCGCGCCGGCGCGCTGAAGCCACGCAACCGATTCCGCCGCACCATGCCACCCACCCCCTCACTCCCCCTGGACGCCGAAGGCATCCTCGCGCTCGCTGCGCGCTCGATGTTCCATCTGTTCTCCAGCATCAGCCAGGGCATGTTCCTGGTCGACCGCGGCGGGCGCATCGTCTGGGTGAACGAGGGCTACAAGCGCTTCCTGCCGCTGCTCGGCTTTTCATCGGTCGACCAGTTCGTCGGCCGGCTCGTGGAAGAGGTGATTCCCAACACCCAGATGCGGCAGGTGCTCGACACCGGCAAGCCGATCCTCATCGACCTGCTCACCAACAAGGCCGGCACATTCGTCGTCAGCCGCATTCCGCTGCACGAGGAACGCGAAGGCGATGCCGGCTACGTGCTGGGCGACGTGATCGGCGCCATCGGCATCGTGCTGTTCGATCATCCGGAGACGACGCTGCAGCCGCTCATCAGCAAGTTCGCGATGCTGCAGCGCGACCTGGACGATGCGCGGCGCGAACTCGCCACGCAGCGCGCCAATCCGCTGCTGCAGCAGTCGCCGGACGGGCAGCGCCGTGCCAAGTACACCTTCGCCAGCTTCATCGGCAGCAGCCCGGCGGCGGTGGACATCAAGCGCCATGCAAGGCGCGCCGCGCAGTCGTCCAGCCCGGTGCTGCTGCTGGGCGAGACCGGCACCGGCAAGGAACTGCTCGCGCATGCGATCCACACCGCATCGGCGCGCGCCCACGGGCCTTTCGTCAGCCTCAACATCGCGGCCGTGCCCGACACGCTGCTCGAAGCCGAATTCTTCGGCTTCGCACCCGGCGCCTTCACCGGCGCCGACCGCAGGGGACGCGACGGCAAGTTCAAGCTGGCGGATGGCGGCACCCTCTTTCTCGACGAGATCGGCGACATGCCGATGGGCCTGCAAGCCAAGCTGCTGCGGGCGCTGCAGGAAGGCGAGATCGAGCCGCTCGGTTCCAACAAGCTGGTGGCCTTCGACGCCCGCGTCATCGCCGCCACCTCGCGTGATCTGGCGGCGCTGGTGCGGGAAGGGCGCTTTCGCGAAGACCTGTATTACCGGCTCAACGTGCTGCCGCTGCGGGTGCCGCCGCTGCGCGAGCGGCGCGGCGACATACCGGCATTGGTCGAGGCGCTGGGCGAGGACATGGCGCAGCGCAGCGGCGAGGCGCCGCCCGAACTGATGGCCGATGCGCTCGCGCTGCTGGCCGCGCAGCACTGGCGCGGCAACACGCGCGAGCTGCGCAACGTGCTCGAACAGGTCGCCATGCGCAGCGACGCGGCGCGCATCGATGCGGCCGAGGTCAAGCGCGTGCTCGCAGAGACCGGCTTGCAGCAGATCGCAGCGCCGGAGCCCGTGGCGCCGGCCCACGGGGGCGATGAAAGCGCGAGTCTGTTGCGGCCCCTCGCCCAGCAGATTGCCGAACTCGAACGGCGGGCGATCGCAGCCGCGATGGCATCGACCGGCGGCAACAAGCTGGCGGCGTCGAGGCTTCTCGGCATCTCGCGCGCGACGCTCTATGAACGGCTCGAGCAGGCGAAGTGATGGTGGGTTCGGCCGGCTCTAGACAAATCACGGCATTCCTGAGCCTTTAGCACAAAGATCTTTGCTCGTCTATTGACCCGATCGGGTGATATCGGCTCTCGATATGCAGAACTAGATTCTCTTGAGGCGCGCGCAATGCACGCCGCCAAAAGATCAACTCGCTGGGCGCGGTATCCATCGGAGTCGCCTGGAACGGCGAACACGCCCAGCAGTTGAATCACCAGGGCACTACCGGTCGACCGGACGTTCTGGCAGAGCAACCAAAATCAAGGGAGAAGAAAATGAGGAAATTAATTCCGGGGGCGATCGTCGCGATACTGTTTTGGATGGCTGGACTCGCCAGCGCTGCCGTTCTGGCTCCAGGGTCGGCACTGTATGCCGGGCAAAGCATCTATTCCGACAATCAGCAATACATGCTGACCATGCAGAGCGACGGCAATCTTGTGTACTACCGGGTCGTGGATGGTGCAGTGCGCTGGAATACCGGAACGTGGGGCATCCCTGGCAACTTTCTCCTCATGCAGGAAGACGGCAACGCCGTCACCTACTACGACCCGCCGCCTTTGGTCAGGAAAAAAGGTGCTCCCATCGATTTATACAAGCACACGCCTGCACGTTATACAACCTGGTATTCCGCTACTTCTGGCAACGCGGGCGCATATCTGAAGCTGCAGAACGATGGCAACCTTGTAGTTGCGGCAGCAAATGGGCAAAAATTATGGGGCATTGGGGCGGATCCCGATCTGGATAAGCCCGCACCGAAGCGGGCCGGCGATGTGGTAGGCCGGGAACTCGTCGGATGGGTTGCAGCCCCGGGCCACGTCGGCTACTTTGACGGACAAAGGATTTATCAAGTCATGAACGAGCCACAAGTTGTTCAATACGTGACAGTGGACAACTTCAGATCGACGGTAGCGGCGCAAGGTCCGAACGCCTATTGGGGTGCGGGCTACCCAAACATTCCTGTTTTTTACGTCAAAGGATGCTTTGAAACCGACTGCACGGGTAACCGCGGCCGAGTACTGGACGGTCGCAATGCCATGACTGCACGTGCACTTCAGATTCTTAGGCTTGGTGCCCAGTACACGCTTACTGCTTCATCTAGGCCTAGCTTGCCAAGAACAGCAACCGAAAAAATTCAGATGGGGAGTTACCGGTGCGACACCTACTTGATGGATATATATACAATTTTTACCGGAGGCGGTGAGGTAAACGCGAGAGGCGAGGCGATAAATTTTCCGCATCCAGACTCACCTTCTGCGCGGTGGTGGTACTTCAAATCCAAAATCCTTGCGTACAGCCTTTTGCCTGCGGGCTTATTTCAGTTATTAAAAGAATATCGGGGATATCTATGAAAAAATTACATTGGGTGTTTGGAATGGTCGGTTTCGCGGGAGTCCTCTTTTACTTTAACCATGACTCAGAGACCTTGAAAACCGAGTCCGCAACGACGCAACAATCCGGCGCTGCTATTCCCAGCAGTGGTAGCAGCGAGAAAGCCCCGACGAACGGCGCCACGGAGTACCGGGCCAACATGGCAATTGCTGCGTCGAGGATCGACGAAGACAACCCGCTGCGCGCTTATGTGCCGACGCCGGGGGTAACAGGGCGCATGGTGCTTGAAGAGATGTATGCGAAAGGCATTCCGGCAACCCCACGATCGGCGACATTGGCGCTCGGACTCTCCCGCGAAGGGCGGCTGAGTTCCGAGGAAAAGATTGCCATGAATGCCATTCTCTACAGCATATACAACCGAGAGAACACGTCTGGCGCGAACCAGGACATCGCGTTCGAGCTCGAACGCCTCGCGGCCGATCCGAACAAGCAGATTGCAGCCGGTGCCGCGGTGTTTTATGCAAGGCTGGAATATCTACCGGGTACCGAAAACGTGCTCAAGAGGGCATTACACAGTGGTGCCCTGCCCACCGATTCCTATTTTCGCGAGATCGCGCACCTGATCGCCAGCGCGCCACCGGAAAAGCAGCGGGAGTTCATGGCGGAAATCCGAGCATCGTCCAATCCGCTGGCTTCGGATATCTTGGCCGACGCGCTCAACAGCGGGCAGGACTTCAATGCCGCACCGTTCTTGAAATCATCCGAGGACATGGCTCGATTGCTGCGCGAGACAGAACCAACGTTCGGCGAATCGGTTGGGCAGTACGGCGGCACCGACGCCCTGCGTTACATCGAATGGTTGCGGGCGAGTGCCACGATCGAAAGCTCGAAAACCGGTCGCCAGACGGATGACATCATCGTTGGCAAACTGAGCGAGCAAGGAACCGATCCGCGCAAGATCCTTGCGTATCTTTCGTCGCCCTATGCAATGCCTCTGCTCGCGGAGGCAGGCCCGGATTCACAGGTGCAGAAATTGGCAGCCATCGCTCGGCGCCAATCCGATCAAAACCCTGGCAACAGCGATATGCATCACTTGGCACAGACGATCGAGGCGCGAATGAAGCATCCGCTGCCCGCCGGTCCCAAGCCCACGTTCACGATGCCTACCGGAGCTGTCGGCCCATCGGCACAAACACCGCCCGCCAGATAGCTTTGCTTTCCCGTCGAGAACGACGTTTCTCTGGAAAACCCTGACCGATTGTCAGACGAGTGTCTGAAAAAAGGGCACTTTCACTGTCTGCGATACGAGCTATGACAGGTGTTTAAAGGAAAATCTCTTCGCAAACAGGCGTTTCCGGGCTGGCATGAACTGTGCAACATTCAGTCATCACCATCAGGAGACACAACATGCATCGTCGTCACATCGTCGCCACTGCGGCGCTGGCCGCCCTGGCCGCTTCCGCACCGGCATGGGCCCAGTCCAACGAAATCCGCATCGCCCACATCTACAGCAAGACCGGTCCGCTGGAGGCCTACGGCAAGCAGACCCAGACCGGCTTCACGATGGGCCTGGACTACGCGACCGGCGGCACCATGACGGTCAACGGCAAGAAGCTGGTCGTGATCGAGAAGGACGACCAGGGCAAGCCCGACC
The DNA here is from genome assembly GCA_031412135.1 of Variovorax sp. Classification (GTDB taxonomy): domain Bacteria; phylum Pseudomonadota; class Gammaproteobacteria; order Burkholderiales; family Burkholderiaceae_C; genus Variovorax. Next base: position 85 of record JANOCL010000244.1, on the reverse strand, counting down.
TGGGCAAGTCGCTGCTTGCCGCCGCGTATGCCGACGACAAGGCCGCGCTCGCGGTCGGGCCGACGTCGTCGGGCGTGGCGCTCGC
>JANOCL010000243.1:0-31024 GCA_031412135.1 Variovorax sp. | reverse complement strand
GGAATGGCTGGAGGCGATCGTGCGCGATCTGATGGCGCGCTATGCCTACCGCAACATCCGCACGCCGATCCTCGAACACACGGCGCTCTTCGTGCGAGGCATCGGCGAAGTCACGGACATCGTCGAGAAAGAGATGTACTCGTTCGAGGACAAGCTCAACGGAGAGGCGCTGACCCTGCGCCCCGAGAACACTGCGAGCGTGGTGCGTGCGGTCACAGAGCACTCGCTGCTTTACGACGGCGGCAAGCGGCTCTGGTACATGGGCCCCATGTTCCGCCATGAGCGCCCGCAGCGCGGGCGCTATCGCCAGTTCCATCAAATCGGCGCCGAAGCACTGGGCTTCGCTGGGCCGGACGTCGATGCCGAGCTGATCCTCCTGGCCAACGCACTCTGGAAGGCGCTGGGGCTCACCGATGTGCGGCTCGAGCTCAACAGCCTCGGCCAGCCGGCGGAGCGCGCGCTGCATCGTGCCCAGCTCATCGCCCACTTCGAACGGCATGCCGACAAGCTCGACGATGAAGCGAGGCGCCGTCTGCACAGCAATCCGCTGCGCATTCTCGACACCAAGAATCCGGCGATGAAGGCGGTGGTCGAATCGGCGCCCAACCTGATCGACTTTCTCGGCAACGAATCGCTGGCCCACTTCGACGGGCTGCGGGCCATCCTCGATGCCAACGGCGTCGGCTACACCATCAATCCGCGCCTGGTTCGCGGTCTCGACTACTACAACCTGACGGTGTTCGAGTTCGTCACCGACCGGCTCGGCGCGCAAGGCACCGTGTGCGCCGGCGGCCGCTATGACGATCTCATCGTGCAGATCGGCGGCAAGGCTGCGCCAGCGGTCGGCTGGGCACTCGGCGTGGAGCGCGTGCTTGAGCTCGTGAAGGAAGAGGGGACCCCGGTCCCGCTGCCGGTGCCCGATGTCTATGCGGTTGTCCCCGACGCCACGGCAATGCCGCAAGCGCTGCGCACGCTGCAGCAGTTGCGCGATGCCGGCGTGCGCGTGCAGATGCATGCCGCGACCGCCGATGGACTCGGCAGCTTCAAGTCGCAGTTCAAGAAGGCCGATGCCAGCGGCGCCCGGCATGCCCTCGTGTTCGGCGCCGACGAGCTCTTGCGCGGCGAGGTCACGGTCAAGGCACTGCGCGACGGCAGGGGCGCGCAGATCGCTCGTCCGTTGGGCGAGCTGTCCGCCTGGGCCGCCACCCTACAATCCCCGGCTCTCAACGACTGACAGCGCATGGCAACTCATCTCGACCTCGAAGAACAGGAACAGCTCGACCAGCTCAAGCATTTCTGGAACACCTACGGCACCCTGATCACCTGGGTGGTTCTGCTCGCGGCCGGCGCCTTCGTGGCCTGGAACGGCTGGCAGTACCTGCAGCGCGACAAGGCTGCGCGTGCCGCTTTGCTCTATGACGAGGTCGAGCGCAGCGCGCAGGCGGGCGATGCGGGCCGCATCGAACGTGCCCTGGCCGACATGAAGGCGAATTTCGCAGGCACAGCGTATGCACAGCAGGCCGGTTTGCTTGCGGCGAAGACGCTGTATGAAAAAGGCAATGCCGACGCCTCGCGTGCCGCACTCGCCTGGGTTGCCAAAGATGCGGTCGATGTCGGTTACCAGACTGTCGCCAAGCTGCGCCTTGCCGCCGAACTGATCGAAGCCAAGTCCTACGACGAGGCGCTCAAGCAGCTGTCGGGCAACGTACCCAAGGAGTTCGAAGCGCTGGTGGCGGACCGCAAGGGCGACATCCATCTGGCCCAGGGCAAGCGTGACGAAGCCAAGGCCGAGTACCTGAAGGCCTGGAAGGCTTTCGAACCTCGCACCGACTATCGCCGCCTGGTGGAGATCAAGCTCAACGCTGTCGGTGTCGACCCGAAGAGCCTCGCCCCGACACCTGCCGGCGCCGCATCCGCAGCCAAGACCACACCATGAACTCGATGAAGCGTTTTGCGTTCCCCGCCGGGCCCGTACTGCGTGCCGGCGCCGCCGCGGCACTGATCGCGGTGCTCGCCGCATGTTCGGGCACGCCGAAGCCGAAGCCTGCGGAATTGCCGCCCAATGTTGCCGTGCTCGGCATTCGACAGGCCTGGAACGTACGAATCCCCGAGGTCAGCTTTCCGCTGACCACCGATGTGAGCGGCGACATGGTGACCGTTGCCGGTGCCGATGGCACGGTGGTCATGATCGATGCGCGCTCGGGCCAGGAAGTGTGGCGCGCGAGCGCGGGTGCGCCCCTTGTGGCCGGAGTGGGCAGTGACGGGTCGACCGTCGCGGTCGTTACTGCCGACAACGAACTCGTCGCCATGCAGAGCGGCAAGATCCTCTGGAAGCAGCGGCTCACCGCGCAGTCGTACACCGCGCCGCTGGTGGCTGGTCGACGCGTCTTCGTGCAGACGGCAGACCGTACCACCAGCGCCTGGGACGGCCAGAGCGGGCGCCGCCTCTGGTCGCAGCAGCGTGCCGCGGAAAACCTGGTGTTGAAGAAGCCGGGCGTGTTGATCGCCGTGGGCGATACGCTCGTCGCCGGCATCGGCGGTCGGCTGGCCGGCATCAATCCGGCCAATGGCGTGTCGCGCTGGGAATCGCCGATTGCCGCACCCCGCGGCACGAACGACGTGGAACGTCTGGTCGATCTGACCGGCAGCGTAAGCCGGCTCGGCGACACCGTTTGTGCGCGTGCCTACTATGCAAGCGTGGGCTGCGTGGACGCCGCACGCGGCGTGCTGCTCTGGAGCAAGCCGGCTTCCGCAGCGGAGGGCGTGAGCGGCGACGAGCGTTTCGTCTACGGCACCGAAGACAACGGCAACGTGGTGGCGTGGCGCCGGGCCGACGGCGAACGCGCCTGGCAATCCGAGCGGCTCAAGTACCGCACCCTGACTGCACCGCTCGCGGTGGGCCGATCGCTGATCATCGGCGACAGCACGGGTCTCGTGCACCTGATTTCGCGGGAAGACGGCGCGCCACTGAACCGGCTGACGCCCGATGGCTCAGCCATCGCAGCAACACCGGCGCTCTCCGGCAATACGGTCGTGATCGTCACCCGCAAGGGCGGCGTGTTTGGCTACCGGCCTGAATAACCCATTGAAAGCCCGACCATGAAACCGGTCATTGCCCTGGTCGGGCGTCCCAACGTCGGCAAATCGACGCTGTTCAACCGCCTCACCCAGACCCGCGACGCCATCGTGGCCGACTTTGCGGGGCTCACCCGCGACCGCCACTACGGCAACGGACGCCAGGGGCGGCATGAGTTCATCGTGATCGACACCGGCGGCTTCGAACCCGATGCGGGCAGCGGAATCTTCAAGGAAATGGCCAGGCAGACGCGTCAGGCCGTGGCCGAGGCCGATGTCGTGGTGTTCGTCGTCGATGCGCGCGAAGGGCTTTCTGCCCAAGACCACGACATCGCAAACGAACTGCGCCGGCTCGGCAAGCCCTGCGTGCTGGTGGCCAACAAGGCCGAGGGCATGCACGACGGCACGAGGCTGGTCGATTTCTACGAGCTCGGCTTCGGCGACGTGCACGGCATCTCGGCCTCGCACGGGCAGGGTATCCGGGACCTGGTCGAACTCGCGCTCGAACCGCTGAAGCTGCCGGAGCCCGAGGACGACGCGGAAGAAGAAGACGCCAACAAGCCGATCAAGCTCGCGGTGGCAGGCCGTCCCAACGTCGGAAAGTCAACGCTCATCAACACCTGGCTTGGCGAGGAGCGGCTGGTCGCGTTCGACCTGCCCGGCACCACGCGCGACGCGATCACCGTGCCCTTCGAGCGCAACGGGCAACGCTTCGAACTGATCGACACCGCCGGACTGCGCCGCAAAGGCAAAGTGTTCGAGGCGATCGAAAAATTCTCGGTCGTCAAGACGCTGCAGGCGATCGAATCGGCCAATGTGGTCCTGTTGCTGCTCGATGCGACGCAGGGCGTGACGGACCAGGACGCCCACATCGCCGGCTACATCCTCGAAAGCGGCCGCGCGGTGGTGATCGCCATCAACAAATGGGATGCGGTCGACAGCTATCAGCGCGAGCAGATCCAGCGGCAGATCGAAACACGGCTGCCGTTCCTGAAATTCGCGTCGCTGCATTTCATATCGGCGATCAAGCGCCAGGGCCTCGGTCCGGTCTGGCAAGCCATCGCGCAGGCCCATAAATCCGCCACCCGCAAGATGTCCACGCCGGTACTCACTCGGCTATTGCTCGAAGCGGTGCAATTCCAGGCACCCAAGCGGTCCGGCATGTTCCGCCCCAAGCTGCGCTACGCCCATCAAGGCGGGATGAACCCTCCCCTGATCGTGATCCACGGCAATTCGCTGGAGCATGTCACCGAGGCGTACAAACGCTTCCTCGAAGGGCGGTTCCGCAAAGAGTTCGACCTGGTCGGCACACCCCTTCGCATCGATCTCAAGACTTCGCGCAATCCCTATGCCGACAAGGACGACTGACACTTGGGCGTTGCGCAGTTGACATCCAATGGCCGCCGATGAGTGGTTCTCGCGCTCGAAGTTCCGGTTTTTAAGTGCCGTTATTTTTGGAAGGCTTTTGGCCTCCAATGCTGCAGTGCAGAAGTGCTGTGTTAAGGTGACCAGTCCAACAACTACTCTTGAACACGGAGAATATCGTGAGCAATAAAGGGCAACTTCTACAAGACCCGTTCCTGAACACCTTGCGTCGCGAGCACGTGCCGGTTTCGATCTATCTGGTCAACGGCATCAAGCTGCAAGGTCAGATCGAGTCGTTCGACCAATACGTCGTCTTGCTTCGCAATACGGTGACACAGATGGTCTACAAGCATGCGATCTCCACCATCGTGCCAGGTCGGGCCGTCAACTTCTCAGCTGCCGAGAACGACGACGCTGCCGCTTGAAGGACACGGAGCGCGGCGGGTTCGCCTGTTGCGTTTTCTTCCAATTCTGATCCCGCTTGTCTGAACTGATTTCCCGGAAAGACGGCGCCGTCGTTCTCGTCGGCGTCGATTTCGGCCTGCCGCATTTCGACGACGAACTCGAAGAACTCGGCCTGCTCGCGCAGACAGCCGGGCTCGAACCTGCCGCGCGGCTCATCTGCAAACGCAAGGCGCCGGACGCAGCGCTGTTCGTAGGCAGCGGCAAGGCCGACGAGATCCGTGAACTGGCCGATCTGCATCGCGCCAGCGAGGTGATCTTCGATCAGACGCTGAGCCCGGGGCAGCAGCGCAATCTCGAGCGTCAACTCGGCATTGCGGTGTACGACCGCACTTTCCTCATTCTCGAGATCTTCGCGCAGCGCGCACGCTCGCACGAAGGCAAGCTGCAAGTCGAACTGGCACGGCTGCAGTACCTGAGTACCCGGCTTGTGCGGCGCTGGTCCCACCTGGAGCGCCAGCGCGGCGGCATCGGTACGCGTGGCGGTCCTGGCGAAACGCAGATCGAACTCGATCGCCGGATGATCGGCGAGTCGATCAAGCGCACGCGCGAGCGGCTCGCCAAGGTGCAGCGCCAGCGCGGCACCCAGCGCCGCCAGCGCGAGCGGCGCGACACCTTCAACATTTCGCTGGTCGGCTATACCAACGCCGGCAAGTCCTCGCTGTTCAATGCGCTGGTCAAGGCGCGCGCCTATGCGGCCGACCAGCTGTTCGCGACGCTGGATACCACCACGCGGCACCTTTATCTGGGTGATGCGCGCCGCAAGGTGTCCATTTCCGACACGGTCGGATTCATTCGAGACCTGCCCCACGGCCTGATCGATGCGTTCAAGGCCACGTTGCAGGAAGCCGTCGATGCCGACCTGCTGCTGCATGTGGTGGATGCCGCCAACCCGCACCATCCCGAGCAGATGGCAGAGGTTCAGATGGTGCTGAAGGAAATCGGCGCCGACGCGGTGCCGCAGCTTCTGGTGTTCAACAAGCTGGATGCACTTGAAACTGCGCAGCACCCCCTGCATCTGCTCGATGAGATCGATGTCGACGGCGTGCAGGTGCCCCGGGTTTTCCTGAGCGCCCGAACCGGCCAAGGCGTGCCTGAATTGCGGGCCGAACTCGCACGACGGTCGCGTCCCACCGAAGACGCGATGACCCCAGAGAGCAATCCCCGATTGCACGATGCTGCCAACTGATTGGGCACAATCGCCCCCACTGACGAGAGAACAGAACCGAATGAATGCAAAGCCAGTGTGGAGACGGTTTCAGGGCATGTTCAACCTGAACGACGGAAGATGGGGTCGCAGCGACGATCCATCGCCGAATGGCGAGCGTCCCGCTGCGAGCCGTCCCGACGACGAACCGACGCCGCCACCACCACCACCCCCTTCCGGCAACAACAATCGCCCGCGCGGGCAAGGTCCCAATCAGGGCCCACCGGATCTCGATGAGCTCTGGCGCGACTTCAACCGCAAGCTTGGCGGCCTCTTCGGCGGCGGCCGCGGCGGCAACAACCGTCCGAATGGCAACGGCGGCGGCAATGGCGGCGGTGGTGGTCTCAGGCCCGACATGAAGAATGCGGGCGTCGGCCTTGGACTGGTGGCTGCGGTCGCGGTGCTGATCTGGCTCGGCACTGGCTTTTTCATCGTCAACGAAGGGCAGCAGGCCGTCATCACGCAGTTCGGCCGGTACAAGGAAACAGTGGGTGCCGGCTTCAACTGGCGGCTGCCTTATCCGATTCAGCGCCACGAGCTTGTGGTCGTGACGCAGATCCGGTCGACCGACGTGGGGCGCGACACCATCGTGCGCTCCACCGGCCTGCGCGAATCCGCCATGCTCACGGAAGACGAGAACATCGTCGAGATCAAGTTCGCGGTGCAGTACCGTCTGAGCGACGCGCGCGCCTATCTCTACGAGAGCAAGAACCCGACCGACACCGTGGTGCAGGTTGCCGAAACCGCGGTCCGCGAAGTTGTGGGCGGCATGAAGATGGATGCGGCCTTGGCGGAAGAGCGCGACCAGATTGCTCCGCGCGTTCGCACGCTGATGCAGTCCATCCTCGACCGGTACAAGCTCGGCGTGGAGGTCGTTGGCATCAACCTGCAGCAAGGTGGTGTGCGGCCTCCGGAGCAGGTTCAGGCCTCGTTCGACGACGTGCTCAAGGCCGGCCAGGAGCGCGAACGGGCCAAGAACGAAGCGCAGGCCTATGCCAATGACGTGGTGCCGCGTGCCACGGGTACCGCGTCGCGCCTGAAGGAAGAGTCGGAAGCCTACAAGGCCCGCATCGTTGCGCAGGCACAAGGCGACGCGCAGCGCTTCGCCTCCGTCCTGACCGAATACCAGAAAGCGCCGCAGGTGACGCGCGACCGCATGTACACCGATGCGATGCAGCAGATCTACAGCAGCACGACCAAGGTGCTGGTCGATACCAAGCAGGGCTCGAACCTGCTGTACCTGCCGCTCGACAAGCTGATGCAGATGACGGGTCAGAACGCTGCCGGTACACCGGTCGACGGCGCCAGCCCCAGCGTTGCCGGCACCGCACCGCCACAGTCGTCGGTGATTCCGGTGGTCCCCCCGTCGGGCGACGGCCGTGCGCGCGATGGCCGCTCGCGCGACCGCGACGCTCGCTGAGGAAAAAACAATGAACAGAATCGGATTCATCGCGTCGTCTGTCCTGGTGGTGCTCGCACTGCTGAGCTCCACGCTCTTCGTGGTCGACCAGCGCCAGTTCGGCATCGTCTACGCACTCGGACAGATCAAGGAAGTGATCACGGAGCCGGGGCTCAGCTTCAAGCTGCCGCCGCCGTTCCAGAATGTCTCGTACCTCGACAAGCGTCTTCTCACGCTGGCAAGCCTCGACCCCGAGCCGATGCTGACCGCAGAGAAGCAGCGCGTGGTGATCGACTGGTACGTGCGCTGGCGCATCACCAACCCGTCTGAGTACATCCGCAACGTCGGTCTGGACGAGAACGCAGGTGCGGTGCAGCTCAACCGCGTGGTGCGCAACGCGTTCCAGGAAAACATCAACAAGCGCACTGTGCGCGACCTGATCTCCGTTCGGCGCGAGGCGCTGATGGCCGACGTGCAGCGCGAGGTGCTGGCGGTGGTGAAGGGCGCCAAGCCGTGGGGTGTCGACATCATCGACGTGCGTATCACGCGGGTCGACTACGTCGAGGCGATCACCGAGTCCGTGTATCGCCGCATGGAAGCAGAGCGCAAGCGCGTCGCCAACGAACTGCGCTCCACCGGCTTCGCCGAGGGCGAGAAGATCCGTGCCGATGCCGACCGCCAGCGCGAGGTGATCGTGGCCAACGCGTACCGCGACGCGCAGAAGATCAAGGGCGAGGGCGACGCCCAGGCTGCAGCCGCATACTCGGCTGCCTTTGGCCGCGACCCGCAGTTCGCCCAGTTCTACCGCAGCCTCGATGCCTACAAGCAGAGCTTCAACAAAAAGAGCGATGTGATGGTGATCGATCCGTCGTCGGACTTCTTCCGCGCGATGGAGGGTTCCGGTTCCGGCACTGCAAGCGCAGCACCCCCGCGCCGCTGACCACGGCCCGGCGTGAGTGCAGAAACGGTCTGGAGCGCGCTCGCCCTCGTGCTGGTGATCGAGGGCATCCTGCCCTTCATTTCGCCCGGCGGCTGGCGGCGCGGCTTCGGGCAGCTCATGCAGCTGCGCGACGGTCAATTGCGCTTCTTCGGCATGTGCAGCATCCTGCTGGGTATGGCGCTGCTTTGGCTTGTCGGCTGACGCTCCCCGGTAGAATCCCGGTTTAACCACGCCCCCGATCTCCATGTCCGCCTGGGTCCTCCCGGATCACATTGCCGATGTGCTGCCTTCCGAGGCGCGCCACATCGAAGAACTGCGACGCCAGCTGCTCGACACCGCCCGTGGCTATGGCTACGAGCTGGTGATGCCGCCTCTGCTGGAGCATCTCGAATCCCTGCTTTCCGGCACCGGCGAAGCGCTCGACCTGCAGACTTTCAAGCTCGTCGACCAGCTCTCCGGCCGCAGCATGGGACTGCGCGCCGACACCACGCCGCAGGTCGCGCGCATCGACGCACATCTGCTCAATCGCCGCGGCGTCACGCGCCTGTGCTACTGCGGGCCGGTGGTGCACACCCGTCCCGATCGCCCGCACGCGACCCGTGAACCGCTGCAGTTCGGCGCCGAGATCTATGGCCATGCCGGCCTCGAAGCCGACACCGAGGTTCTGCGCCTTGCGCTGGACTGTCTGCATGCGGCCGGCGGTACGGGGCATGTGCCGGACAGCGTCATCGTCGACCTGGCCGATGCGCGCATCGTGCGCTCGCTGTTCGCCGGCATGCCGATCGATGCACCGGCCATCGCGCGGGTGCATGCGGCGCTTGCTGCAAAAGACGCGAGCGCATTGCGCCAGCTCACTTCCGACTTTCCGGCGGCTTCGCGCGAAGGCCTGCTCGCGCTCGTGCAGCTGTATGGCGACGCCTCCGTCCTCGACGAAGCGGCCAGGGTGTTGCCCGCCACGGCGGCGGTGCAGCAAGCGCTGTCCGACCTGAAACAGCTGGCCGGCCGGCTCGAAGGCGCCCGGGTCAGCTTCGACCTGGCCGACCTGCGCGGCTATGCGTACTACAGCGGCATGCGCTTCGGCATCTACACCGAAGGCGCGAGCGACGCGCTTGTGCGCGGCGGCCGCTACGACGAGGTCGGTGCGGTGTTTGGCCGCAACCGTCCGGCGGTCGGCTTCAGCCTCGACGTGCGCGAGCTGGTTCGCGTGCAGACGCCAAGGCCGCTGCGTGCCGCCATCCGGGCGCCATGGAGCGACGTTGAAGACCTCGGCAAGGCCATCGCAGCCTTGCGCGGCAAGGGCGAAACCGTGGTCTGCGTGCTGCCGGGCCACGACAGCGAAATCGATGAATTCCATTGCGACCGCGAGCTCGTGCAGCGTGGCGGACAGTGGAACGTGCAAGCCATCTGAATCCTCTGAAGCAAAACATCATGAGCGTTACCACCGGACGAAACGTGGTCGTCGTCGGCACCCAATGGGGCGACGAGGGCAAGGGCAAACTGGTCGACTGGCTGACCGAAAGCGCGCAGGGCGTGGTGCGTTTCCAGGGCGGCCACAACGCGGGCCACACGCTGGTCATCAACGGCGTCAAGACCGCGCTGCACCTCATTCCGAGCGGCATCATGCGGCCCGGCGTCAAGTGCTACATCGGCAACGGCGTGGTGCTCTCGGCGGCCAAGCTGTTCGAAGAGATCGAGGGGCTGGAGAAGGCCGGTGTCGAAGTGCGCTCACGGCTTCGGATCAGCGAGGCCTGTCCGCTGATCCTTCCTTTCCATGCGGCGCTCGACGTCGCACGCGAGGCCTACCTCGAAAAAGGAGGTACCGAGAAGATCGGCACCACCGGTCGCGGCATCGGCCCGGCCTACGAAGACAAGATCGCACGCCGGGCGTTGCGCGTGCAGGACCTGAAGCATCCCGCGCGCTTTGCCACCAAGCTGCGCGTGTTGCTCGACCTGCACAACCATGTGCTGACCCAGGTGCTGAGCGCGCCGGCGATCGACTTCGATGCCGTTTACGACGAGGCCATGCGCCACGCCGAACTGCTCAAGCCGATGATGGCCGACGTCTCGCGCGAGCTGAACGACGCGCACCGCGCCGGCGCCAACCTGCTGTTCGAAGGCGCACAGGGCACGCTGCTCGACGTCGACCATGGCACCTATCCCTACGTCACCTCGAGCAACTGCGTGGCCGGCAATGCGGCCGCCGGCTCGGGCGTCGGACCCGGCATGCTTCACTATGTGCTGGGCATTACCAAGGCCTACTGCACGCGCGTGGGCGGCGGGCCGTTCCCGACCGAGCTCGACTGGGCGACGCCGGGCACCGTCGGCTATCACCTGAGCACGGTCGGCGCCGAAAAGGGCGTGACCACGGGCCGCAGCCGCCGCTGCGGCTGGTTCGACGCTGCGCTCCTGAAGCGATCCGCGCAGGTCAACGGCCTGAGCGGCCTTTGCATCACCAAGCTCGATGTGCTGGACAACATCGAAGAGTTGCTGCTGTGCACCGGCTACTACCTCGACGGCGAGTACACCGACATCCTGCCGATGGGTGCCGACGAGATCGAGCGCTGCACGCCCGTTTACGAAAAGCTCGAGGGCTGGACCGAAAGCACCGTCGGCGTCACCCAGTACGACAAGCTGCCGGTAAATGCGCGCCTCTATCTGCAACGCATCGAACAGGTGACCGGCGTGCCGATCCACATGGTGTCGACCAGCCCCGATCGCGACCACACGATCATGATGCGCCACCCCTACCTTGCAGACTGAACGGAGCCCATTCCATGTTGACCGAAGACGGCAAGCACCTCTACGTGAGCTATGACGAGTACCACAACCTGATCGAGAAGCTCGCGATCAAGGTGCATCAGTCGGACTGGGAATTCGACACCATCCTGTGCCTGGCGCGCGGCGGCATGCGTCCCGGCGATGTGTTGTCGCGCATCTTCGACAAGCCGCTGGCGATCATGTCCACCAGTTCGTACCGCGCCGACGCCGGCACGATCCAGGGACACCTCGACATCGCGCGCTACATCACCACGCCCAAGGGCGAGATCGCAGGCAGGGTGTTGCTGGTCGACGACCTGGCCGACTCGGGCCACACGCTGCATGCGGTGGTCGAGATGCTCAAGCGCAACTACGCGCCGATCACCGAACTGCGCAGCGCCGTGCTCTGGACCAAGGCGCTTTCGACCTTCACGCCGGACTATTCGGTCGAGTTCCTGCAGACCAATCCCTGGATTCACCAGCCCTTCGAGGGCTATGACTCGATGGGTGCACTGAAGCTGCTTGAAAAGTGGTCGGTCTGAAACCGATCACTCCGGCTTGAGCATCGCGGTGTAGCGCCGCTGCATCTCCTCGGTCGGCACATCCTCGATGCTGTGGCCGATGTTCCATCGGTGACCGAACGGGTCGATGAAGGAACCGGAGCGCTCGCCGTAGAACTGATCCTGCACCGGTATGTCGAGCGTGGCACCCGCCTCAAGCGCCCGCCCGACCAGCGCATCTGCGTCGTCGACGTGCAAGTGGATGGTGACGGCCGTGGCGCCAATCGTCCTGGCGCCGCGAATGCCGTACTCGGGAAATTCGTCCGACAGCATCAGCGTGGTGCTTCCGAAGTCGAGCTCGGCATGCCCGATGCGGCCGCTCGGCTCGGTCAGCCGGAACTTCTCGCGCGCACCGAACACCTCGCCGTAGAAGGCGATGGCCGCAGCGGTGTCGTGCACGCAGAGGTAGGCGAACAGTTCGTGGATGGCCATCGCAACCTCCGGTAAGGATGGCCGCGATTCTCCACCGGGCAGCGTTTCGCGTCGACTAGCATGGCGGGCATGCGAAAGCCCATCACCGATCTCATCCATCACCCCTACAGTGCGCCTTCGAACTTCGCCGCGCCGCAACCCGGCGTGTTCAAGGCCTCGACCGTGTTTTTCGCCGATGTCGCGGCGATGCGCGCGCGCGATTGGAAAACCAAGGCCGGCTACACCTACGGCCTGCACGGCACGCCGACCACCTTCACCCTCGAAGAGCGGCTCGCCGCCCTTGAAGGCGCCACCGAATGCCTGCTCGTGCCCAGCGGGCTTGCAAGCATTTCGCTGGTTTCTTTCGCGCTGCTCAAGACCGGCGACGAAGTGCTCATTCCGGACAATGCCTATGGACCGAACAAGGCGTTGGCCGCTGGCGAGCTGGCCAACTTCGGCATCACCCACAAGTTCTACGACGCGATGAATCCGGCCGATCTTGCGGCCAGGCTGTCCGAGCGCACCAAGCTGGTCTGGGTCGAGGCCGCCGGTTCGGTCACCATGGAGTTTCCGGATCTGCCCGCGCTCGTCGCCGTGTGTCGCGCACGCGGCGTGATCACCGTGCTCGACAACACCTGGGGCGCAGGCCTTGCGTTCGCCCCATTTGATTTCAACGGCAGCGGGCAGGGCGTCGACATCTCGGTCCATGCGCTCACCAAATACCCGAGCGGGGGCGGCGACGTGCTGATGGGCAGCGTGACCACGCGAGACGAACGGCTGCACCGCGCGCTCAAGCTCACCCACATGCGGATGGGTTTCGGCATCGGCGTGGGTGATGTCGAGACGCTGCTGCGTTCATTGCCGAGCATCGCCCTGCGCTACCGGGCGCATGACAGCAGCGCTCGCGCGCTTGCCCGCTGGCTCGACGGCCGCGACGAGATCGCACAGGTGCTTCATCCCGCACTCGAAGGCTCGCCGGGCCATGCGCATTGGCTGCAACTGTGCGGACCGGTCGACCTGGCAGCGGGCCTGTTCTCGGTCGTGTTCGACGCGCGCTTCAGCAGCGAGCAGGTCGACCGGTTCTGCGACCGTCTGGAGCTTTTTCGCCTCGGTTACTCGTGGGGCGGACCGATCAGCCTGGTCGTGCCCTACGACATCGGCTTGATGCGCGACGCGAGCGTCGCGCGTTGGCCGCACAAGGGCACGCTGGTGCGTTTTTCGATCGGACTCGAAGACGGAGACGACCTTCGGGACGATCTCGAGCAGGCCCTCTCGGCGCTCTGAGCCCCGACGGTTATCGCGTACAGTCGGACTCAATGCAGTCACCCGGACTGCCCGCCTCAAGGAGAAGCAGTGGCAACACCAAATTACGGCTACGAGAAGCGCCAGAAGGAGTTGGCGAAAAAGAAGAAGAAAGAAGAAAAGCTGCGGGACAAAGCCAACCGCAAGCTGGAGCCGAGCAGTGAAGGGTTGGCACCGGGTGATCCGGAAACCGATGTGGCCTCGCTGGAGCGCGATGCGCCGACCGTTCCGGTCCTGCCGACCAAGAACGGCTGACCAGCTCTTCGACCTGAATGAAAGCCGCCGCTGGCATTGCCTGCGGCGGCTTTTTCAATGCGGCGCTATTTGCCCCCAAGCAGTTTGCGCAGCGCCGGCCATACGTTGTCCAACATGCGCAGCTGCGCGGCGGCCGTGGGATGAATGCGGTCGGCCTGGAACAGCGATGCCGCGTCGGGTCCATCGGCCACGCCCCGCAGCAGGAAAGGCACGACGGCCGCCTCGGTCGCGGCCGCGACCTTGGTGAAGACCGCCTCGAAGCGCCGCATGTAGTCGCTTCCGTAGTTCGGCGGCACCTGGATGCCGACGATCAACACCTTGGCACCGGCGGCCTGCGCTGCCTTGGTCATCTGGGTGAGGTTTTCTTCCGTGTTGCCGAGCGGCAGACCGCGCAGCGCGTCGTTGGCACCGAGTTCGAGCACCACGTGCGTCGGCCGATGCTGCGCCAGAAGGTTCGCCAGCCTCGCCCTGCCGCCTGCGCTCGTGTCGCCGCTGATGCTGGCGTTGACCACTGTCGCCGCGATCTTCTGCTCGCTCAGGCGGCGCTCCAGCAGCGGCACCCAGCCTTCGCCGCGCTTCAGTCCGTACTCTGCAGAAAGCGAGTCGCCCACGACCAGAATGACGGGCGGCCTGCCGCCTGCAGTCTGCGCTTGCGCGCCGACCCAAGACCCCGCTGCGCCGGCGAGCGCGCCGGCCAAGATAAAGTGACGTCGATTCACCAAGCGAAACCTTTCAATGTCCTCAATCCGATCCGAAGCAATTGTTGCCGTCGACCACGTTTTCAAGTCCGTCACCGACTCCGCCGGCACCCTGGACATTCTGCAGGACATCGATTTCACGGTGGGCGCGCGGGAAACCGCCGCCATCGTCGGCGCCTCGGGCTCGGGCAAGAGCACGCTGCTGTCGATCGTCGCCGGGCTCGACACGCCCACCAAGGGCACGGTCAAGCTTGGGGGCGAAGACCTGTTCGCGATCGACGAGGACGACCGTGCGGCACTGCGCGCGCAGAAGGTCGGCTTCGTCTTCCAGAGCTTCCAGTTGCTCGGCAACCTGAGTGCGCTCGAAAACGTCATGCTGCCGCTCGAGCTTGCCGACCGCAAGGACGCGCGCAAGGCCGCCACCGACATGCTCGGCCGCGTTGGGCTCGGCCAGCGGCTGTCGCACTACCCCAAGGTGCTGTCCGGCGGCGAGCAGCAACGGGTCGCACTTGCGCGCGCCTTCGTCGTCCAGCCGGCGCTGCTCCTGGCCGACGAGCCCACCGGCAGCCTCGACTACGCGACCGGCGAGCAGGTGATGCGGTTGATGTTCGACCTCAACCGCGAACTCGGCACCACGCTGCTGCTGGTGACGCACGACCGAGGCATTGCCGAACGCTGCGAACGCCGCATCACCATCGAGGCCGGCCGGGTGAGCGCCGACGACAGGCGCTGAAGGCGTCCGGGTCGAGCGCTTCGGGCCCGGCTCGATAATCCCGGCATGTCTTCCCCCAAAGTGATCTTCGGCTTTCATGCCGTGGGCGTGCGCATCAAGACCGCGCCCAAATCGGTGATCGAAGTGCTGTTCGACGTCAGCCGGCGCGATGCGCGCATGCGTCAGTTCGTCGCGCGCGCGCAGGACGCCGGTGTTCGCCTGGTCGAGGCCGACGGACTGCGGCTTTCCAAACTCAGCGGCAGCCACGGCCACCAGGGCGTCGCGGCACGCGTCGAACCGATCCAGCAAACCCATTCGCTCGACGAACTGCTCGAAGGCCTGGAGGCCTCTGGCACGTTGCCGCTGCTGCTGGTGCTCGACGGCGTCACCGATCCGCACAACCTGGGCGCCTGCCTGCGCGTCGCCGACGGCGCAGGCGCGCATGCGGTGATCGCACCCAAGGACCATGCGGCCGGCATCAATGCCACGGTCGCGAAGGTGGCCAGCGGCGCGGCGGAGACAGTGCCTTACTTCATGGTCACCAATCTCGCGCGCACGCTGGGCGAACTCAAGGAGCGCAGCATCTGGTGCGTGGGCACCAGCGACGACGCACCCGGCACGCTCTATCAGAGCGACCTGAAGCGTCCGCTTGCGCTGGTGCTCGGTGCCGAGGGCGAGGGCATGCGGCAACTTACCCGCAAGACCTGCGACGAGCTGGTCAGTATCCCGATGGCCGGCGCGGTCGAGAGCCTGAACGTCTCGGTAGCGAGCGGCGTGTGCCTCTACGAAGCAATGCGCCAGCGATCGGGCGCCTAGAGGCTCGCGAACCCGCTGTCGCCGTTGTGCGGCCGCAAGGTCCATTCATCGACCCACGCCTTGGCCTTGCGCTCCAGCGCCTCGCAGGCGCTCTCCACATCCGGAAAACGCCCCGACAGGGCGATGCGGCATTTGTGGACGCCGTCGCGCCACAGGTCGGCGTGGCCTGAGGTCTGGCCATCGGTCGGCGCCGCCGCCACGCTGATCCGGATTTCCCAGCCCTCGTGGACGAAGCGTTTGACCTCGCCGTCCTCATCCATATGCGCTCCTCGTTCCAGCTGCGGCGATTCTCTTCGCGAGCGTCGGAGCTTAGTCCTTTCGGTGCTGCAGGGAGTTCTCACTCCAGTCTGCACCCGACTCCTCGAGGAAATATTCAAGACGGGTCTTTGCCGCGTGTGCGCCCCACCGCGCTGAAGATGCCGATGCCCAGCAGGATCAGCGCACCGATGCCGATGTAGAGCGTCGGCACGCCGGCGACCGAGGCGCCCCAGGCCACGCCACCCAGGAAGATCAGGAAACCGATCATGTAGAGCGCAAAAGACATGGTTCTCTCTCCGAAACTTTGAAGACGGGACTCTGCGCAACGAAACCGGCCGGCGGCGGCGGTCAGCGTCGCCAACCGATGTGGGAGCCTGCCTACCGCTCGGCCGGCTCGGCGCTGGCTTCGTCGAGTGCCTCGATCGCTTCGGCATCCAGGAGCAGATCGGCGCCAGCGATCAACTCATCGAGTTGCTTCACCGAAGTGGCGCTGGCGATCGGCGCGGTGATCGACCGGCGTGCCATCTGCCATGCGACTGCGACCTGGCCCGGCGTCGCACCGCGCGGCCGTGCCACGGCGTCGAGCGCGGCAAGGATGCGCAGGCCGCGCGCGTTGAGGTACTTGCCCACGGTGTTCGCGCCTCGGGCGCTCTTGCCGGCGTCGGCCTCGCTGCGGTACTTGCCAGTGAGAAAGCCGGCCGCCAATGCATAGAAGTTCATCACCCCGACGCCGCGTTCGACGCACAGCGGTTCCAGTGCGTCCTCGAACACGGCGCGGTCGTACAGGTTGTAGAGCGGCTGCAGGCTCTCGTAGCGCGGCAGGCCTTCGCGTTCCGCGAGGTCGAGTGCTTCCGCCAGCCGCGGCGCGCTGAAGTTCGAGGCGCCGATTGCGCGCACCTTGCCGGCCTTTATCAGGTCGGCATAGGCGCCCAGGGTGTCGACGAGCGGCGTCTCGGCATCGTCGTCGTGCGACTGGTAGAGGTCGATGTGGTCGGTCTTCAGCCGCTTGAGCGATGCATCCACCGCCTCCCGGATGTAGGCCGGCGACAGGCCCTTCCTGCCTTCGCCCATCGGCTTGCCGACCTTGGTCGCGAGCACCACCCGGTTGCGCTTGCCGGTCTGGCGCAGCCACTTGCCGATGATGGTTTCCGATTCGCCGCCGCGGTGACCGGGCACCCAGCTCGAATACACATCGGCCGTGTCGACGAAGTTGAAGCCGGCATCGACCCAGGCGTCGAGCAACCGGAACGAGAGCGCCTCGTCCACGGTCCAGCCGAAGACATTGCCGCCGAAAGCCAGCGGCGAAACCTGAAGGCCGGAACGGCCGAGCGGTCGGAGTTGCATGGTGCGTTTCCCTGGAAGGTTCAGACGAAGCCCAGCGTGCCCAGCAGCGCGCCGCAGCCGAGCAGCCAGAGCAGGTGGATGCGGGTGCGCCAGACGATAAGGCACGCGAAGCCCGCGAGCAGCCAGAGGTGCCACGCCGGCACACTGCCGCTGCGGTTGCCGGCCGCCAGCACCCAGCCGGTGGCGATCAGCAACCCCACCACCACCGGCGCCATGCCTTGCTTGAAGGCCCGCACGCCGCGCCGCTCGCGATTGCGGTGGCCCCAGCGCGTGGCGAAGTAGGTCAGCGTGGTGCTCGGC
This sequence comes from Variovorax sp., assembly GCA_031412135.1. Classification (GTDB taxonomy): domain Bacteria; phylum Pseudomonadota; class Gammaproteobacteria; order Burkholderiales; family Burkholderiaceae_C; genus Variovorax. The sequence continues at coordinate 13,163 of JANOCL010000243.1, read as the reverse complement.
AGCATGATGCCGACCATCGTCACCGTGAGGCCGAGCAGGCCGAGCAGCCATGCGTGCCAACCTGCGCCGATGCCGCCGCCGGCATTCAAGCCCACGTTCCACCCCATCAATGCGACGAACAGCACGTTGGGCCCCGGCGCCGCCTGCGCGATGGCGACCGACGATGCGAACTGCGCATCCGTCAGCCAGCCGTTTCGGTCGACCAGGTAGCGGTGCATGTCGGGCACGGTGGTGATCGCGCCGCTGATGGAGAGCAGCGAAAGCATCAGGTACTGGGCGAACAGGGCCAGCCAGTCGGCGGCATGCATCGTAATGCTCATGGCGCCAGCTTCCGCCACGTCCAGACGCAAGCGACGCCGCCAACGGCCAGCAGCACCCAGCCCAGTGGAATGCGGGCCAGCGCGATGGCGCCGAAAACCACCGCCACGAAGGCGAGGCAGACGCCGAAGCCGAGCGGATGCCTGCGCAGCGCCGGAATCAGTTTGATGCCGGCAGCCGCGATCAACCCGCCAGCGACCGCACCCATGCCGCGCAGCGCGCCGGCCACCTGCGGATTGCCGGCGTAGTGGGCATAGAGCACGGCCAGCGCCAGGATCACGGCCAGCGGCACGGTCAGCATGCCGGCCACTGCAGCCACTGCGCCGCGAAGGCCGAAGTAGCGGTCGCCGATCATCAGCGCGATGTTGATCACGTTCGGCCCCGGCAACACCTGGGCGACGGCCCAGTCCTCCAGGAATTCTTCGGCCGTGAGCCAGCGCTTCTTTTCGACGATCTCGCGCTGCACGATGGCGATGACACCGCCGAAGCCCTGCAGCGCGAGCCAGGTAAACGAAACGAAAAGGTCGCGGGGAGATTGGGGTCGGGGGCGCTCGGGCGGCGCCGTGTCAGGAGAAGCCGGATGCATCGCGCCCGATTATCTGCGCAGGCCGTCCGGGCAATGCGCTGACACGACGCCCGCGGGCCGGCTGCGACACTGGCCGCCATGAACGCACGCGCTATCTTCGATCTCTGCAAGCAGGCGCTCGCGTCGTGGAAGGCCGACTACGCGCCGAGCATGGGTGCCGCGCTGGCCTACTACACGGTGTTCTCGGTGGCGCCCCTGTTGCTGATCGTCATTTCGGTCGCCGGCCTGGTGTTCGGCGAAGAGGCGGCGCGCGGCGAGATCTTCTCGCAGCTCTCGGGAATGATGGGCGCCGACGGTGCGCGCGCAGTGCAGGGCATGCTGGAAGCCGTCAACAAACCGGCCGAGGGCATCGTCGCGACGGTGATCGGCATCGCCTTGCTGGTCCTCGGCGCGACCACGGTGTTCGGCGAGCTGCAGGATGCGCTCGACCGCATCTGGCGCGCGCCGGCACGCGAAGAGAGCGGGGGCATCCTGAGCCTGGTACGCGTCCGGCTGCTGTCCTTCAGCATGATCATGGGCATCGGCTTTCTGCTGATGGTGTCGCTCGTGGCCAGCGCGGCGCTGGCAGCGCTCGGCAAGTGGTGGGCGCCGGTGTTCGGCGGCTGGGCAGCGCTGGCGCAGGCGGTCAACTTCGTCTTCAGCTTCGCGATGGTGACGGTCGGCTTTGCGATGATCTACAAGATCATGCCGCGCGTGCGCGTGCAATGGCGCGACGTGTGGGTGGGCGCGGCGGCCACGGCGCTGCTGTTCACCGTAGGCAAGCACCTGATCGGCCTGTACATCGGCAAGAGCAGCGTGGCTTCGGGCTACGGCGCCGCGGGCTCGCTCGTCGTCGTGCTGGTGTGGGTGTACTACTCGGCCCAGATCTTCCTGCTCGGCGCCGAGTTCACCTGGGTCTATGCGCACAAGCACGGCTCGCTCAGGCATGTCGAGCGGCCGGATGCGCCGTCGTCGCCGATGCGTGCCGAGGCTTAACCGGCGAAGCCGCCTTCGTCGAGGAATTTCCGTTCGTCCGGCGTCGTGTCGCGGCCCAGCGCGGCATTGCGGTGCGGAAAGCGGCCGAAGCGGGCAACGATGTCGCGGTGCATCACCGCGAAGCGCTGGGTGTTGGCATCGAGCGCGGCATTGAGTGCGACCGACAACGCCTGATCGGCGAGCGCTTCGGAATGCATGAACGGCAGGTAGAAGAAGGGCCGTAGCGCCGCGTCGACCTGCTGGTCGAGGCCGGCCGCCAGCGCTGCGCGCGCGATCAGCCGGGCGCGGCCGTCGGTCGCGTACATGTGGGGGCTGTTGCGCCAGGCATTGCGCGGCAGCTGGTCCAGCAGCACCAGCAATGCGAGCGCGCCTTCGGCATCGGCTGCCCAGGCGTCGAGTGCGCCGGTTGCGGCCGCATGGTGCGCAGTTTCGAAGCGCGACTTGAAATCGGCATCGAAGGCCTCGTCCTTGGAGAACCACCGCGCGGGGCCGGCATCGCGCCAGAAGGTGGTCACGTCATGGGCAGAGGGCAGGGCGTTCATGCGAGCGATGATGCCATTGGTGCCTCTATTCGCGCTCATGGCAGATATGCCGCAGGCACCGCATTGCGGCGCACTTCCATGGCCCGGCCGCGGCCGGCGCAAATGCCCGGCCGGCGAGATTCGCGCCCGGATGCTGCCGAAGATGTAGCCGCCGCTGCGGCGCTCTTGTTGGGCGCATGGTGTCCAATCGCGGAATGCGCAACGCCAGAAAAAAGCCCGCCCGCATCGACATCACGACCGCCAGGAAAGCGCTGGTGCTGCAAGGCGGCGGCGCCTTGGGCGCCTACCAGGCGGGCGTCTATGCCGGCGTGTTCGAAAAGCACAAGGCGCTCGACTGGGTGGCGGGCGTTTCCATCGGCGCGATCAATGCCGCACTGATAGCCGGCAATGCGCCGGAGCTGCGGGTCGCGCGGCTGCGGGAATTCTGGAATCTCGTTTCTTCCGGCCCGGCGCAGCACCTGCCGCCGGTCGGCGGCGACCGGGCCTTGTTCAACCAGTGGAGCGCGACCTCCACCGCCCTGTTCGGCGTGCCGGGCTTCTTCGTGCCGCGCCGCAACCCGGCCCTGCTGCTCGGCGGCGCTGCCCCGGTATTGAGTTACTACGACACCGCGCCGCTCAGGTCGACGCTCGAGCGGCTGGTGGATTTCGACCGCATCAACGACGGCGACATCCGCTTCAGCGTCGGCGCGGTCGATGTGCGCAGCGGCAACTCGATCTACTTCGACAACCGCGTCCAGCGCATCGGCCCCGAGCATGTAATGGCCAGCGGCGCGCTGCCACCGGGTTTTGCGCCGGTGCACATCGACGGCGAGGACTACTGGGACGGCGGCATAGTTTCCAACACGCCGTTGCAGTACGTGCTCGACACGCACCCGCGCGACGCAGCGCTGATGGTGCTGCAGGTCGACCTTTTCAACGCCCGGGGCAAGATGCCGCTCACGCTGGCCGAGGTCGCGGAGCGGCAGAAGGACATCACTTATTCGAGCCGCACGCGGATGAACACCGATGCAGCGGCCTCGAACATGAACCTGCAACAGGCGCTGGTCGACCTGATCGCCAGGCTGCCGGCGCCGCTGCGCAACGATGCGAGCGTGGCCGCGGTATGCGCGCAACTCACGCATCAGCCGATAGAGATCGTGCAGCTGATCTATCGCGACAAGCCCTACGAGCTCGAATCCAAGGACTACGAGTTCTCCCGTGCCTCGGTGGACGAGCACTGGGATGCCGGCGTGCGCGACATCTGCCATACGCTGGACCATCCGGAATTGCTGAAGGCCGCATCGCAGCCCAACGGGGTGACCACCTTCGACCTGACACAACGCGACGCGCCGCGCGTGCGCGGGCCGACGCGGGTAGCCGCGGTTCCCGTTGAGCGTCGGTAGCGGCTACAGCTTCGATTCCCAGGTCTCGCTGACCAGCTGTTTCCCGAAGCCTTGGTAGGGCTGCGACTTCACCAGCTTGAAGCCGCGCGCCGCGTAGATGCCGCGCGCCGCCAGCAGGCAGCTGTTGGTCCACAGCACCATCTTCCTGTAGCCCTTGCTGCGCGCGAAGGCGATGCACTCGTCGGTGAGCCGCGCGCCCAGCCCCAGCCCGCGGGCCTGCGGCGCGAGGATCAACAGCCGCAGCTGCGCCACCGTGGCCGACTTGCGCATCACGAACACGGCGCCGGCGCGTTCGCCGTCGAGTTCGGCGATCCAGCAGCGCTCCCATTGCGGGTCGAACTTGCGCAGGAACCGCCCGGCGATCTCTGCCACCAGCGCCTCGAATTCGCTGTTCCAGCCGTACTCGCGCGCATAGATTTCGCCGTGCTGCTGCACCACCCAGCCGATGTCGCCCGCAGCCGGGTCGCGCAGCACCGCGGTGCGGGGCTTCGCCGGCGCCTCGCCCGCCGGCTCGACCAGCGCCTGCACCGTGTGCATCGCATCGATCAAGCGACGCTGCTGCGGCGCCGCCAGCGGCGCGAGCAGGTCGCGGGCTTCGTCGCGCGACTTCTGCTGCAGCGGCGCGAAGGCCGCATGGCCGGCGTCGGTCAGCCGCAGCAGGCTTTGGCGCGCATCGCGCGGATGCGTCTCGCGGGTGAGCCATCGCTCGGCTTCGAAGCGCCGCAGGATGCGGCTCAGGTAGCCGCCGTCGAGCCCGAGGTCCTTCGAGATCTCGCTCGCCACCGGCGCTTGGCGATGCGCGAGCTCGTACAGCACGCGCACGTCGGTCAACGACATCCCGCTGCCCAAATAGGCGTCGAGAGCGCCGATGCGCCGGGTGTAGAAGCGGTTGAACTGGCGCACCGCCTTGATGGCAGCGGCATCGGGGGAGTGGGGCGTTTCAGCGGACATAGATGTCATTGTCAATTTATTGATTGACTGAGGCAAGCATGTTCGGATCGGGCAGCATCGGCCGAATGGCCTTGGAGGGCGACAGAAAGAGCGCAAAACCGTAAAATCGCGGGTTGCCCGAAACGGGCCTCTTCGGCCACGCCCGGCCATCCTCCCGCCCCGATGAACGCCCCTGTCGACGTCTCCTTCTTTGCGCGCGCCGCCAAGCCGCTCGCCAGCTACCGCAAGTACTGGGCGGCCCGCTTCGGCACGGCCAGGTTCCTGCCGACCTCGCGGGCCGAAATGGACGCGCTCGGCTGGGACAGCTGCGACGTCATCGTCGTCACCGGCGATGCCTATGTCGACCATCCGAGCTTCGGCATGTCGGTCATCGGCCGCATGCTCGAAGCGCAGGGCTTCCGGGTCGGCATCATCGCGCAGCCCGACTGGCAGAGCGCCGAGCCGTTCAAGGCTTTGGGCAAGCCGAACCTGTTCTTCGGCGTGACCGCCGGCAACATGGATTCGATGATCAACCGCTACACGGCCGACCGGAAGATCCGCTCCGACGACGCCTACACGCCGGGCGACATCGGCGGCAAGCGGCCCGACCGCGCAGCCATCGTGTACTCGCAGCGCTGCCGGGAAGCCTGGAACGACGTGCCGATCGTGCTCGGCGGCATCGAAGGCTCGCTGCGCCGCATCGCCCACTACGACTACTGGCAGGACAAGGTCCGCCGCTCGATCGTGGTCGATGCAAAGTGCGACCTGCTGCTTTATGGCAATGCCGAGCGCGCCATCGTGGAGATCGCCCACCGCATTGCCGCACGCGAACCGATGGCGCAGATCACCGACGTGCGCGGCACCGCGTTCGTGCGGCGCGAATCACCCGAAGGCTGGTTCGAGATCGATTCGACCAGCGTCGACGAGCCTGGCCGCGTCGAGGCGCATGTGAATCCGTACCTGATGGTGTCGGAGCAGGCCAAGGCGAACGGCGCCACCTGCGCGAAGGAAGACGAGGCACAGGCGGTTGCCGAAGCCGCGCAGGCCGGTGCGTCGGTCAACCCCGCCATCAAGCCGCTGAACTTCGTGCCCAATCCGGCCTTGCAGGGCCGCAGCAAGCTCAAGGTCCCACCGCGCGACCGCTCGGTCATCCGCCTGCCTTCGTACGAACAGGTGCGCGCCGACCCGGTGCTCTACGCCCATGCCAACCGCGTGCTGCATCTCGAGACCAATCCGGGCAACGCCCGCGCGCTGGTGCAGGCGCATGGCGATGGCACGACCGCGCGCGACGTCTGGATCAACCCGCCGCCGATACCGCTCACCACCGCCGAGATGGACCTGGTGTTCGACCTGCCGTATGCGCGCAGTCCGCATCCGCGCTATGCCGACGAGAACGGCAGCCATGACGGCGCCACGAAGATTCCCGCCTGGGAAATGATCCGCTTCAGCGTGAACATCATGCGCGGCTGCTTCGGCGGCTGCACCTTCTGCTCGATCACCGAGCACGAGGGCCGCATCATCCAGAGCCGCTCCGAAGAATCGATCATCAAGGAGGTCGAGGCCATCCGCGACGGCGTGAAGGGCTTCACCGGCACCATCTCCGACCTCGGCGGGCCGACGGCCAACATGTACCGCATCGGCTGCAAGAGCCCCGAGATCGAGTCCGCCTGCCGCAAGCCGAGCTGCGTGTATCCGGGTATCTGCCCGAACCTCAACACCAGCCACGATCCGCTGATCAAGATCTACCGCCGCGCGCGCGCGCTCAAGGGCATCAAGAAGATCCTGATCGGCTCCGGCCTGCGCTACGACCTGGCCGTGCAGTCGCCCGAGTACGTGAAGGAGCTGGTGCAGCACCATGTGGGCGGCTACCTCAAGATCGCACCCGAGCACACCGAGCAGGGTCCGCTCACCAAGATGATGAAGCCGGGCATCGGCAGCTACGACAAGTTCAAGCAGCTGTTCGAGAAATTCAGCGCCGAGGTCGGCAAGAAGCAATACCTGATCCCGTACTTCATCGCCGCGCATCCGGGCACCAGCGACCTGGACATGATGAACCTGGCGATCTGGCTCAAGAAGAACGGTTTTCGCGCCGACCAGGTGCAGACCTTCTATCCATCGCCGATGGCCACCGCGACGGCGATGTACCACACCAACCGCAATCCGCTGCGCAAGATCACCCGCGCAAGCGAGACGGTGGACATCGTGCGCGGGGACAAGCGCCGCCGCCTGCACAAGGCCTTCCTGCGCTACCACGATGCCAACAACTGGCCGCTGCTGCGCGAGGCGCTCAAGTCGATGGGCCGCGCCGACCTGATCGGCAACGGCAAGCACCATCTGATCCCCAGCTTCCAGCCGCTGATCGACGGCACCTACCAGAGCGCGCGGCGCAAGAACTCGACCGCGGTCTCGCGGAAGACCGTGAAGCCGGTCGAGGGCCTCCTCCTCACGCAGCACACCGGGCTGCCACCGCGCGACAACGGCGCGAGGCGCGCCACGCCCGCCGCCGGCAAGTTGGTGCGCAAGGGCCGCTGAGGTCTTGCCAGCCGCGCAGAAATGTCCGTCTTGCGCGCCTGCTCCTTCCTGTTCTGTCTCGCCTTGGTCTTGGCGGTGCCGCAGGCGCATGCCGCGCCGCAGCACGCCGGCTCGGCGCACGCATTGCACGAAACGCACAAGAGCCTTGCGGCCAAGCTCGGCCACGGCACGCTGCAGCGGCCGGTGCATCTCGTGTCGATGGAAACGGCCGACGGCCTGCAGGGCGACGTGTACGCCGTGGTCGACCACCCGCTGGACGACGTCCGCGCTGCGCTTGCCGACGCGTCGCAATGGTGCGAGATGCTGGTCCTGCACATCAACAATCGCCGCTGCCGCATCGCCCGCAAGCCAGAAGGCGATGTACTCACCCTGAGCGTGGTGCGCCGTTACGACAAGCCGGTCGAAGAAGCCTTCGAACTCCCGTTCGTGCTTCGCACCGCCAGCAGTGCGCCCGACTACCTGGCGGTCGATCTGTCCGCGCGTGCGGGGCCGCTCGGCACCAGCCACTACCGCGTGATGCTCGAAGCCGTGCCGCTCGACGAGCGCCGCACCTTCCTTCATTTCGGCTATGCCTACGACCACAACACCATGGCGCGGCTGGCCACCACGGCTTACCTCGCGACCTTCGGCAGCCACAAGGTAGGCTTCACCGTGGTGGGCAAGCGGCCAGACGGCAGGCCCGAATACATCCGCGGCCTGCGCGGCCTGATGGAGCGCAATGCGATGCGCTACTTCCTCACCCTGGACGCCTATCTTGCCGGCCTCGGTGCGCCGGCGAACGAGCAGTTCGACACACGCCTGCACCGCTGGTTCGAAGCCGTCGAGCAGTACCCGCCGCAACTGCACGAGGTCGACCTTGCGACCTACGTCGCGCTCAAACGTGCAGACCGCCGGCGCGGAGCGCCGCGCTGACGCACTTCAAGCTTGTCGGACACCGGCGAAGCCCCTCGGACTCGCTGGAATGCTTTTTGGACGCGCACGTCCTCGACTAGACTTGCTCGATGCGCCGCGTTCTCGCCGTTCTCCTCCTTCTTTCTGCGTTCTGGCAGCCCTTTGCCATCGCCGGGCAGGCCACCGCGTTTGCCGAAGTGGAAGAAGTGGCGCATGCCGTGCTGCATTGGCAGGGCGAGGGGCACCATCACCATGAGGATGGCTCCGTCGCCCAGGACGATTCTGGCGAGTCGATGCAGCACGTCATCGCCGACGGCTGTCTCGGCGCCGTCGTTGTCTGGTCCACGATTTGTTTTTCCTTCGCGCCGGCCCAAGCTGCCCGGCCCAGCTTGGCGGCGGAGGCCGCCAAGCCCTCGCCGCACCTCGGCGGCCTTCGACGACCTCCTCGACTTATCACCTGAAAACACCAAAGCCCGCTTTGCGTTTGCGCGAGCGGGTCGTTTTCATGTTGGCGACCTGACTGCCCGAGCCGCGCACGTTCGACGTGTGCGCTCCGACCCAGCAGGACGTCGCGATGTCGATCAGGAGTCTTGTGAAATCCGTTCCATGGTTTTTATCCTGCGCAGCCGCAGCGTGGGCGTTCGCGGCGGGAACGTCGCCCGCAGCCGCACAGCCAGCGCTGGTTGCCGCCGAGTCGGTTTCATCCGGGGTGACCTTCGCCCAAGCCGTGGAAGCGGCATGGCAGCGGGCTGTGCAGTATCGAGAGGCAGACGTTCAGGCTCGACGTGCACGGGCCGAGCAGACAGCAGCTTCCAGCCTCTGGGCGGCCGCGCCTGCAATCGAGCTGGCCCACCTCAATGATCGCGCGCATTCGGATGCGGGTCGTCGTGAAACGGAAGTCGGCCTTGTCTGGCCGCTCTGGCTTCCAGGCCAGCGCGGTGCGCGCGCTGCTGCCGCAGATGCCGAGCTGACGCTTGCAGAGGTCGGCCGGGAAGCGGCGCGATTGCGCGTTGCCGGCCAGGTGCGCGAATCCGCCTGGAAGCTTTCCGCTGCGCAGGCCGAGGCGAGGTCGGCTGCAACTCAGACACGCTATCTCCAGGGGATCGCCGAGGACGTACAAAGGCGCGTTCAGGCGGGAGACTTGGCGCGGGCAGACGCGCTCGCCGCGCGAGCCGAGTTACTCGATGCGCAGGCTGCTCAGAGCGACGCTGGCCAGCGGTTGCAGGTCGTGCGCGCGCAATGGCGGACGCTGACTGGTCTGGACGCCATGCCGCAGATGCCGGGACTCTCGGAGAACCCGGTCGAGGTGCCGGTCGTCGCGGATGAACATCCTGAACTGCGGCTTGCCGCGCAATCTGTCGAGCGGGCACGCAAGCGCGTCGATGCGGTCAACGTCTCGCGGCGCGATCCTCCAGAACTCTCGCTGCGGTATCGGGAAGAGGCCCCGGGGCTCGGTGCAGCAACGCAACGCGGCATCGGCATCGGCTTGCGCATCCCTTTTGGCACCGATGGCCGCAATGCGCCTCTGCAAGCCGCGGCGCTCGGCGATCTCGATGTGGCTGAAATCACTGAACAGCGCCTGCGCGAGCGACAGGAGGCCGAACTTGCCGTGGCACGTTCTGCCCTGCGCAGCGCCTTGGCCCAACTCGAAGCGACCGGCATGCGCGCCGGTCTCCTGCGCGAACGCGCGCGACTCGTCGACTCCTCCTTCAAGGCAGGCGAAACGTCGCTCCAGGACCTGCTGCGAGCCGCCAACGCAGCGGCGCAGGCCGATGCTGCGCTCGATCGCCAGCAAGCAGCCGCGGGCATTGCCCACGCTCAACTTCAACAAGCACTCGGACTATTCCCATGAATCATCTCCCACGTACCCGTCGCCCCTGGCGGTGGAACCTTCGGGTCGCAGCCGTCTCTTTGCTCGTCCTGCTGATGGGCGCTGCCATTGCCGCGCCGGGCGCCCACGGGCCGAACGGGGAGCATCTCGATGGCCCGGCCCCCGGTGCGGCGAGCGGCAGCAGCGCACCTCGCATGGAGGCGAAATCCGAAACCTTCGAACTTGTCGCTCATCTGCGCAGCGACGAACTTTCCATGCTCATCAATCGCTACGACACCAATGAACCAGTTTTGAATGCGAAGGTTGAGATCGAATCCGGCATGCTCAAAGCAGTGGCCAAATTCCACTCGGATCTGGGGGACTACGCCGTCGACGATCCTGCGCTGCTCAAGGCCTTGAGGGCGCCCGGCGACCATGCGGTCGTCGTCACTGTTCTTGCCGGCGCCGAGACTGACCTGCTGGACGGAACGATCAAGGGCACGGGCACTACGCAGGCGGACGACGGGCATGCCCACGACGACGGGCTCGGCAACGGAAGCGGCATTCCCTTGCCCGCCTGGATCGCCTTGGCACTTGTCCTCCTCGGCATCGTCATCTATCGACTCAGACCTCGGCGCGGCAACCAGGCCGGCATGTCGAGCGGAGGTGCCAAATGATGCGAAGCACATTGCCCACGACCTTCGGCCAGATCGCTCTGGCACTGTCCTGCATCGTCCCGTACGCCGCTGTCGCCGCGCCCGGCGCACACGGACCGAACGGCGAACACCTGGACGCACCCGGAAGCGCCGGCACCACGTCCGGCTTGGCTCGCCTGCCTGACGGGAGCGTGCAGGTGCCCATGCTGGCGCAGCGCCGCATGGCGATCAGGACGGCCGTTGCCACGGAGAGCGAGGCGGCCGCGACCGTCGAGCTGTCGGGACGGATCGTGATGGACCCGAACGCAAGCGGTCGAGTGCAGGCCGTGCACGGCGGCGTCGTCGAGCCGGGCCCGCGCGGTCTTCCGGTGGCCGGACAGCAGGTCCGAAAGGGCGAGGTCCTGGTGCATGTGAGGCACCATGCCGAGCCGTACGCACTTGCGGGCCAGCAGTCGCAACTGGCAGAACTGCGCAGCAGCCGCGCTCTGGCCGCGCAGCGGGTGCAGCGCCTGGAATCGCTTGAAGGCACCGTCCCGCGCAAGGACATCGAAGCTGCGCGCGCCGAACTGCAAAGTTTGTCCGCCCGCGAAAAGAGCATCGGGGCGAGCATCGGCGCGCGCGAGACGCTCGCTGCGCCGGTCTCGGGCGTGATCGCGAGAACCGATGTTGTCTCGGGCCAGATCGTCGAAGCGCGGGACGTGCTGTTCGAAGTTGTCGACCCGTCGCGCGTGCTGGTCGAGGCGACGACCGCCGACCCCGGCTTGCCCGCCCGGCTTGGCGGCGCCTATCTGCAATCCACGGCTGGCGTGAAGCTCAAGTTGCTTGGCGCCGGGCGTTCCCTGCGCGATGGCGTGCTGCCCCTCACTTTCCGTGCCGAGCCGGACAAGCCTGGAACGGCCATGCCCCTCGCCATAGGCCAGCCTGTGACCGTCGTTGCGTCGCTCAACGAACGCGTCAAGGGGTTTGTGCTGCCCGCTCAAGCCGTGGTACGCAACAGCGCGAACGAACCCATCGTGTGGATCAAGTCCGGAGCCGAGCGCTACATCCCGCAGCCCGTGCAGTACCGCGCGCTCGACGCGGGCACCGTCGTCGTCACCCAGGGATTGGGCGCCGACAACCGCGTGGTGGTGCAAGGCGCACCGCTGATCGCGCAGATCCGCTGAACGGAGCCATTGAATGTTCAACTGGATCGTTCGAAACAGCCTGCACAACCGCTTGTTCGTGCTGGCGGTGGCGGCGCTGCTGCTGGTCTACGGGGCGCTCACCGCGTGGCGCACGCCGGTCGACGTGTTTCCCGACCTCAACAAGCCGCTGGTCACCGTGCTCACCGAAGCCGGCGGCATGGCGCCCGAAGAAGTCGAGCAGCTTGTCACTTTTCCGCTGGAGACCGCGCTCAACGGCATGCCGGGCGTGACGCGGGTGCGTTCAACGTCGGGGGTGGGCCTGTCCATCCTGTACGCCGAGTTCGACTGGGGCACCGACGTCTACCGCAACCGGCAGCTCGTCGCGGAGCGCCTGGCGCAGGTGCGTGAACAATTGCCGGCGGAAATCATGCCTGTCATGGGGCCGGTGTCTTCGATCATGGGAGAGGTCATGCTGATCGCCTTGCCCCTTGCAGAAGGCAATGGCAAGCCCGCTGCAGACCCGATGCAGGCCCGCGAGTACGCCGACTTCGTGCTTCGGCCGCGGTTGCTGTCGATCCCGGGCGTGTCGCAGGTGATTCCGATCGGCGGCGATGTGCGGCAATTGAGGGTCGAGCCCGACACCGCACGCATGGCGCAGTCCGGTGTTTCGCTCACGCAGGTGGAGCAGGCGCTGCGCGGGTTCGCGAGCAACGCGGGCGGCGGCTTCATCGACCTCAACAGCCGCGAGTTTTTAATCCGCCATCTCGGCCGTACCAACAAGGTCGAAGACTTGCAGGGGGTCGCCGTCGCCTGGAAGGACGGGCGACCGGTGCTGCTGGACCAGGTTGCCAATGTGCGATTTGCAGCAAGCATGAAGCGTGGCGATGCCGGCTACAACGGCGCGCCTGCGGTCATCGTGAGCGTGCAGAAGCAGCCGGCTGCGGACACGGTCAAGCTCACCCGCGCGATCGAGGCTGCCCTTGGCGAACTCAAGCAGGGTTTGCCGGCCGGGCTGGCAGCGCCGGAGGTGCTCTTCCGCCAGGCCGACTTCATCGAGGCATCGATCGGCAACGTGAGCGAGGCATTGCGCGACGGCGCCATCATGGTCGCCATCGTGCTGTTTGCCTTCCTGCTCTCGGCGCGCACGACGCTGATTTCGCTGGTGGCGATTCCTCTGTCGCTGGCCGTCACAGCCATCGTGTTCCAGTTGCTGGGCCAATCGATCAATGTGATGACGTTGGGCGGCCTGGCCATCGCGATCGGCGAACTGGTCGACGATGCGGTGGTCGACGTGGAAAACATCGTGCGTCGGCTCAAACAGAACCGCGCCGCAGGCAACCCCTTGCCCACCATGGAAGTGGTGCGGCGCGCCAGCGTTGAAGTACGTTCCGGCATCGTCTACGCGACGGTCATCGTG
>JANOCL010000242.1:0-70229 GCA_031412135.1 Variovorax sp. | reverse complement strand
TGGCCGCGGATGCGCTGGAGGCCATGCTCGCCGGCTACCGCGGCAAGCGCGAGCACGACCGCAACAAGCTCGAGCGCATGGTGTTCTATGCCCAGACCGGACAGTGCCGCTGGCAGGTGCTGCTTGCCTACCTGGAAGAAGAAGCGCCGGCGACGCGTTGCGGCAGCTGCGACAACTGCCGCCGCATCGCCCGGCACGAAGCCGCGATGGCGGCGCCGATCGTCCTGGACGCGGCGCCGCAGCGCATGCCCGAGCCCACCTTCGCGCCGCAGGAAACCGTCAAGGTCAAACGCTACGGCCGCGGCCTCGTGGTCAGCGCCGACGCGACATCGATCACCATCGAATTCACCGACGGCAGCCGGCGCTGCTTTCAACCCGGCTATGTGCAGCCGGTTTCGAAGCGGCGGGCGCCGAAGGCTGCCGGCGCGGGCGCCTGAGCGTCAACCGTCGGCCAGCAGCGCCTGGCAGTCCTGGTCGAAGCCCGCCACCGGCTGCGCCTTGGCCAATGCCAGCCACACGGCGAAAGGCATGCGCGGCAAGGCGCGGTGCACTGCCGAACGGGCCACGACCAATCGGTCGGCCTGTGCGACGAGCACGCCGCAGCCGGACGGAATCTCGTCGGGCTCGCCGATCGCACGGCCCCTCGCATCGCAGCCCAGCACGTACCAGCACTCGCCGCCGAGGTCGAGGTAGGCCGCGCGCTTGTCGGGCTTGCGCAAGTCGCTCAACAGGTCGGCGCGGTTGACCTTGACCTCGTGCACGATCGGCTGCGCATAGGCTTCCACGCTGGTGTTGCGGATCGAGAAGACATCGGGCCGCGCCACGCACCAGCGCACCTTGTCGCTGCCAGCGGTGGCCGGCAACATCGCGCGCAGGCTGAGGCCGCGCCAGGCGACGCGGCCGGCGCGCGTCATCTCGCGCGCGACCCGTTCGACCAGCGCCTCGTGCCGGGACAGCACGGCACGGTTGCCTACGATCGCGCCGGCGATGTGCGCAATGCCGGCGTCGGTCACGCGCAGCGTCTCGTGCCCCTGCGACGAGCAGACGCGCGCCACCAGGCCGGCGACCAGCAGGTCGATCTCGATGCCGTCGCAGCAGGGCCAGCCGGCCGAGCGATAGATCTCGCGCAGCCGGCGCGCATGCACGCGGCCAAGCGCAATCGCTCCCGGCGGCGGGTCGCCGACCGGCGGCGGCGCGCCGGGCTCGACCAGCGGCGGATCGGCCGGCGGCGGGTCCACTTCGGGCAATGGCGGCGGCGTGGCGGGAAAGGGCGGCGGCGTACCGGGCGGCAGGTCGGGTGCGGGCGGCGGCGGCCCGATCGGCGCGCCGACATCCGCGGCACGCAGCGAGGCGATGGCATTCATCGCGCAAGACTACCGAAAACACGCGCCTGTGGCGAACCCCACACAATTCGTTTCCATGACACCCCCAGCCTCATCCACGCCCGCTGCATCAAGCCCGGTGCGAGCCGACCATCTCGTGATCGGTGGCGGCATCGCCGGCGCATCGGCCGCCTACTGGCTCGCGCCGCACGGCCGCGTGATCGTGCTGGAGCGCGAAGCGCACCCCGGCTACCACTCGACCGGCCGCTCGGCGGCGCTCTTCATGGAGAGTTACGGCACGCCGCAGGTGCGAGCGCTGACGATGGCGAGCCGCGCCTTCCTGCAGCAGCCGCCCGCGGGCTTCTCCGCGCATCCGCTGCTCACGCCGCGCGGCGCGATGATGGTCGCCGGACCGGGCCAGGAAGCCGAACTCGAAGCGCACTGGCAGGTGCTGCATGCGATGGCGCCCAACGCCCGCCGCCTAGATGCCGAAGAAGCCTGCGCCCTGGTGCCGGTGCTGCGCCCCGAGCGGGTGATCGGCGCGGTCCTGGAGCCCGATGCCGCCGACATGGATGTGGATGCCATCCACCAGGGCTACCTGCGCGGCATGCGCAAGGCCGGCGGCCTGCTGGTGTGCGATGCCGAAGCGACGGCCATCGAGCGCTTGGAGGCGGGCTGGCGCGTGCATGCAGGCGGCGCGGTGTACGAGGCCCCGGTGCTGCTGAATGCGGCCGGCGCCTGGGTCGATGCGGTCGCACGCCTGGCCGGCGTGCGGCCGCTCGGCATCGAGCCGCGCCGTCGTTCGGCCTTCGTCTTCGCGCCACCGGCCGGCGCCGCGATCGCCGGCTGGCCGATGGTCTTCAGCGCCGAGGAGAACTGGTACATCAAGCCCGACGCCGGCATGCTGCTCGGCTCGCCGGCCAATGCCGAGCCGGTCGAGCCGCACGACGTGCAGCCGGAGGAGATGGACATCGCGCTCGCCATCCACCGCATCGAAGAGGCGACCACGCTCGCGATCCGCAGGCCGGCGCGCACCTGGGCCGGCCTGCGCTCGTTCGTGGCCGATGGCGACCTGGTGGCCGGTTTCGACGATGCGGCGCCCGGCTTTTTCTGGGTCGCGGCGCAAGGGGGCTATGGCATCCAGACGTCGGCCGCGATGGGCGAGACCAGCGCCGCGCTCGCACGCGGGCTGCCGGTGCCGGCGCACGTCGCAGCCTTCGGCCTCACGCCGGACATGCTCGGGCCAGGGCGATTGCGGCGCACAGCAACAAACGGCGCCGCCTGACAGCAGGCCCGCGCGGCCGGCGCGATGGTGGCGCCATGAACCGCACTTGCGCCTCGCGATGCCTTCGGACCCGCTGAAGACAGCCGCCCCCGAAGGCATTCATCCGCCGCATCACGGACCCGGCGGGATGATGGCGCGCCATGCGAGCGTCGGCTCGCTCGTGGTGCTGAGCTGCATCATGGCGCTCGGGCTTTCGGGCTGGCTCGGAAAGCCGACATCCGAGATCAGCATCGAGGAAGCCGGCGCCCGGCTCACCATCGAAATGCCCGCTGCCATCCGCAACGGCGACTTCTACGAAACCCGCATCCGGGTGCGCGCGCTGCAGGACATCGGCAAGCTGCAGATCGAAGTCTCGCCCGAACTCTGGCGCGAGGTCACCGTCAACTCGATGATTCCGTCGCCCGAATCCGAAGGCTTCGAGGGCGACAGTTTTCGCTTCGGGTTTGCGTCGCTGGATGCGGGCAACGAGTTCCTGTTCAAGATCGCATCGCAGATCAACCCGCGGCTGATCGGCAAGCTCGAGGGCCACATCCGCGTGCTCGACGACGGGCGTGTGCTGGCCGACACCGCACGAACCATGAGAGTGCTCCCCTGATGGAAGTCGTCCTGCGCGCCTCGGTCATGTTCGCGGTCGTCTACCTGATGGTGCGGCTTCTGGGCAAGCGCGAGCTCGGCCAGATGACGCCTTTCGAATTCATCGGCATGGTCGTCATCGGCGACCTGCTCCAGCAGGGCGTGACGCAGAACGACTTCAGCCTCACCGGCGCCACGCTCGCCATCAGCACCTTCGCCTTCTGGGCCCTGGTGCTGAGCTGGATCTCCTACCTGTCGCCCAAGGCCGCCAAGGTGCTCGAGGGCGAGCCGCGCGTGATCGTCCGGCACGGCGAGCTGCTGAACCAGAACACCCGGCGCGACCGCCTCACGCGCGCCGAGATCGAATCCGAAATGCGCCTCGCCGGCATCGCGTCGCTCGACGAGGTGGCCTGGGCGGTGCTGGAGCCCAACGGCAAGATCAGCTTCATCAAGCGCGAAGGTGCCGGCGACCCGGCGCGCAGGAAAGACGAAGAGGCGGCGGCATAGCAGCGGACGGTTGACGTCTTATCCAACATAGTGGACATTGTCTCCACCATGAAGGAACAACAATCGGCAAGCCTGAGCGACCGCATCGCACACCGCGTTCGCGACATGCGTGCGCAGCGCGGGCTTTCGCTCGATGCGCTGGCCACGCAGTGCGGCATCAGCCGCTCGATGATTTCGCTGATCGAGCGCGCAGAGAGCAGCCCGACCGCCGTGCTGCTGGAGCGGCTGGCGACCGGTCTCGGCGTGCCGCTGGCGGCATTGTTCGAGGCGCCGCTGCCCACCCGGGAGCCGGTGTCGCGCGCGGCCGGCCGGCTCTCGTGGCGCGACCCCCATTCCGGCTATGTCCGAAGTAACGTTTCTCCTGCCGGCTTCGATTCGCCGATCCAGATCGTCGAGGTGTCGTTCCCTCCGAAGGCGCGCGTGGCTTACGAAACCGGCGCTCGCAGGCCGGAAATTCACCAACAGGTCTGGGTACTCGAAGGCACCATCGAAGTGACGGTCGGCGACGCGCGTCATCGGCTCGGCGCGGGCGACTGCCTGGCGCTGGTGCTCGACCGGCCGCTCACGTACTACAACCCGGCCCGCGTCACGGCACGCTATGCCGTGGTGATCGTCACCCTGCCCTCCCGGAGCTGACATGCCGATCGACGCACCCGTTTCCACGCACCGCATCAGAAGGCTCGCAACGGTCACCGAAGCGCAGTTGCAGGCGCTCGCCGCGCTCCTGATCGACTGCGTCGAAGGCGGTGCCTCGGTGAGCTACATGCATCCGCTGTCGATGCCCAAGGCGCTGGACTTCTGGCGCGGCGTTGCCGACGGCGCCGCGAACGGCGAACGCGCACTGCTGGTCGCCGAGGACGCGGAGGGCATAGCAGGCGCCGTCCAGCTCATGCTGGGTCAGCCCGAGAACCAGCCGCACCGGGCCGACCTGATGAAGATGCTCGTGCACCGCCGGGCGCGCCGACAGGGTCTGGGCGCATCGTTGATGCAGGCGGCCGAGCAGCTCGCACGCGAATGCGGCAAGTTGCTGCTGGTGCTCGACACCGCCAGCGGCGATGCCGAGCGGCTGTACGCCCGCCTCGGCTGGCAGCGCTGCGGCACGATCCCGGGCTATGCGCTGCTGCCGGACGGCGAGCCCTGCGCCACCACCTTCTTCTACCGGGCGCTCTAGGAGCCTGGGCGGCAGAGACCGTCGAAGCGAAACGCACGAAAAACGAGGACAGCGTGGTGATGCCGACAAGCCCATAGCGGCTATGGGCGCAGGCGGCAGCGCCGCGATGGACCGTTTTCTCGCGCGTTGCAGCCGACGGGCTTCTGCCGCCCAGGCTCCTAGGACCAGCCGGCGTCCACCACGAAATCCTGCGCGCTGCACATGCGCGAATCGTCGGCGCCGAGAAAGAGCGCCATGCTCGCGATGTCTTGGGCGACGAGCCGGCCGGGCAGGCACTGCGCCGCATCGAGCGCAGCACCGGACTCGGGCTTGACCCACAGGCGCAACTGCTTCTCGGTCATGACCCAGCCGGGCACGATCGAGTTGACGCGGATGTTGCGCTTGCCCAGGTCGCGCGCCAGCGCACGCGTCAACCCGCGCACGCCGGCCTTGCAGGCCTGGTAGACCGGGTAGCCGGCGCCCTTGATGAGCCAGCTGGTCGATCCGAGATTGACGATCGAACCGCCGCCCAGCGCCTGCATGTCCGGCGCAACCGCCTGCGCTGCGAAGAACTGGTGCTTGAGGTTCACCGCCACCATGCTGTCGAACATCTCGCTGGTGACTTCCTCGATGCTGTGCCGGCGGTCGTTGGCCGCGTTGTTGACCAGCACGCCGATGCGGCCGAAACGCTCGCGCACCGCGGCCACCGCATTGCCCAGGGCCTGCACGTCGGTCACGTCGCAGTGCCGGTAGAGCACCGGGTTGTCGCCATCGAGTGCGCCGGCGAGTGCCTGGCCCGCTGCGTCGTCGATGTCGCAGAAGCCGACGCGTGCGCCCTGCGCATGAAAGCCGCGCACCAGTGCCTCGCCGATGCCGGTAGCGCCGCCCGATATGAAAACCACCCGCCCCGCGAGCGAGGGAAAGATGGCCGAATTGGAGGTGTGTGCGAGTTCCGTCATGGTGTCTGGATGGTATGCCGCACCAGGGCCGGTGAGAATCGCCTCATGAGTACCTACGACATCGTGCATGCGCGTTTTCGCACCCTGGTGCTGGGCAGCGCGGCGCCGGAGCTGCTGTACGACGGCGGCCGGTGGCTGGAGGGCCCGCTGTGGCTCGCCGACAGCGAACAGCTGCTGTTCTCCGACATACCGAACGACCGCGTGATGCGCTGGGTGCCCGGGCTCGGCGCAGCGCCGATGCGCACCACAGCCGTCGGCGCTTTCCAGAACGGCCGCACGCGCGACCTCGAAGGCCGCGTGATCGCCTGCGAGCACGGCGGTCGGCGCCTGGTGCGGACCGAGCTCGACGGCAGCCAGACCGTGCTGTGCAGCAGCCACGGCGGGCGCAGGCTCAACTCGCCCAACGACGTGGTGGTGAAGCGTGACGGCTCGGTCTGGTTCACCGACCCGGACTACGGCATCCTCACCGACTACGAAGGCTTTCGCGCGCCGCGCGAGCAGGCGGCATGCCACGTATTCCGTCTCGCGCCCGGCGCCAGCGAACCGCAAGCGGTGGTGAGCGACATGGTCAAGCCGAACGGCCTGGCCTTCGCGCCGGACGAATCTGTGCTGTACGTGGCCGACAGCGGCGGCTCCCATGCGGCCGATCGCAAGCCGCACCACATCCGCCGCTTCTCCGTCGATGCACAGGGCGTGGTGTCGGACGCCGGCGTGCTCGCCGAGGTGTCGCCCGGCCTGCCCGACGGCATCGCGGTCGACGAGCACGGCCATGTGTGGACCAGCGCCGGCGACGGCGTGCATTGCCTCGATGCCGACGGCAACCTGCTCGGGCGCATCCGGTTGCCGCAGCCGGTGAGCAACCTGTGCTTCGGTGGGCCGGCGCGCAACCGGTTGTTCATTACCGCCACGAGCGCGCTCTATGCGCTGTATGTGGCGGTGTGCGGCGCCTGAAATGAGAACACCCCCGAAGCGCCTGCGGCGCCTCCCCCTCAAGGGGGCGATACCAGCGGCCCGGCGGAGCCGGTTCCGCGGTATCCCTGGCATGGGGCCGCGCCGGTGCTTCCCGTGCCGAGGGCATCGGGTGACCCCCGCAGCGAAATAAAGGAGGAGGCCGAAGGCCGGGGGACATTCGCGGAGGGGGTCACCCGGTGGCCTCGGCACGCGACCCTGGACGCACCCCGGGACGGCGTTCAGTGGAAGTCGCGGCTGCGGTTGCTCGCGACCAGCCGGCCGAGCAGCGGCGTCAGGTCCCTGAAGCCGCTCGCCACCAGGTGGCGCACTTCGCCGTCGCTGTCGGCATCGCGCTGCCAGGTGCCCTGCACCGCAAGCAGGTGCGACTTGAGCAGCGGGTCGCGCCAGGCCTCGGCCACATGGCTCCAGACGATCACGTTGACGCTGCCGGTCTCGTCCTCGAGCGTGACGAACATGGTGCCCTTGGCGGTGCCGGGGCGCTGCCGCACGGTGACGATGCCGCAGGCGCGCACGGTCTGGCCATGCGGCAGCGGCCGCAGTTGCTGCGCGCTCAGGAGCTTCATGCGCGCAAGCCGCGGACGCAGCAGCGCGAGTGGATGGCGCCGCAGCGTGAGGCCGAGCGATGCGTAGTCGCCGACGATCTCTTCGCCCTCGGGTGCGGCGGGCAGCTGCAATGCCTGCTCGTTGACCGGCACGCCCTTCAGCAGCGCCGCCGAACGCTTCTGCGCCGTGGCGTCCCACACCTGCTGGCGGCGATGGCCCGACAGGCTCATCAACGCATCCGAAGCGGCGAGCGCGGCCATGTCCCTGCCGTCGAGTTCGGCACGCAGGGCCAGGTCTTCGGTGCTTGCAAACGGTGCCTGGGCGCGGGCCGCGAGCAGCCGCTGGGCGCCGGCATCGCTCAGGCTGCCGACCCGGCTCAGGCCCATGCGTACCGCTGGCTGGCCGGGCCGGCCGCAACGGTGGGCGAACTCGGGGCTTGGATGCGATGCAGCCGATGCAGCCGGCTCCAGCGTGCAGTCCCAATCGCTCACGGTGACGTCGACCGGCCGCACCTCGACGCCATGGCGGCGCGCGTCTTGCACCAGTTGCGACGGGCTGTAGAAGCCCATCGGCTGCGAATCGAGCATGGCCGCGAGAAAGCACGCCGGCTCATGGAACTTGAGCCAGCAGCTCACCACCACCAGCAGCGCGAAGCTGGCCGCATGGCTTTCGGGAAAGCCGTATTCGCCGAAGCCCTGCACCTGCTTGAAGATGGCTTCGGCAAAGCCACGGTCGTAGCCGTTGTCGACCATGCCGTCGATCAGCGGATCGCGAAACCGCTCGACGCCGCCCTTGCGCTTCCAGGCCGCCATGGAACGGCGCAGGCGGTCGGCCTGGTCGGGTGTGAATTTCGCCGCGATCATCGCGATCTGCATCACCTGTTCCTGAAAGATCGGCACGCCGAGCGTGCGTTCGAGCGCGGGCCTGAGCGCCGGATACGGAAAGTGGATGTCGCCGCCCTTGCGCAGCGTGGCGCGGTTCTTCAGGTACGGATGCACCATGCCGCCCTGGATCGGCCCCGGCCGCACGATGGCGACCTCGATCACCAGGTCGTAGTACTTGCGCGGCCGCAGGCGCGGCAGCATCGACATCTGCGCCCGGCTCTCGATCTGGAACACGCCGAGGGTGTCGGCGGCGCACATCATGTCGTAGACGGCCGCATCGTCGTTGGGCACCTCGTGCATCTGCACCGCACTGCCGCGCCACCGGTTCATGAAGCCCAGCCCGCGCTGGATCGCGCTCAGCATGCCGAGGGCGAGCACGTCGACCTTGAGCATGCCCATGGCTTCGAGATCGTCCTTCTCCCACTGGATGACCGAGCGGTTTTTCATCGATGCGTTCTCGACCGGCACCAGGCGCGTCAGCCTGCTCTGCGTGAGCACGAAACCGCCGACGTGCTGGCTCAGGTGGCGCGGAAAACCCTTGAGCTGCTGCGTGAGCTCGATCCACAGGTGCAGCTTGTGCAGGTCTTCGCGCACGCCGGCGCGTTCCATCGCCTCACCCATGCGCTCGTCGAGGATGGCCTCGTCGAACCAGTAATGGTCCTTGGCGAATTCGTCGACGAGGCGATCGTCGATGCCGAGCGCCTTGCCGACGTCGCGCAAGGCGCTGCGCGAGCGATAGCAGATCACCACCGCGGCGATGGCGGCGCGCTCGCGGCCGTACTTTGCGTAGATGTACTGGATGACCTCTTCGCGCCGCTGGTGCTCGAAGTCGACGTCGATGTCGGGCGGCTCGCGCCGCTCCCGGCTCAGGAAGCGCTCGAACAACAGGTTGCCGGTGGCCGGATCGATGGCGGTGATGCCGAGGCAGAAGCACACGGCCGAATTGGCCGAGGAGCCCCGGCCCTGGCAGAGGATCTTGTTCTCGTTGGCGAAGCGCACGATGTCCTCGACCGTGATGAAGAACATCTCGTAGTTGAGATCGACGATCAGGTCGAGCTCGTGCTGCACCTGAACCCGAACCCCGTCGGGAATGCCGCGGGGATACCGCTTGTCGGCGCCTTCCCAGGTCTTGCGCACCAGCGTCTGCGCCGGCGTCTCGCCGTTGCCGACGTTTTCCAGCGGGTACTGGTAGTGGGCCTTGATCTCGTCAAGGTCGAAGCGGCAGGGCTGCATGGCATCGAGCGTGCTGGCGAGCAGGCCGGCCGGATGGATGTCGGCCAGCCGCTTGCGCGAGCGAAGGTGCCGCTCGGCATTGGGCTGCAATGCGAAGCCGCATTCGGCCACCGGCTTTCCTTCGCGCACCGCGCTGATCACGTCCTGCAGCGGCTTGCGCGAACGCACATGCATGTGCACGTCGCCGGCTGCGACGAGCGGCAGGCCCGTTCGCTCGCCTGCGGCATGCAGGTCGGCGAGCCAGAGATCGTCGTCGAGTTCGTTCGGCAGCTCGACCATGAGCCAGGGCTTGCGCTCGAACATGCCGGCGACGGTATCGAGATCGGCGCACAGCGACGGCAGGTCGATCGCCTGCCCCGGCGCGCGGCGCGGCGCGATGAAGATCTCGCAGTGGCGCAGCGATGCGATGTCGCTGTCGTCGAGGCTCACCCGGTAGTCGCCCTTGGGCGCGGTGGTGCGCGCCGTGGTGATGAACTCGCACAGGTTGCCCCAGCCTTCGAGGTCGTGCGCAATGGCCACCAGCCTGAAGCGCTCGAAGGCGAACTCGCTGCCGTACATCACGCGAAAGTCCGCGTTGCGCAGGCGCGGCGGCTGGTGCGGGTTCAACAGCTCCTGCTCGTCCAGCCACTCCGTGTACTCCTTCAAGGCCACATGCGCGCGCACCACGCCGGCGACCGAGCATTCGTCGGTGATCGCCAGGCCTGCATAGCCCAGTTCGCAGGCGCGCACCACGAGTTCTTCGGGGCTCGATGCGCCACGCTGAAAGCTGAAGTTGGACAGGCAGTGCAGCTCGGCATAGCCCGGCAGGCCGCGTACCGGCCTGGGCTGCGTCGGCAGCAGGCGCACCTTGGGCTGGCGGGCGCGGTTCTGCTTGTCGCTCAGATCAGGCATAGAGGCCTTGCAGGTACCAGCGCACCTCATGGGAGGCAAAGCAGGCCGAGGGCCGCTCGCGGTAGATCCACACCAAGCCGGCGTTCGGGCTTTCGGCGATGTAGTAGTCGCGCACAGCGGGCTGGCCGTCTTCCCACCAGCCCGCCTCCAGCCGCTGCGGGCCGACCAGCCTGCGCAATGCGCCCTGGTAGCACGGGTATTCGCCCTCTACTTCGAGCGGCAAGGGCTCGCGCAGCAACCATGACGGATAGAGGATGGCCCCCACGCTCGGCACTTCGTGTCCTCGCTGCCCCCCGAGGGGGCCGTCGGCCGCCTTGGGGCGGCCCGGCGTCGGCCTGGCCCCAACACTCGGCACATCTCGGTGCTTCCCAGCCTGCTGCACCGCAGGCCGCCAGGCCTGCCTGTGTTCCGGCCGGTGATCGGCCTGTGCGACCGCGCTCAGCACCTGCTGGGCGCCGAGCCGCGCCGTGAGCCGCTCGACCAGTTCATGCAGCTTGTCGCCCTTGCGGTTGTCCTCGGGCAGGAAGCTGGTGCTGGCGCCTGCCCACGGCTGGGTTTCGAGGGTGCGCAAACGCAGCCAGCTTGCCGGTGCGGCGAGCTTCACGAGCGCGAGCCGCTCGGCCATGAGCCGCCGCAGGTGCGCCATGTCCTGCGTGGGTTCTGCCGTGCGCACCATGATCTGCTGGTGCGGCGGCAGGTCGACGCCGTTGAAGCGCTTCAGGTCGAGCGTCCACTGCAGTTCGAGCGCCACCGCGCCGCGCTGCCGGGCTCGCAGCCAGACCTGCAGCGACGCAAGCAGGCGGTTGGCCGACCACATGAGTTCGGGCGCGCCCTCGGCCAGGGCCGGCAGCTCCAGCTTCTGCTCGAAGGCATCGGGCAGCGTGAGCCAGCGATAGCCTTCGGGCCGCGCGCCCCAGGCGGCATCGAGTGCCGCACGAAGCTCCTTGCCGAAGCGGCGCGTGAGCCCGCCGCGCGGCAGCGCCGCCACGTCGCCCCAGGTGCGGCAGCCCAGGTGCGACAGCACATCGAGGTGGTCGCGGGCAGCGCTCAGCGTGTCGAGCGGCAGGGCCGCCGGCAGCTCGGCCGGCGGCGGCACGCCGCGGGCGAACATGCGCAGCCGCGCCAGCGCGATCAGGCTGGTTGCGCCCTGCGCCTGCCGCAAGGGCACCGGCGCCGCGGGGTTGGTGCCGGCCATCTCGCGCATCAGGGAAAGGCGCCCGCCCCACAGCCGCTCGCAGGCCGACACTTCGAGCAGCAGCGCCTCGTCGACCCAGGCGACGCGCGGCGTGAAGCGCAGGGCCCACCAGCCGAGCACTTCTGGCGGCGGCAACTGGACGTCGGGCTCAGGCTGCCACTGCAAGGCGATCCAGTGCATGGCTCTTTCCTTGATGAAGTGCGAGGCGCACCACGGTCGCACTTTCAACCGCAGGCAGTTCGCCGTCGTGCTGGCGCCGCAGCTTGCGCCGCAGCTGGCCGGCCGCGAGCAGCGCCGTCATGCGCTCGCTGCGCGCCGGCAGCTGGATGGCCGATGCCAGCGGCGGGCCGCGGCGCTTGAGGATGTGCACATCGATCTGCGAGCGGTCTTCCGCGCAGGTGGCCAGTTGCAGGCGCAGCCGGGCCGGAGAGGTCGAATGCGCCGCGCTCTCGGGCCTGAACACGAACAGCAACGACTCGTGCTGCGCCGCCGCGAGCTGCAGCCGCCGCAGCTCGCCCACGCGCGAGCGCGGCAGCCAGGCCAGCACCGCGGCCACGTCGGCGCAGCGCAGGGCCTGCTCGCAAGCCCACAATCTTGCAGGCGATGCGTCGCTGCGCACCCAGAGCAGCGACTCGACCGGCAGGCCGCGCGCCGCCAGGGCCGGGCCGAAGGGCTCGCAGGGCGCACCGATCAGCACCACCGGGCCGGTACTGCCCTGCACCGCCTGCGCCAGCGCGGGCAGCAGCAGTTGCCAGGCATGCGCCTCGGGCGCGGACTGCAGCAGTTCGGTCATGGCGCCCACCGGCCAGCCGCCGCCGGGCAGTTGCGCATCGAGGGCCGCATGGCCGGTGCCGATCACCTGCGCATCGGCCGAGCCCAGCGCGTCCCCGCGCCAGACCTTGTGGCGCGCAGAGGGAGAAAAGGAGTCGAGGGAAGGCAGGCCCATGATGGATCGAATGACTGTATTTTTATACAGTATCGAACAGCACGGCAAGCCCTTGCGGAAATACCGGCATCCGGTGATTCCCCACACTGCTGCCGGTGAACCTCCACCGCCTGCTGCGCCGCGCCGTCGATGTCGAACCGCACGAGGTGCGCGCCACACTGCTGGGCTTTGCCTGGTTCTTCTGCCTGCTGGGCGGCTACTACCTGCTGCGGCCGCTGCGCGACGCGATGGGCCTGGCGGGCGGGCCGGACGAACTGCAATGGCTCTTCACCGGCACCTTCGTCGCCATGCTGGCGCTGGTGCCGCTGTTCGGCGCGCTGGTCACCCGGCTGGCGCCGCGGCGCTTCGTGCCGCTCGCCTACCGCTTCTTCACCGCGAGCATCCTGGTGTTCTGCGGGCTGATCGCAGCCGACGTACAGGGCGTCTGGGTGGGCCGGGTGTTCTTCGTCTGGATCAGCGTCTTCAACCTGTTCGTGATCAGCATCTTCTGGAGCGTGCTGGCCGACTGCTTCAGCAATGCGCAGGCGCGGCGGCTGTTCGGCTTCATCGCCGCGGGCGGCACGGCCGGCACCTTCGCCGGGCCGGCGCTCGCGGCCTCGCTCGCCACCACGCTCGGGCCGGTCGCCCTCACCCTGGCGGCGGCGCTGCTGCTCGAAGCGGCGCTGCAGTGCTTCTACCGGCTCTATCCGCGGGCAGACACCCAGGCCGCAGCAACTGGGCCCGGCGCCGCCACGGCCACCGGCGACGGCCGGCCGATCGGAGGCAGCCTGCTGGCCGGGCTGTCGCTCATCGTCCGCTCGCCCTACCTGCTCGGGCTGTGCGGCTACCTGCTGCTGCACACCGCCGCCTCGACCTTCCTGTACTTCGAGCAGGGCCGCATCGTTGCCGGCGCCTTTGCCGACACCGCATCGCGCACCCGCTTCTTCGCACTGGTGGACCTCGGCGTCTCGACGCTGACGCTGGCGCTGCAGCTCTTCGTGACCGGCCGCCTGATGAAGCGCTTCGGCGTCGCCACCGCGCTGGTGCTGCTGCCGGTGGCGTCGGCGCTGGCCTTCTGCGCGGTCGCGCTGTCGCCGACGGTTGCTGTGCTGGCCCTGGCCCAGTCCGCGCGCCGCGCCTTCGACTACGCCATCGCGCGGCCGGCGCGCGAGGTCCTCTTCACCGTGGTCGACCGCGAGACCAAGTACAAGGCCAAGAACGTGATCGAAACCGTGGTCTACCGCGGCGGCGATGCGGTGAGCGGCTGGATCTCGGCTGGCCTGGCCGCGGCAGGCATCGGCTTTGCCGGGCTTGCCGCGCTGGCCATTCCGCTGGCGGGCGTGTGGGCGGTCCTGTCGCTGTGGCTCGCGCGGCAGCAGGAACGCCGGCTCGGCAGCGCCGTGCGGAACCCGCGCCGGCAAACCGCATCCATCGACTGACACGCTTTCTCCATGGAGGTCTCATGCATTCCATCCCGCACGCCCATCCGGCCGGCCTGCGCCGTGCCGAGGTGCTGCGCATGGCGGTCGGCCTGTCTGCCGCCGCCGTCTTTCCGGTCGGCGTCCGTGCCCAGACTCCCAGCGAGAGGTCGAAGATGAACACACGTCCCATCCCGTCGACCCAGGAAGCATTGCCGGTGGTCGGCTGCGGAACCTGGATCGGCTTCGACGTTGCCGCAGGCAGTGCGGAACGCCAGCGGCTGCCGGGCGTGCTTGAGGCGCTGTTCGCCGCCGGCGGCAAGCTGATCGACAGCTCGCCGATGTACGGCCGCTCCGAGGCGGTCGCCGGCGAGCTGCTGGCGGCTTCCGCGCAGGGCGCCGGCGCCTTCCTGGCGACCAAGGTCTGGACCAGCGGCCGCGACGCGGGCATCGCGCAGATGGATCAGGTGTTCCAGCGCCTGCGCGCCGAGCGCATCGACCTGATGCAGGTGCACAACCTGGTCGACTGGCGCACCCACCTGGCGACCTTGCGCGGCTGGAAGGACAAGGGCCGCGTGCGCTATGTCGGCATCACCCACTACACGGCATCCGCCTATGCGGATGTCGAGGCGGTGCTGCGCGCGGAGAAGCTCGACTTCCTGCAGATCAACTACTCGATCGATGCGCGCGAAGCCGAACAGCGCCTGCTGCCGCTGGCGGCCGAGCGCGGCGTGGCGGTGATCGTCAACATGCCCTTCGGCGGCGGCGGGCTCCTGCGCCGGCTGCGCGACAAGCCCCTGCCCGGCTGGGCGGCCGACATCGGCTGCAAGAGCTGGGCGCAGGTGCTCCTGAAGTTCACCCTGAGCCATCCGGGCGTGACCTGCGTCATCCCCGGCACCAGCCGGCCGGAGCACATGGCCGACAACGCGGCCGCCGGCGCGGGGACGTTTCCGGATGCGGCGTTCTGGCGGAGGAATGGGGGGGCGCTGCCGGTTTGAGGCTACGCGCTTTCCTTGCCGTTTACCGGCAAACGGCATACACTTCGATGGATGATCCTGTCGTTCAAGTGTGCCGACACGAGAGCCCTTTTCGAGACGGGAAAGTCCAGGCGATTTGCCAACATCAAAGCGGTCGCCGAGCGGAAACTGGCACAGGTCGATGCGGCCGTGACGCTGGAGTTTTTAAAGGCGCCGCCCGGTAACCGACTGGAAGGATTGGCAGGCGATCGAAAGGGGCAACACAGCATCCGCGTCAATGAGCAGTGGCGCGTGTGCTTCATCTGGACGGACGAGGGCGCCACGAATGTCGAGATCGTTGACTACCACTGATTTCCAAGAAGATCAAAAAGAGAAAGACACTTCCATGTTCAAGAACGGAATGCGGCCGGTACATCCCGGCGAGGTCCTGCGCGAGGACTACATCAAGCCGCTTGCGGTGAGCGTGAACGCGCTGGCGAAGGCACTGCATGTGCCGACCGGACGCCTGAACGACATCGTGCTGGAGCGCCGGGGCGTCACGCCGGACACGGCGCTGCGCCTTGCGCGCTACTTCGGTGGCGACGCGCAGTCATGGCTGAATCTGCAGTCCACCTATGACCTGAAGGTTGCCGAGAAGGCAGTGGCCAAGCGCATCGCCAAAGAAATCGAACCGTTGGAAACGGCAGCAGCCTGATCCAATGCGGCGTTCTGGCGATGGAATGCGAGGGCTGCCGGTGAGTTGCATCTCGCCACTATGGACGGCCGCACCGCATACCGGGCTCAGTGGTCGATCGACGGCAGGAGGGCGCGCGGGAGGCAACCCAGACGTGTCCACGGTGGTGGGCGGCAGGGCTCCGGGCGGCTGTTGAGCCTCCGGCGAGCACCGGAGCGCAGGACGGATCAGGGCCGCGCGTGTCTGAGCCGCAGGCGAGTTTGCGCGGACCCCGTCCTGCGTGAGGAGCAGCAGCGAAGTCCGAAGGACCGGTGGCGGCTGCCGCCCGGAGCCCTGCCGCCCGCCACCGCCCCGCCACCGTCACCCAAAACGAAAGCTCGACACCACCAGCCCGCCCATGAACGCATCCTCGTGATAGATGCGCACGCCGGCTTCGTGCTCGGCCGCACCGACGGCCACCATCAGCGGGATCAGGTGTTCCTCTCGCGGATGGGCAATGCGCGCGGCCGGCGCCGACGACCAGTCCTGCAATAGCTGCACGCGCTCGCCGGGCGGCGCCTGAACCAGCGCCCCGTCGAGCCAGTCGTCGAAAGCCTTGGAGACGTCGTGCGCCTGCGGCCCGAAGTTGCGCAGGTTGTGATAGCTCAGGCCGCTCCCGATGATGAGCACGTCCTCGTTGCGCAGCGGCGCGAGCGCGCGGCCGAGCGCCAGGTGCTCGGCCGGATCGAGCCCCTGCCTGAGCGACAACTGCACCACCGGCACATCGGCTTCGGGAAAGATCGCCACCATCGGCGAGAACAGGCCGTGGTCGAAGCCGCGCTCGCGATCGAGCCGCACCGGCAGGCCCGCCGCCTCGATGAGCGAGTGCACGCGCCCGGCGAGTTCGGGGGAGCCGGGCGCGTCGTAGCGCACCTCGTAGGTGTGGGCCGGGAAGCCGCCGTAGTCGTAGATCATGGGCGGCCTCGGATTCGCCATCACCGCGAACTCCGGCGACTCCCAGTGCGCCGACACCATCAGCACGGCGCGCGGCTTGCGGCCGATCTGGCGCGGCATGTCGGCGAGCGAGGCTGCGAGCTGGTCGTAGGCGGCGCCCATCTCTTTCTTCATCCACGGCCAGGGGCCGCCGCCGTGCGAGATGAAATAGGTCGGGAGAGTTTGCGTGATGGAGGTCATGGGTCGTCCTTGCCGCCGAGTGTAGGCAGAGTCGACGCCCCTTGCAGGCGCCGGTGCGCGCCCGCCGCTACAGTGGCGCCTCACTGGAGACCGCGCGCCTTGTTCCGATTTTTTGAAAAACTGCTTCAGCCCTACCCCGCCGCCGAGCCCCCGCTGCCGCCGCAGGGCTTCTTCGCTTTTCTCTGGGCCTGCACGCACGGCGTGCGCGGCAAGATCGCCGCGATGGCGCTGTTGACCGCCGTCATGTCGGCCTTCGAGGCGCTGCTGTTCGCGATGCTCGGGCGCATCGTCGACTGGCTCGGCGGCCAGGTGCCGGCCCGGTTGTGGGATGAGCGCGGGACCACCCTGATGTGGCTCGGCGGCGCGCTGGTAGCGAGCATCGGCGTGGTCGCGCTGCAGACCATCGTCAAGCACCAGACGCTGGCGGTGAACCTGCCGATGCGGCTGCGCTGGAACTTCCACCGCCTGATGCTCGGCCAGAGCATGGCCTTCTACCAGGACGAGTTCGCCGGCCGCATCACCGCCAAGGTGATGCAGACCGCGCTGGCGGTGCGCGAAACCGTCTTCGTACTGGCCGACGTGCTGGTGGCGATGGGCGTCTACGTGGCCACCATGATCGTGCTCGCGGCGGTGCTCGATCCGCAGCTGATGCTGCCGTTCGTGATCTGGCTCGCCCTCTACTTCGCCGCGCTCGCCTTCTTCGTGCCGCGGCTCGGAAAGATCGGCAAGGCGCAGGCCGACGCACGCGCGCTGATGACCGGCCGCATCACCGACGCCTACACCAACATCGCCACCGTCAAGCTGTTCTCGCACACGCAGCGCGAGGCCGGCTTCGCGCGGGCCGCCATGAAGGAGTTCATGTACACGGGCTACGGCCAGATGCGGCTGGTGAGCGCTTTCGAGATCGTCAACCACACGCTCAGCATGGGCCTCACCGCCGGCATGGCGGGCACCGCGCTGTGGCTGTGGTCCGAGGGCGCGGTCGGCGTCGGTGCGGTGGCGGCCGCGACCGCGATGGCGCTGCGGCTGCAGGGCATGTCGCACTGGATCATGTGGGAAATGACCAGCCTGTTCGAGAACATCGGCACGGTGCAGGACGGCATGAAGACGCTGTCGCGTCCGCGCACCGTGCTCGATGCACCTGATGCGACAACGCTCGCGGTGCCGCGCGGCGAAGTGTGCTTCGATCACGCGAGCTTCCGCTACGGCGAGGGTGGCCGCCGCGTGATCGACGGCCTCACGCTCACCGTCGCGCCGGGCGAAAAGATCGGCCTGGTCGGCCGTTCGGGCGCCGGCAAGTCGACGCTGGTGAACCTGCTGCTGCGCTTTCACGACCTGGAGAGCGGCCGCATCCTCATCGACGGCCAGGACATCGCGCATGTGACGCAGGATTCGCTGCGCGCCCACATCGGCATGGTCACGCAGGACACCTCGCTCATGCACCGCTCGGTGGCGGACAACATCGCTTACGGCCGGCCGGACGCGCCGGGCGACGCGGTCCGCGCGGCAGCGTTGCGCGCCGAGGCGCACGAGTTCATCCAGACGCTGGGCGACGCGAGCGGACGTCACGGCTACGAAGCGCACGTGGGCGAGCGCGGCGTCAAGCTGTCGGGCGGGCAGCGCCAGCGGGTGGCGATCGCGCGGGTGATGCTGAAGGATGCGCCGATCCTGCTGCTCGACGAAGCCACCAGCGCGCTCGACTCCGAAGTCGAGGCCGCGATCCAGGCGAGCCTCTACCGGTTGATGGAAGGCAAGACCGTGATCGCCATCGCGCACCGGCTGTCGACCATCGCCGCGATGGACCGGCTGATCGTGCTCGACGAAGGCCGCGTGGTCGAAGAAGGCGACCACCGCAGCCTGCTCGCGCAGGACGGGCTTTACGCCCGGCTCTGGGCGCATCAGAGCGGCGGATTCCTAGGCGACGGCAGCGACGAAGCATGAGGTTTCTGTTCATGGCGAGTCCTACAGTGCGCGAAGTCCGCCGCCGACAGCTCGAACTACGCATTCCCCCGAAACTCCGCGGGTATTCAACAAAGAGGAGTTTGCGCCGTGAATTCAATTATTTATATCGTCGGTCTGGTCGTGGTCGTGGTTGCCGTGCTCTCGTTCTTCGGCCTTCGCTAGAAAACCATTGCTTGTCCGCGCCCGGTTGGCGGGCGAGGATTGCGGGGCCCTTGCGGCCCCGTTTTTCGTGCTTTTCCGGAGGAAGCCGTTGAAGACCCTGGCGCAACCCTCCGAGCAGCAGGACGCGGTGATTACGGAAGCCGTGCAACTGATCGAGCAAGCGGGTCCGCTCGACGACGCGCAGGCCATGCGCGAAGCCGCCCGAATCCCGGTCGATGGCCGAGCCCGCATCACCGAACGCGCCCGCATCCTCGGGCGGCGCATGGGGCTGCAGGACGAACTCGCGCGCGCCAGCGCATGGGCCCCGTGGCTGCTGATCGCGCTGGCGGCGCTGGTTGCATTTGCCGGCCTCACGCTGGCCGCCGGAGTGGTGGGCGGCGGCGAACGCAGTATCAACGTGGTGACCGCGCTGGTCGGCCTGCTCGGAATGCACCTGCTGACGCTGCTGCTCTGGCTGGCCGGGCTGATGCTGCCGGTCGGCTCTTTCAATGCCTCCTTCGGCGGGCTGTGGCTGGCGCTCACCGCCCGCGTGGCCGGCGGCCGGCGCGGCCAGGCGCCGCTGCTGTTGCGCGCGGCGACGCGCCTGCTGGCGCGGGCGCGGCTGCTGCCGTGGGCGCTGGGCTTCGTCAGCCATGTGGTCTGGTCGCTGGCGTTCGCGGTGGTGCTCGCGGCGCTGCTGTTCGCGCTCGCGTTCCGCAACTACACACTCAGCTGGGAGACCACCATCCTCGATCCGGCGTTTTTCGTGCGTGGCGTGCAGGTGCTCGGATGGGGCCCTGCCGCATTCGGCTTCCCGGTGCCGGACGCGCAGGCCGTGCTGTCGCCGCTCGCGGCGCCGGGCGGCCAGCGTGACTGGGCGTGGTGGCTCACTGGCTGCATCCTGGTGTACGGACTGCTCCCGCGCCTGGCTTTCGCAGGCCTGAGCGCGCTGGTCTGGCGGCTGCGCAGGAAGGCGCTGCGGCCCGACCTGTCGCAGCCCTACTACAGCGCACTCATGGCGCGTTTCGATGCAATGACGCCGCGGCAGATCGTCGATGCGGACCCGGGCCATCCAGCGCGCCGCATGCCGGTGCCCCTGGGCATGGGCGACACCACCGACATGCTGATGGCGGTCGGCTTCGAGCTGCCGGACGAACTGCCCTGGCCACCCGAGCCGCTTCCCGGCGCGCAGGTGGTGAGGGTGGACGGCAGCGCCGAGGCGCGACGTGAACTGCTCGACACGCTTGCGCGCGTGCGTCCGGCGCGCGTGATCGTGGGCTGCAGCGCGGCGTCGAGCCCCGACCGCGGCACCGAGCGCTTCCTGCGCGAAGTGCTTTCGCTTTGCGGCGAATGCCGGCTGTGGCTGGTT
Organism: Variovorax sp.; assembly: GCA_031412135.1. Lineage (GTDB taxonomy): Bacteria > Pseudomonadota > Gammaproteobacteria > Burkholderiales > Burkholderiaceae_C > Variovorax. The sequence goes on along the minus strand of JANOCL010000242.1, from coordinate 50,077 downwards.
GGCGGTGCCGCGCACGAAAGCGGCACGCGCTGGCGCGCCTGGCTGGCCGATGCGGGCCTGGACAGCATCATGGCCGGCGATGCGCCGGAGACCGCCCTGCGCGGATGGATCTGAATCCGATGCCCGACCAACCCATCCGCATCGCCGTGGTCGGCCATACCAATGCCGGCAAGACCTCGCTGCTGCGCACGCTGACGCGGCGGGTGAACTTCGGCGAGGTGTCCGAGCGCCCGGGCACCACGCGCCATGTCGAGGCGGTCGACCTGCAGGTGGATGGCGGCGCGGCCGTTCGCTTCTTCGACACGCCCGGTCTCGAGGATGCGGTGGCGCTGCGCGAGCATCTCGACGCGACGGATCGCGAACGGCGCGATCTGACGCCGCCGGAACGCGTGCGGCGTTTTCTGCAGGGCCCCGAAGCGAGCGGCGTGTTCGAGCAGGAGGCCAAGGTGCTGCGCGCCCTGCTCGACGCCGACGCCGCCTTCATGGTGATCGATGCGCGCGAGCCGGTGTTGCCCAAGTTCCGGGCCGAGATCGAGCTTCTGAGCGGCTGCGCGCGGCCGGTGCTGCCGGTGCTCAACTTCGTGCACGGTCCGGCGAGCCGCGAGGCGGCCTGGAAAGAACTGCTCGCGGCCTACGGGCTGCATGCAGTGGTGCGCTTCGATGCGGCCGCGCCCTTCGTCGGCGCCGAGCGCGAGCTTTACCGCGACCTCGCCACGCTGCTGCGCGACCGGCGCGGCCAGCTCGACCGCGTGGCCGCGTACCTCGAAGCCGAGTTCGCGCGACGCCGGCAGGCGGGCGCCACCCGCATCGCGGAATTGTTGGTCGATGCCGCTGCGATGCGGCGCAGCGCCGCTGCCGGCGAGTTCGCGGTGGCGCAGAGCCGCGACCTCCTGGTCGCTGCGCTGCGCAAAGACGTGTTCGACAAGGCGCAGCGCTGCGCCACCGACCTGCTCGCGCTTTTTGGCTTCAGGGAAGGCGATGCCCATGAGGCGCCGCTCGCCGTGGTCGAGGGCCGGTGGTCGATGGACTTCTTCCATCCCGAGGCGCTGAAGGATGCCGGCATCCTGCTCGGCAAGGGTGTTGCGGCCGGCGCGGCCGTCGGCGTTATGGCCGACCTCGCGCTCGCCGGCCTTTCGCTCGGCGCCGGTGCAGCACTGGGCGGCGCCATCGGCGGTGCCGTGTCGCAAGGCTTCGGACCGTTGGGCCGAAAGCTCGCCAACAAGCTGCGCGACGTGCACGAGCTCACTGTGGAAGACAGCGTGCTGCTGGTGCTGGCCGCCTGGCAGCTCGATCTGCTGCGGGCGCTCGAACGGCGCAGCCACGCGGCGGTCGAACGGATCGCCGCCGGTGCCGCCGGACCGCCCGCGCGCGCATTGTCGGAACTGGTGCGCACCGTGCGGCCGGCCCGCAGCCATCCGGGCTGGGAAACCGGTGCACCGGGCGCCCGCAGCCGCTGGCGCGAGGCACCGCAGCGGCAGGACCTGGTGTACCGGGTGGCGCAGCGGGCGGTTGCCGTGATCGAAGCCGCCGGCGAGCGGCCTCCGCGCGCCTGAGGCCGGGCTGCGCGCCATCGGCTTGCGACTACATCCAATCGCGCTCACTTGCGCTAAGGTGCCCTGTACCTTTGCTTACGAAACCAACGATGCCCACCTCGACAAACGCCGCCGCACCGGCGCGCAAGCATTTTTCGATGATCCGCGGCTTCCACCTGGCCGATGTGTTCACCCTCGGCAACGCGGCCTGCGGGGTCGGCGCCGTGTTTCTGGCGATGGCCTTCGTTGCCAGCGGGTCGATCGAGCAGTTCCTGTGGGCCGCCGCGCTGGCGCCAGCAGCCTTCATCTTCGATGTGTTCGACGGCCGCATCGCGCGGTGGCGGCAGACGCAGTCGGCGCTCGGCCGGGAACTCGACTCGCTGGCCGACGTGATCTCCTTCGGCGTGGCGCCCGCCGCCCTCGCCTTCGCCGCCGGGCTCGACGGTGGCTGGGACTGCGCGCTGCTCATCTACTTCGTCGGCTGCGGCGTGAGCCGGCTCGCGCGATACAACGTGACGGCCGAGGCGCTCTCCGAAGGTGCCGACAAGGTCAAGTACTTCGAAGGCACGCCGATCCCGACCAGCGTGGTGCTGGTCGGCCTGCTCGCCCTGGCCGCATGGCAGGGCCGCATCGGCGATGCGCTCTGGGGCGGTGCATGGATGCTGGGGCCGTGGGAACTGCACCCGCTCACGCTGCTGTTCGCGTTGTCGGGCACGCTGATGATCAGCAAGACGCTGCACATTCCCAAGCTCTGACACGCCAGTGACCCAGCCCGGATATTGAAGCGCGCCATGCACGCAGGCATCGATCAGCTCATTCGCCTGGCGGCCGCCGAACCGCTGGCGCCGGATTGCGAACACTTCTATTTCCTGCGCCACGGGCAGACCGAGTGCAACGCGCGGCGCATCTTTCAGGCCATCGACGAACCGCTGAGCGCGCTGGGCCTGCAACAGGCGTCACGGGCGGCCGAGCTGCTGGCCGGCGAGCCGATCCGCACCATCGTCAGCAGCCACGTGAGGCGGGCCTTCGACACCGCGCACACCGTCGCGGCCGGTCACCGCATCGCTCCGGTGGTGACCGAAGGCCTGCGCGAGCGCGACTTCGGCGCGCTGATCGGTACATCGTCGGCGGGCCTGGATTGGGCCTGCGCGCCGGAGCGCGGCGAAACGCTGCCCGAATTCGTCGCCCGCAAGCGCACCGCGCTCGCCGCCGCGTTGGCCCACCCGGGGCCCGTGCTCGTCGTGGCCCACGGGGGCTCGCTCTTCGTGCTGGCGGCGCTGCTCGGCGTGACCATCGACATCGACGTGCTCGGCAACGCACAGCCCCTGCGCTTCGAACGCAAGTGCGATGGCTGGCGCGTTGTACCGCTGCTGCTGCACGCCGATCGCGCAGCCGCCCTGGCCTAGCCAACAGAAACGCACGGACCCGCACGGCATGAAACGAGCTGACATGAAGGTGCTTTGCGAAGCCTGCAATACCGAGAACCGCGTGCAGGCCATGTTCTGCCGCGGCTGCGCACACAAGCTGCCGGCCTTCGTCGCAACCGGGCCCTCGGCACTCGAAGGCATGAAGACCTGGCGGCCCACACATCCAGCCCCGCCGACGGATGTCCCGACGCCGGGAATGCTGCCGATCGAAACGCGGGGCTTCTGGATTCGTTTCGTGCTGCTGTCGGTCGCCATCACTGTCGGTTTCGTCGGCTGGCACGCGTATGTGACGCGCAAGGTGCAGGCACCGGCGCCGCCTGCAGTCAACGTCGCGGCAGCGCCTGCCAGAGCCGCACCGACAGCGCCGGCCGCCGTGCCCGACGGGCCGGCAGAGGCGCTGGTTCAAATCGATCGCGTGCCTCTGCAGCCGGCGATGCCGGTGCAGCCGGTGCAGCGCGCGCAGCCCCTGCAGTCGGCCCGGCCGATGCCGCCGATCGAGGTGCCGCGAGCCGCGTTGGCCGAGGCGCCGCCGCCGGTCGAACCGGCCCGCCCGGCCGCGGCCACGCCCCGCGACGACGTTCCCTTCGAACGCACCGAACCGGCCCGGCGACCCGTCGCGCGCGCCGGGTCGTCAGATCCACGCCCGGGCTGCGCCCATCTGCACTTCATCCTGGCATCGCGCTGCCAGGCCGTGCAATGCGCAAAGCCCGCCTTCGAGCGCCATCCGCATTGCGACAGCGTGCGCGAGCAGCGCCGGCGCGACGAGGCCCGGCGCAATCTTCCGTTCTAGAGCCCAAAAAGAGCCGCGTTCGCCAAACGCCGTAGCGACCAGCCTGCCGCTGGCTGGCAAACTCGCGGTTTCGCCCCAAGCGGGCGCATCCCACCCTAGGAACAGCTTTATGGAGCCGATGGACTGGCAATACATGGGCGCGCTCGGCGGCGTGATCGGCATCGGCTGGCTGGTTGTGGTGCCGATGTACCGCGGCTGGACCCATCTGAACCGCAAGATGACGGACCACGTGCTGCAGTCCATTCGCATAGCGGAAGAGTGCAGCCCGGCGCGGGAATCGTACCCGCGGCAGCAAGGCACGCAGCGCGCAGACGAGTAAGCAGGTGGTCTTCGTCCTACGACCCGTCGCGCCCGGCGCGCGCACTGCGGTCGAGCGACGCTCCTAAGGTCGGCCCACATCCCCAAAGGAGTGGTTCATGACCGGCAAGAAACAAGGGCTCTACGCCAACATCCACGCAAAGCAGGAGCGCATCAAGAGCGGCAGTGGCGAGCATATGCGCAAGGCCGGGTCGCCCGGCGCTCCGAGCAAGGCAGATTTCGAGAAGTCGGGAAAGACGGCGAAGAAGTCGGGCGACAAGCACTGACAGCGCCATGACCCAGCTCTGCCGCGCGTGCCAGACGATCAACCGCGACGCGGCAAAGTACTGTCGCGGTTGTGCCGTCAAGTTCTCGTCGGCTGGCGCGGCGCTGGCGTCTTCGCCCCGACCGGCGTTCATCGCCCCGGCTGCCGCGCAGCGGCCATCCGGCATCAACGCGGCGCCGCGGCGAGTCGCCGGCATTTCGATACCGCAAGGGCTGGACGTGTCGGTGGTCTGGGCGGGGGCGCTGATGGTGCTGGCATGCGCGGCGTTCGTGCTCTGGTATGCAGGCCGGGCCTCCGAGCCAGGCGCACCGGCAGCGCGCTCCTATGCGGCAGCCCCGGCCGCGCCTGTCGTTCAGCTTGCGCCGTTTGCTGCGGCCGCGCCGCTGCCGCGAGCCGATCTGCCAGCACCGCCGCCGAAGGCAGTGCCTGCGAACGACATTCCCATCGAGTCGGCAGCGGGCGGCCCCGCCGAGGCCGTCGAAAAGTTCTATCGCGCGCTGTCGTTCGGCGACGGCGAGGCCGCCGCAGGTTTTGTGACGCCCGAGAAGCGCGGCTCCGGCCCGTTCAATGCGTCGAAGATGACCGCGTTCTACCGCTCCTTCAGGGAACCGCTTGCGGTGCGTTCAGTTCGCCAGATCGATGCCAATCTGGTCGAGGCAAAGTACAGCTATCGGGTCTCGAAAACCCAGTGCCACGGCACCGCGATCGTGAACACCGAGCTTGTTTCCGATCGCATGCTGATCCGGAATATCCGGGCCAATTGCTAGCGCATCAACGAGCCCGGCCCCCGCCTTCCGGCATGAGCAAGGTCTGCGTGATGGCCCGCCCGATACGCTCGAACACCTTGCCGGCTTCGCGCTGTTCGTCGATGTCGGCCGCGCAGGTGGCGACGACGATCGCATTCGCGCCGCCATCCTTCGGGTTGATCACGCCCACGTGGCAAGCCCGCCTGTATTGCGTGCCGGTCTTGTGGATGAAAGGCACGTTGCGCGGCAAGCCGGCCTGAAGGCGGTAGTTGGTGAAGATATCGATCTTCATGGCGTCGAACAGGCGCTCCGTGCTCTGCGGCGACAGCAGCTTGCCCCGCACCAGTTTCTCAAGCATGTCGCCGTAGCCCTCGAGCGTGGCGGCATTCAGATTGCGCGCGTAGTAGCGCGCATAGGCTTCGTCGATCGTCTTCGCCTCGAGGGCGGAGGTCTTCATGTCCAGCGCCTGCCGTACCGCCTCGACCCGGCGCGGGCCGAGCGGCGCCGAAGCGATGCGCACCAGCTGCGCGTTCGAAAGCTTTCTCGCGTCCGGATGCAATTCGGCATAGACGTCGTAGCGAACCTGCGCGAGCGTGGTGATTTTCTCCAGGCTCCTGGCGCCCATGGCCGCCTTTGCGCTCTGGTTCAGGCGGTCTTCGCCGACCACGCGGATCAGCATGTTCGCCGCCGTGTTGTCGCTGTCGCCCAGCATCCGCTTGAGCAAGGCGTCGATGCTGAAGACGGTGCCGCTCTCGTTCCAGACCACCTGGCCGGCTTCGATCTTGTCCGCGTCTGTCAGCGTCACGTTGTCGGCAAGCCGCAACTGCCCGGCGTCTACCTGCGCCAGCACGGCGATGGCGATCGGAACCTTCACCGTGGAGCCGAGATACCAGAAACGCTCGGCGCCGTAGGAGAAGGTTTCTCCGCCGTTCAGCCGCTTGACGTAGACGCCGAGCGAGCCGGGCGAGTCCCGGTCGATGCGCTCCACCTGCTGGCGCAGCGCGTCGCTCCAGGGGGCGCCGTGCGCCGGGCTAACGCCCAGGAGCAGGAGGAAGAGGATGGACAGGGCTGACGACCGCCAGAGCGTTGCAAGACGATGCATCGGGGATTCCCTTGGTAAGAAGGCCGGACTTGCAGACGGCGGCGCCGACCTGCATCAGGACCGATTCAGAGCGGTCGAGCGAGGGCTCGTCGCGGGCGCACGCGACGACGACGACGCGGCGGTCGGGCCCGAATTCCGGTACCCGCACGATGCCCGCATCGCATGTGCGGCGCCGCTGCGTGCCGGTCTTGTGCGCAAAGCGGACATGCGGCGGCAGGCCGGCCTTCAGCCGGTGCGCCCCGGTCGCGACGCGTTCCATCAGCTTCAGGAGATGGTCGGTGTATTTCGGCGTCAGCACCTTGCCTTCGGCAAGCAGCGAAAGCAGTTCGCCGTAGGCGTCGAGGCGCCCCGAATTCAGCCCGCTCGCGTAGTAGGCGTTGTAGGCGGCGTCGAGCGTCGGCAGGCGGAAGCGCGCGACCGGCGTGTCGAACAGCAGCGAGAGGAACTGCAGGCGTTCGCCGTCGCTGCGCTGCCGATGCAGCGAAAGCAGTTCCGGCCCGACCAGGCGATCGGTGCCCGGCACGAGCTGGCCGTAGACCTGCCGGCGAACTTCGCCGAGGCTGGTGATGCGCCGGAATCCTTGCGGCACGAGCGAAGCTACCAGCGCGTTCACTTCGGCAATGCCGACCAGGTCGATCAGCATGTCGCTTGCGGTGTTGTCGCTGTAGATGATCATCTGCTCGAGCAGGAAGCGGATGCTCAATGGCGTGCCGACCGGATGGCTGTTGGTCTGGCCGGCACCGTCGACGTAGTCGGCAGCGCGCAGCGTCAGGCTGGTGTCGAGCGTGTACTGCCCGCGCTCAACGCCGCGCAGCACCGCCATCGCGACCGGCAGCTTCACCATGGACGCCAGGTACCAGTGCTGCTCGGCCCGGTAGGACGCCGATGCGCCGGTCGAAAGGTCTCGCACGTAGACGCCGATCCCGGCCCGGTTCTGCGCGTCGATCGCGGACAACTCGGTGGTCAGGCGCGCGGCCCATGGGCTTTGTTCGCCCGGTTCGGCGGCCGACGCACAGCACACCCCGCAGGCAAGCACGGCTGCTGCGACCCGCCGCCAGCCTTTGAAGGAAGCGTGCTTCAGCGGGCGAGCGGGAACCGCGGCAATCATGGGCTGGGCGTCAACCGACCCGTTTTTGCACCAGCTTGATCACGCTCGAAAAGTCGAGCGCGCCGTGACCCGCCAGGCTGTGGGCCGCGTACAGATTGCGCGCCATGCCGCCGAGCGGCGTGGCGGCACGCACGGCGGCCGCGTTTTCCTGCGCGAGGCCCAGGTCCTTGAGCATCAGGTCGGTGCCGAAGCCGCCGGCATAGTCCTTGGAAGCCGGCGCTGCCTCCATCACGCCGGGCAGCGGGTTGTACTTTTCGAGCGCCCAGTTGCCACCCGAACTGCGCCGCATGATCTCGGACAGCACCTTCGCATCGAGCCCGTTGGCAACGCCGAGCGCGATCGCCTCGGACGTGCCGATCATCAGGATGCCGAGCAGCATGTTGTTGCAGATCTTGGCGGTCTGGCCTGCACCCGCTTCGCCCGCGTGAAAGATGTTGGCACCCATCGTTTCGAGCACCGGCCGCGCCCGCTCCAGATCGGCCACCGAGCCGCCGACCATGAAAGTCAGCGTGCCCGCGATGGCGCCGCCGGTGCCGCCCGACACCGGCGCATCGATCACCGCGATGCCGCGCTTCGCGCCTGCCTCGGCGACCTTGCGCGAGGTGGCGGCCGCGATCGTGCTGCTGTCGATCACCAGCGTGCCGGGCGCGATCTTCTGCAGCAATCCGTCGCTGCCGAGGTAGAGCCCTTCGACATGCGCACTTGCCGGCAGCATGCTGATCACCACCTCGGCGCCGGCGAGCGTGTCGGCGGCCGATGTTGCGATCGGCAGCCCTTCTGCGGCCAGCTTGCTGCAGGCTTCGGCCGACAGGTCGAAGGCGCTGAGGACGTGGCCGGCCTTTTGCAGGTTACGGGCCATCGGGCCGCCCATGTTGCCCAGGCCGATGAATGCGATCTTCATGTTGTCTCCGTCGTTCTTGAGGTGAGTGCCGCGCTCAGACCAGCGCCGCCAGTTCGGACGGCATCTCGCCGCGCGCGCGCAGGTGGTCTTCGATGAATGCGGGTGTGATTTCTTCGAGCGTGGCCGGGTTCCACTTCGGGTCGCGGTCCTTGTCGATCAGCACGGCCCTGATGCCTTCGGCAAAGTCGTGGTGCGCGCAGAAGCCCAGCGAGGCCCGGTATTCAAGGCGGAACACCTCGGCCAGCGACATGCGGGGCACGCGCTGCCAGAGTTCGAACGACAGGGCGGCCGAGCTCGGCGCGCCCTTGGCGAAGTTCCTGGCGGCAGCCTGCAGCCAGGGGTCGTCGGAGCGCAGGTTGCGCAGGCGCCTGGCGATGTCGAGAAGATCGTCGCCTGCCATCAGTTCGTTGATGGTGTCGAACTGATCGCGCACGTTCGACGCCTGCCGCTCTACACCATAGCCCGCGGCCGCGAGCAGGCGCGACAGGATGGCGCGGTCGGCCTTGGCCTCGCCCCGCCACGCCGTGCCGGCGATGCCTTCGAGCAGTTGCGCCTTGCGCTCCTGCGGCACCACGAGGTCCGCGAAACCGCAGAAGATCGCATCGGCGGCATTGAGCGGCGCCGCGGTGAGCGCGAGGAACAGGCCGACCCTGCCGGGCGCGCGTCGCAGGAACCAGCTGCCGCCGACGTCGGGATAAAGCCCGATGCTGATCTCGGGCATCGCGATGCGGCTCTGCAGTGTCACCACCCGATGCGAGGCGCCGGCCATCAGGCCCACGCCACCACCCATCACGATGCCGTGGCCCCAGCACAGCAACGGCTTGGGAAAGGTGTGGATCAGGTGGTCGAGTTCGTACTCTTCCCGGAAGAAGTCTTCGGCATAGGTGTTGCGCGCGGTGCCGCACTCGCGGATCGTCTGGTAAAGATGGCGCAGGTCGCCGCCGGCGCAGAAGGCCTTTTCGCCGGCGGCCTGCAGCAGCACGCCCGCGACGTCGCCGTCTTGCGCCCAGTCGCGAAACCGGGGCAGGAGCAGGCGCACCATCGCCATCGACAGCGCATTGAGCGAAGCCGGCGCATTGAGCGTCGCGACGCCGAAGCGCCGGCCGTCGGCGGTTTTCGTTTCTTCGAACAGGACCACGTCATCGCTCATCGGATGTCACTTTCGCCTTCAAGCAATTTGCGCGCGACGATCACGCGCATGATTTCGTTGGTGCCTTCGAGGATCTGGTGCACGCGGGTATCGCGAACCAGCCGCTCCAGCGGAAATTCGCTCAGGTAGCCGTAGCCGCCGTGCAGTTGCAGCGCGTCGTTGCAGACGGTGAAGCCCACGTCGGTGGCGAAGCGCTTGGCCATTGCGCAATAGGTGCTTGCATCGGCATGCGCCGCGTCGAGCTTGCTCGCGGCAAGCCGCACCATCTGCCGTGCGGCGACCAGTTCGGTCGCCATGTCGGCCAGCTTGAACTGCAGCGCCTGGAAGCTCGCGAGCGGCTTGCCGAACTGCTGGCGCTCATGCAGGTACCGGCGCGACGCATCGAGCGCGCCCTGTGCCGCTCCGACCGAGCAGGTGGCGATGTTGATGCGCCCGCCGTCCAGGCCTTTCATCGCGATGCGAAAGCCCTCGCCTTGCGTGCCCAGCAGGTGGTCGGCACGAATGCGCACATTGTCGAAGGCGATGGTGCGGGTCGGCTGGCTGTTCCAGCCCATCTTGTGTTCCTTCTTGCCGTAGCTGATGCCCGGCGCATCGGCCGGCAGCGCAAAGGCCGAGATACCGCCCGCGCCGCCGCCGCCGGTGCGCGCCATCAGCACCAGCACGTCGGTCGCGCCGGCACCGGAGATGAAGGCCTTGCCGCCGTTGACGACCCATTCGCCGCCCTGCAGTTCGGCCCGCGTCTTGAGCGAGCCGGCGTCCGACCCGGCGCCGGGTTCGGTCAGGCAGTAGGAAGCCAGCTTGCGCCCGCTCGTGAGGTCGGCGCCCCATCGCTCGCAAACCGCCGGCGTGCCCCAGGTGCCGAGCATCCAGGTCGCCATGTTGTGGATCGTGATGAAGGCGGTGGTCGACGGGTCGACCGCCGCCATCTCTTCGAACACCAGCGTGGCATCGAGCCGCGGCAGCGCAAGCCCTTCGATGCGCTCGGGCGCATACAGCCCGCAGAAGCCGAGTTCGCCGGCTTTGGCGATGGCCTCTTTCGGGAAGATGCCTTCGGCATCCCACCGCCCCGCATGCGGCGCGAATTCGCTCAACGCGAACTCGCGTGCGGTGTGTGCAAAGGCGCGCTGCTCTTCGGAGAGTTCGAAGTCCATGCAGCGGAGATTACTTCAGGCTGATCGTCGTGTTGACGCCGTGCGAGACGGTGCTGTCGTCGAACCAGCGCGCGGTCACCGTCTTGGTCTGCGTGTAGAACATGATGACCTGCTTGCCGTAGGGGCCGAGGTCGCCGAGCTTCGAGCCACGCGAACCGGTGAACGAGAACATCGGCACCGGCACCGGGATCGGCACGTTGATGCCGACCTGCCCGACGTCGATGTCTTCCTGGAAGCGGCGTGCAGCGGCGCCCGACTGCGTGAAGATCGCCGTGCCGTTGCCGTTTGGATTGGCGTTGATGAGCGCGATCGCCTCGTCGATGGTCTCGGCATTGGCCAGGCACAGCACCGGGCCGAAGATTTCCTGGTCATAGATGGTCATGCCGGGCTTGACGTCGGCAAACACGGTCGGGCCGACGAAGTTGCCTTTCTCGTAGCCGGGCACGGTGGGCTTGCGGCCGTCGAGCGCGAGCGTCGCGCCGTCGGCGACGCCGCGTTCGATCAGGCCGTTCACGCGGTCGTAGGCCGCACAGGACACCAGCGGCCCCACGTCCACGCCCTTGTCGCTGCCGGCACCGATCTTCAGCGTCTTCGCCTTCGCGACCAGATCGGGCACCCACTTCTGCGCGTCGCCCACCAGCACCGCGACCGACACCGCCATGCAACGCTGCCCGGCGGCGCCGAAGCTCGCGCCGGCAAGCGCATTGAGCGTCTGCTCCTTGTTGGCGTCGGGCATGACGATGGCGTGATTCTTCGCGCCCATCATGCATTGCACCCGCTTGCCGGTCGGGATGGCGCGGTTGTAGACATGCGTGCCGACCTTGGTCGAGCCGACGAACGAAATCGCCTTGATGTCCTTGTGGTCGCAGATCGCATTGACCACCGCTTCGCCGCCGTGCACGACGTTGAGCACGCCGGCCGGGATGCCGGCTTCGAGCGCCAGCTCGCACAGGCGCATGGTGACCATCGGGTCTTGCTCGGACGGCTTCAGCACGAAGGTATTGCCGGTGACGATCGCCATCGGAAACATCCACAGCGGAATCATCGCGGGGAAGTTGAAGGGCGTGATGCCGGCGCAAACGCCCAGCGGCTGCATCAGCGTGTACGTGTCGACCCCGTTGGCCACGTTGTTGGCCAGTTCGCCGAGCTGCAGGTTGCCGATGCTCGATGCGTGCTCGACCACTTCGAGGCCGCGGAACACGTCGCCCTCGGCATCGGGCAAGGTCTTGCCCTGCTCGGCGGTGAGGATGGCGGCCAGCTCGCCCATGTTCTCGCGAATGAGCTGCTGGTACTTCAGGAAGATGCGGGCGCGCGCGCCGAGCGGCGTCTTGCGCCAGGTCTTGAAGGCTTCCTTGCCCGAGGCCACTGCGGCATCGACTTCGGCCGGTGTGGCGAAGGGCACGCGGGCCAGTACCTCCTGCGTGGCCGGGTTGACGACATCGCGCCATTCGGTGGTCTTGGACTCGACGAATTTGCCGCCGATCAACAGCTTGACGGTGGCGACCTTGGTGGTGGGTGTGGTGGTGGCGTCCATGAATCTTGTCTCCTTGAATTGAGTGCAGTCATGCATGCTAGCTTTGCACTTTTGCGATGGCAATAGACAAATTCGCACCCGCAATCTGCATAATTGCACAGCATGGACTGGGACAACCTGCGCTTTTTTCTCGAACTCGCACGCTCGGGCACGCTGGTGAGCGCGGCGCGGCGGCTGCGGGTCGACCACACCACCGTGGCGCGGCGCATCCAGGCGCTCGAAAAGGAGACCGGTACGCCTCTCTTCTCGCGCGAGCCAGGCGGCCACCGGTTGACCGAGGCGGGCCGCCAGCTGCAGCCGCAGGTCGAGGCGATGGAGAGCGCGTTCCTGGCAGTCGAGAGCGCGACCGCACCTTCGGATCAGGGACTGTCGGGCCTGGTGCGCATCGGCGCCACCGAAGGCTTCGGCACCATCGTGCTGGCACCGCGGCTGGCACTCTTCTCGCAGGCGCATCCCAAGCTGATGATCGACCTGCTCGCCATGCCGCGACTGGTGCACCTGTCGCGGCGCGAGGCGGACATCGTGATCTCGCTCGAGCGGCCGGCACGCGGCCCGGTGGTGGTCACCAAGCTCGCGGACTACTCGCTGCGCCTCTATGCATCGCGGCACTACCTGGCCTCGAACAAGCCCATCACCAAGCGGGAGGACCTGCGCGGCCACACCTTCATCAGCTACGTGGACGACCTGCTCTTCAGCAAGGAACTGCAGTACCTGGACGAGCTGTACAAGCCGGACTCGTTCGCGCTGCGCAGCACCAGCATCCTGGCGCAGCACCAGGCGACGGTCGCGGGCGCCGGCATCGCGGTGCTGCCGGCCTTCATCGCCGAGCGCGACAAGTCGTTGCGGCGGGTGCTGCCGAACGAGGCCAACTTCATGCGCAGCTTCTGGATGTCGGCCGCATCCGAGACGCGGCACCTGGCGCGCATCAAGGCGACGTGGGACTTTTTGCGCGAGACGGTGGAGGCGCAGCGCGCACTGCTGTTGCCCAACGACGCGCCGCGTTGAAGCCGCCCGTCAGGTGCGGCGAGCCACGTTCTGCAGGTGCCAGGCAGCCGCCTGCCCGCGCGATGACAGATCCAGCCGCTCGAGGATGCGTGCGACATGCCGCTTGACGGTGTGCGGGCTCAGGTTGAGTCCGCGCGCGATGAGCTTGTTGCTCTCTCCGGCCGCGACCCGTTCGAGCACCTGGAACTCGCGTTCGCTCAGCACGCTTTCGTCGCGCGGCTCTGCTCCGGGGCCATCCGCTGCGATTCGGCGCAGCCGCCGGGCGGCAGCTGCCCACCTGCGCACGGCTGCAACGCCCTTGGCCGGCACCTCCGCGCCCCAGCAGGCCTCGGCCAGCTCGTCCAGCGCCGTCATGCCGGTCAGCAGAATGTTGCCGAGTTCTCCCGTTGACGACTCGTACTTGTAGAGCGACTCGACCGCCCGCCAGGCGGCGCACGGCGAGCCGGCGCGCAGCTCGGCGCGCGCGAGATGAATGCGGCAGAACGCGTCGATGCCGATGCGCTCGACATCGGCCGACACCTGCACCGCTTCGCGAAGGAACTGCAGGGCGTCTTCCAGGCTGCCGTCGTGCAGCGCGCAAACGCCCTGGAACGATCGCAAGATCGGCATGTGCAGCGGCCACCGAAATGTCTTGGGCATTTTCTCGAAGGCGCGTGCGGCATCGCGCACGCCGTCCCAGTCGTCCACCGCAATGGCGAGCCGCCCCGCCAGGCTGATTTGCATGAGACCCCAGTTCAGCCCGCGCGAGCGCTCCTGCCCGTCCTGCAGCAAGGCGGCGCACGACACGCTCAGCTGCGCCGTGTCGCCCAGCATGGCCTGGTAGATCGCCTCCAGCCGCAACAATGGCACTGCCAGGCTGCGAGGCTGGCCAAGCCACCGGTTGTCTTCCCGAAGCTGGCTGATCCTGGCTTCAGCCTCCTCAATGCGGCCCTGCCACAGATCGAGCCAGGCCTCTAGCGTGCGCGCCGCCGCCTGCAGCGCCGCATTGCTTTCGCCGGCCGCCGCAAGCGCACCGCGAACGAAGCGCGCCACCGGATCGTGAAATCCGCTTCGACCGACAAAGACATAGAGATTGGGTGCGCAGCAATACCAAAGGTCGGGCGTACCCGCCGCCGACAAGAAGTCGACCAATCTGTCGAGATGCAGGGCGGGTCCGGCCGGAGGGCCGTTCACGCTCGATTCCCAGATGCGGACCAGTTCGCACACAGCCGCCGACTTGGCATCGAGCGGCCGCGCGCGGATGGCTTTGGAGACATGCAGCATCTCCTCGTTGCGCCCCGCGAAGAACAGTGCCAGGCTTTCGAAGGCGCGTGCGTGCTGCGCTTCACGCTCTTGCTGCAGGCCCTCGAAACCGGCAGCGGCCCGGTTCATCGATACCTGCATCCTCGCAAACTCAAGCTGATGCAGATCGCACAGCCCCATCGCATAAGACAGCTGCGGTGAGCGTGCGCGCAACTGCAGCGGAAACTGTTCGATGAGCCGCATGACCCGGGTGCTGTCGCCCGAAGCGAGCATGGGCGATGCGGCATCGATGAACACGAGCTCGGCTTCGGCCCATGCGCCGGCGCGAAGAAGCAGGTTGAGCTTGCGCACCGGATCGCGTTCGCTGGCAGCGGCGCGCTGCAGCAGCGCCGGCACCTCGTCGGCATGTTCGCGCCGGAGCCGTTCGTCCAGGAAATCGCGAAACAGGTCGTGCAGGCGCAGCGTGAGCTCGTCGCTGTCGAGCACGGAAACGAATAGGCCGCGTCGTTCGATGTCCTCGAGCAGTTCGGCCGCGGCCGGGTCGCCGCTGACCATGGCGCAGCGGCTGGCAGTCAGCTCGGGCAGTACCGAGCAGCGCACGAGGAACATGCGCAGCTGAACCGGCATCTGCAGAAAGACATCGCTTGCGAGATAGTCGAACAGGTGCCGCTGGCTGCGCTTGTTTACCGCCAGCTCGCCGGCAGCAGGCCCGGCAAGTGCATCGAGACTCAAGGTCAGGCCGGCGGCCCATCCCTGCGTGCGTTCGTACAGGCGCTGCATGACTTCGGGCTTGGCGTCGCCGCCGGCGGCAATGCACAGGCGTTGGACCTCCGGCATCGAAAAACTTAGCTCGGCCTGCCGGAACTCGGCCAACTCGCGGCGCGCACGAAGGCGCGCCAGCGACAGCGGCGGATCGACGCGCGTGGCGATGGCGATCGTCCAGTTGCCCGGCAGGCCGTCCAGCAGAAGCCCGAGGAATTCGAACACCCGCTTGTCCGCGACGCTGTGCAGGTCGTCCAGCGCGATCACGCCGTGCTGCACCTCGGTGGCGGCGAGCGTGTTCAGCAGCACTGCGGCCGCTTCGCGCAAACCGGATTCGCTCGCGACCAGGTTCGCGAGGGCCTCCGGCGCCACGCGCCACGGCGGATCGCAGGGTTCCAGCGCTTCGATCAGGTAGGACAGCAGGCGCTGGAGGTCGTCCTCGTCGTCGGCGGTGACCCAGGCAGTCGCGCAATCCGCCGGCAGGCGGGACAACTGGCGGGACAGTGCTGCCGTCTTTCCGTACCCGGCGGGCGCCACCAGCAGCACCAGGCGATGGGTGAGCAGCGCCGCGCCGAATCGCTTTTCGAGATCGTCGCGTTCGATCAAACCGACGCGAAACTGCGGCGGCTGGATCTTGGTTCGCGCAAATATCATGAGACCGACCTCGCGTTCGCCATACGGCGCCTTGGCGAGTCAGACTATATGCGTGGCGAGTCGGCTGTATTTCGCTTTGCAGCAAGTTCCTCAGATGTTGAATTCTTTAGCATTCAAATTGCCGCATATTGGCCCGCCGAGCGCCGGCGGACTGGCTCCTGTGGCGCATGCGCGCCAAGCGCCTTCCGAGAAAAAATCTCCCAAGGGCGAACGAACGGCATCAGCTCGATACCGCAACGCCCCGATCGGAGAAGGTCATGCACTCGGGTGTAGCAGCTTTGGGGCGAAAGAAAGACCCGGCATCGGGGTCCGGCATGCTGACGCGCATCGAGTGCAGCGCCCGGATCGGCTGGACCCTGCTTTCCCCTCGGACGCGATTCGTGTGCGCGGGCCTGCTGATGACGCTATCGAGCTTCGGCTTGTCGATGCTGATTTCAGCCATGGAGCTCTTCTAGGACCCGCCATTTTGTGAATACTTTTTTATTCACTTTTAATTATTTCGACCCGCACTTCATTCGCTTCGTGCAACAACGCGCCAATTTGGCGAGTTGCGCGGACACCGCAGGCCGGCGCTCCTAGATTGGCACGGATGTCCAACCCTGTGAATGCATTTCCATGAAACGACTCGCGTCAATCGAGCCTGGCGCCCTGAACGACTGTCCATTGCCGCGCCTCGCGCGCCGGGCAAGATTGAACTGGTCGCTGCTCTCCCACCGCGCCCGGTTCGCCTCTGCAGGGCTGCTCATGACCTTGCTGAGCTTCGGTTTGTCGATGCTTGTTGCCGGGGTTGCGCTCTATTGAGCGCTGCCGGCGGGCGGCTCGACCAGCGCAACATGGCCACCGCCCTCGGTGCCGACGATCTTCACGACGTCGGGAAACTTTTCGAGGAATGCGGTGAAGCTGCCGCACTCCAGGGCCCTCTCGTCGAAGGCCGGCATCAGGCGCTTCATCAAGGATTTCAGGGCGCCGCGGTGCACGTGGTTTTCGCCTTGCCGCGCCACCAGTTGCGTGAGCGACTTGACCAGCGTCTCGCGCGCGGCCTCGATCGACAGGAGCGTTGCCGGTGCGCCATCGGCTGCATCGCCCGCGTCGGGCGTCTGCGGCGCGGCCTGCGGTGTGACCGCCGCGGCGCTCACGGCAAGGTCGCTCGCCTCGTTCAGCCTGACCAGCGTGCCGTAGAACCTGAACTCGTTGCAGCTCGCGATCCAGAAGCGGTTGCTGTTGCCCTCGACGCCAACGCCGGCGATGAACTTGCCGGCCTGCTTGACCTTCTGCGCCAGGCTGATGAAGTCGCTGTCGCTCGACACCACGACGATGTGCGTCAGGTGCGGATGCCGATGCAGGTCGTCCAGCGCATCCAGCGCCATGCGGATGTCGGCGCTGTTCTTCATGTTGGCGCCGCGCGGGAACATCTGGATCAGGTCGATGCCGGCACCGTTCAGCGCGTCGCGGTAGCGCGAGAAGAACTGCCAGTTGCCGTAGGCGCGGTTGATGATCACGTCGCCCAGGGACGCCGCGTAGTCGACCACCGGCGTCACGTCCGCCACCGGCGCCTGCACGCTCATGCGGTGCTCGCGATAGAAGTCCTGCCCGTTCTCCTGGTCGGTCAGTACCGCATGCAGGTTCTCGAAGTCCCAGTAGATCGCGACCTTGGCCGCATCGCCATTGGCGGCCATCTCGCGCCTGCTAGCGAAGAAGCTTGACGCCGGTCTTGGCTTGCAGCGCCTCGAAGCTCACGCCGTCGGCGAGTTCGACCACGCGCAGGCCTTCGGGCACCACGTCCATCACCGCAAGGTCGGTGATGATGCGGTCCACCACGCCGACGCCGGTGAGGGGCAGCGTGCACTCTTCGAGGATCTTCAGGTCCTCGGTGCCGTCCTTCTTTCTGGCGACATGCTCCATCAGCACGATCACGCGCTTGACGCCAGCCACCAGGTCCATCGCGCCGCCCATGCCCTTGACCATCTTGCCGGGGATCATCCAGTTGGCGAGGTCGCCCTTGGCGCTGACCTGCATCGCGCCGAGGATGCTGAGGTTGATCTTGCCGCCGCGGATCATCGCGAAGCTTTCGTGGCTGCCGAAGATGGCCGAGCCGGGGATGGTGGTCACCGTCTGCTTGCCGGCATTGATCAGGTCGGCGTCGACCTGGTCTTCGGTCGGGAAGGCGCCGATGCCGAGCATGCCGTTCTCGCTTTGCAGCCAGACTTCCTTGTCGCCGACGAAGTTGGCTACCAGCGTCGGAATGCCGATGCCGAGGTTGACGTAGAAGCCGTCCTCGAGCTCGCGGGCCGCGCGCGCAGCCATCTGATCTTGGGTCCAGGGCATATCAGGCTCCTTCTTTCTTGTCGACCGGTACGGTGGGCACCGGCAGTTCGCTGCCCGCTGCGGCCTGCGCGATGGCGGCCTGCGCCTCGACCTTGGCGGCCGCGACATCGACCGGGGCCGATGCACTGACGGTGCGCTTCTCGATGCGCTTCTCAGGCGTCGCGTTGAGAACGATGCGGTGCACGTAGATGCCCGGCAGGTGAATGTCGTCGGGTGCGAGCTCGCCGACCTCGACGATCTTTTCGACCTCGACGATGCAGATCTTGCCGGCCATCGCAGCGGCCGGATTGAAGTTGCGCGCCGTCAGGCGGAAGCGCAGGTTGCCCGACTTGTCGGCCACGTCGGCCTTGACCAGCGCCACGTCGGGCACCAGCGAACGCTCCATCACGTAGGTCTCACCGTCGAACTCGCGCAGTTCCTTGCCCTCGGCCACCTGCGTGCCGACGCCGGTCTTGGTGAAGAAAGCCGGAATGCCGGCACCGCCGGCGCGCAGCTTCTCGGCCAGCGTGCCCTGCGGCGTGAATTCGAGTTCGAGTTCGCCGGCCAGGTACTGGCGCTCGAACTCCTTGTTTTCGCCGACGTAGCTGGCGATCATTTTCTTGATCTGCCGCGTGCCGAGCAGCTTGCCCAGGCCGAAGCCGTCGACACCGGCGTTGTTGGAGATGCAGGTCAGGTTCTTCGCGCCCGAATCGTGCAGCGCATCGATCAGCGCCTCGGGAATGCCGCACAGGCCGAAGCCGCCGACCGCGAGCGTCTGGCCGTCGGCCACG
Source organism: Variovorax sp. (assembly GCA_031412135.1). Taxonomy (GTDB): domain Bacteria; phylum Pseudomonadota; class Gammaproteobacteria; order Burkholderiales; family Burkholderiaceae_C; genus Variovorax. The sequence goes on along the minus strand of JANOCL010000242.1, from coordinate 31,295 downwards.
ACGCCCTTGAGCGCCGCCTCAGCGGAGGGATAAATCTTGTTTGCCATGGTTCCTCGCCCTTCGTTGTTGGTTGAAGCACAGCTCCGCACGATACTACGTACTCGCATACGTAGTACTTCGTAATGGACACACCCGACAGCACTTTCGACGGCATCGACTACAGGCTCGCTTTCGAGGCGGCGCCGGTCGGCATGGTGCTGTCGCGCCACCGGATCATCGTCGACTGCAATGCGCGGCTGTGCGAGATGTTCGGTGCCACGCGCGGCGCACTGGTCGGCGAGTCGTTCCGGGTGCTGTATCCGAGCGTCGCCGAATTCGAGCGCATCGGCAAGCGCATGGAGCCGATTCTCAACACCGGCGGCCGCTACGCCGACAACCGCATGATGCGGCGCATCGGCGGGCTGCACGGCGCCTTTGCCGGCGATACCTTCTGGTGCCATGTGAGCGGCCAGGCGCTGAACCGTGCAGCGCCGCACGAAGCCGGCATCTGGACCTTCGAGGACCTTGGCTCGCGGCGATCGGTCAAGGCCGAACTCACGCCGCGCGAACGCGAGGTGGCGGCGCAGGTGATGCAGGGGCTGACGTCCAAGCAGATCGGCAAGGCGTTGGGCATCAGCCATCGCACGGTCGAGATCCATCGCGCGCGGCTGATGCGCAAGTACGCGGCGGCGACGACGGCCGAACTGGTGCAGAAGCTGATTGCGGGGTAGGCGCCAGGGGCGGCATCGTTCCGGCGTGCCTCAGGTCGCGTTCATGCTGCACGGTCTGCGTGCCGCTGCCGACGAGCGGGCACAGCGCTAACCGGCCCTCCGAAAGGTCAGGTTGATGCGGCAGGCGCCCACCGAAGGATGCTGTCCATCTTTCAACGGCAACACGCCGTGATGATGCAGCCGCGCCGGTCCGCCCCACACGACCACGTCGCCGTGCGCGAGCGGCACGCGCCGCGCCTTGTCGGTGCGCTTCGCACCGCCGAACAGGAAGACCGCGGGAATGCCCAGCGACACCGACACGATCGGCCAGCGCATGTCGCGCTCGTTGCGGTCCTGGTGCAACGAGAGCCGGGTGCCCGCTTCGTAGCGGTTGAGCAGGCAGGCGTCGGGTACGAAGCCCTCGAAGCCGGCCGCCGCGGCGGCCTCGGCGGCGAGCTTCGAGAAGGCGCCCGGAAGGCTCGGCCAGGGCCGGCCGGTTTCGGGGTCGATCGGGTCGTAGCGGTAGCCGGTACGGTCGGCGACCCAGCCCAGCGCGCCGCAGTTGCTCATCGCCACCGACATGCGAAAGCCGCCCGGTGTGGTCATTTGGCGCAGGGGCGCTTTCGCCGTCACGTCCTGCACCCCGGCCAGCAGGTCGCCTTCGTGCGGCCGCGCGAAGCCGCGCAGCAGCACGGCGCCCGGCGCAAGGGCCAGCGATTCGACGCCGGATTCGAACAGGTCGGGCGTCACGTTGACCTCCTCAGGCTGCATCGTGAAAGATGATGCCGGCCGTGTGTCGCTGCCCCGACCGCACCCGGCTGACGCCATGCCGCAGGTTGACCCGGTACACGCCCCTTGTGCCCTGCACCGGCCGGTGCTGTACCGCGATGACGGCCGCATCGCCTTGCCGCAGCGGCAGCACCATCGGACGCGACTGCATGCGCGGGCGCTGCTCCGTCATGACGAACTCGCCGCCTGTGAAATCGCGGTTCGGCTCGGAAAGCAGGATCACCACCTGCAGCGGAAACACATGCTCCCCATACAGGTCCTGGTGAAGACAGTTGTAGTCGTCCGCACCGTACCGAAGCATCAGCGGCGTCGGCCGCGTCTGGCCTGCCGCATGACAGCGCGCGATGAAGTCGGCATGCCGCGGCGGATAGCGCACGTCGATGCCCATGGACTGGTTCCAGCGATCGGCGATGGGCGCGAGTCGCGCATAGAACGTCTCGCGCAGTCCGGCCAGCAGGTCGGGCAGCGGATAGTCGAAGTACTTGTATTCACCGCGGCCGAAACCGTGCCGCGCCATCACCACGCGACTGCGAAACAGCGCATCGCGCGGGTACAGCGCCGACAGGTCGTCGCACTGCGCAGGCGACAGCAGCCGCTCGATGACCGCATTGCCCTCGGCATCGAGACCGCTCGTCACCCGGGGCCAGTCGATCATGCGGCGCCGGCCTCCCGCTGCAGCAAGGCGCTCTTGCGCTCCACGCCCCAGCGGTAGCCCGACAGACCGCCGTCGCTGCGCACCACGCGATGACACGGAATCGCCACCGCCAGCCGGTTGGCGCCGCAGGCCTGCGCCACTGCGCGCACCGACTTCGGCGCGCCGATGCGCTGCGCGATGTCGGCATAGCTTGCGGTGGCGCCGGGCGGTATGTCGCGCAGCGCTTGCCACACGCGCTGCTGGAACGCGGTACCGCGCAGGTCCAGCGGCAGGTCGAGCCCCAGGCGCGGCGCCTCGACGAAGCCCACCACCTCGGCCACGCGTCGTTCGAAATCGGCATCGCCGCCGATCAGCCTCGCGTGCGGAAACTGATCCTGCAACTCGCGGGCCAGCGCATCCGGGTCGTCGCCCAGCGCGATGGCGCACACGCCGGTATCGCTCTGCGCGACAAGGATCGCACCCAGCGCGCAAGCGCCGATGGCGAAGCGGATGTCGGCGCCCGCCCCGCCTGCGCGCCATTCGGTCGGCGTCATGCCGAGCAGCGCATTCGACTTTTCGTAGAAGCGACCGTTCGAGTTGTAGCCCGCGTCGTAGATGGCGCCCGTCACCGTGTCGCTCCGAGACAGCGCCTTGCGCACGCGCCTGGCACGGTTCGCCGCTGCATAAGCCTTCGGCGTGAGGCCGGTTACCTCCTTGAACAGCCGATGGAGGTGATAGGTGCTGAGGCCCGCATGCGCGGCGAGTTGGCCCAGCGTAGGCGCCTCTTCGGCACCCTCGATCAACCGGCACAGCCCGGCCACCATCGCAGCATGCTGCTGGGCCAGCGCCGGCTGGTCCGGCCTGCAGCGCCTGCAGGGCCGAAAGCCAGCCTTCTGCGCATCTTCGGCGGTGGCATGAAAGGCCACGTTCTCGGGCCGCGCCGCCCGCGCCGCACAGGACGGGCGGCAATACACGCCGGTGGTCCTGACCGAATAGAAGAACTTGCCGTCGGCTGCGTGGTCGCGCGCGGCCACCGCGGCCCAGCGCGGATCGCTCACGGTGGCGAGCGCACGGATTTCATTGGGGTTGCTCATGTTCATCGGGTTCCTTCCGAACGTTGTGTCGATGAGCCGACTCTATGGATCGGCCCCCATGCGCGCACTCCGGGTCTTGCTTTCGAATCGGGCGCCGAACTGGCCTTCCGGCCTCGGCCTACGGCCTGCCATCCGCAGGCTCGTTAACATTCGGACCAATGCTAGATCGTCGCTCACTCCTCACTGCCGGTGGTGCCTCTGTGGCGCTCGCCGCCCTCGGCTTGCCTGCGGATGCGCTCGCTGCCGGTGCCATCAAGCTCTCGTCGCCCAGGCCGTTTTCCTTCGACCGCCTCGTGGCCCGGGCCAAGGCGCTCGCGGCAAGGCCCTACGTCGCCGACACCTCGCTGCCGGCCAACGTGCTCGAACAAATCGACTACGAAACGCACGGCAAGATCAAGTACGACACCGCCAACGCGCTCTTCAGCGACGGGCCGGGTCCGTTCCCCGTCACCTTCTTCCATCTCGGCCGCTTCTTCCAGACACCGGTCCACATGCATGTGCTCGAAGCCGCCAGTGGCGACAGCTTTGCGCGCGAGATCCTCTACGACAGCGCCTACTTCAACATGCCGCCCGACAGCCCGGCGCGCAAGCTGCCCGACGGTGCCGGCTTTGCCGGGTTTCGCCTGCAGGAGAGCCGCATGGGCGACCAGCAGAAGCTGCCCTGGCAAAACAACGACTGGGTCGCGTTCCTTGGCGCTTCGTACTTCCGCGCCATCGGCGAGCTGTACCAGTACGGCCTGTCGGCACGCGGCGTCGCACTCGACGCGGCCATGCCCGACCGGGCGGAGGAATTCCCGAACTTCACCCGCTTCTACTTCGAGCCGCCGGCGCCGGGCTCATCGGCCATGACGGTGTACGCGCTGCTCGAAGGGCCGAGCGTCACCGGCGCCTACAAGTTCGTGATGCAGCGCGGTCGCGCGGTGCTGATGGACATCGAGGCGCGCCTCTTCCTGCGACGTGGGCCGCCTCGGCCTGGTGCCGCTGACGTCGATGTACTGGTACTCCGAAAAGATCAAGACCGGCATCGACTGGCGGCCCGAAGTGCACGACTCCGACGGCCTGGCGATCTGGAACGGCGCCGGCGAGCGCATCTGGCGACCGCTGAACAACCCGACGCAGACGCGGGCCTCGTCTTTTGCCGACACGCGCCCGCGCGGCTTCGGCCTGCTGCAGCGCGACCGCCTGTTCGACCATTACCAGGACGGCGTGTTCTACGAGAAGCGCCCCAGCCTGTGGGTCGAACCGCAGGGCGACTGGGGCGAAGGCGCGGTGCAGCTGATCGAGATACCCACCGACGACGAGATCCACGACAACATCCTCGCCTGCTGGGTGCCCAAGGCACCGGCCACGGCGGGCTCGAGCTACAACCTCAAGTACCGGCTGCACTGGACGGCGGAAGAACCCTTCCCTTCGCCGCTCGCGCGCTGCGTCGCCACCCGGCTGGGCCGGGGCGGACAGCCGGGGCAGCCGCGGCCGCCGGGCGTGCGCAAGTTCATGGTCGAGTTCATCGGCACGCCGCTCGCGTCGCTGCCCTTCGGCACCAAGCCCGAACTCGTGCTGACCGCTTCACGAGGGAAGTTCTCCTACGTGTTCTCCGAAGCCGTGCCCAACGGCGTGTCCGGCCATTGGCGGGCGCAGTTCGACTTCACGTCCGAAGGCAACGAGCCGGTCGACATGCGCCTGTATCTGAAGAACGGCGAGCAGACGCTATCGGAGACCTGGCTGTACCAGTACCAGCCTGGCTGAGCGCGGCCCGCGCCGGGCCGCACGGACTCAGCGCTTGGTGACCGAAATCAACTCGATCTCGAAGTCCAAAGTGGCATTGGGCGGAATCACGGCGCCCGCGCCGCGCGTGCCGTAGGCGATGGCGGGCGGGCAGGTCAGCTTGGCCTTGCCACCGGGCTTCATCTTCTGCACGCCTTCGGTCCAGCACGGGATCACGCCATTGAGCGGAAACTCGGTCGGCTCGTTGCGCTTGTAGGAGCTGTCGAACTCCTTGCCGCCGTTGGGAAAGGTGCCGCGGTAGTGCACCTTGACGACATCGGTGGCGGCCGGCGATGCACCGCTGCCCTCCTTCAACGATTGATAGACGAGGCCGGTGGGCGTGGTGACCGGGGCACCTTGGGCCCACGCAGCGGACGACGCACAGAGCGACAACAGCGATGCGGCAGAAACACGAAAGAAGAAACGCACGAGAACTCCTTGAATGATTTAGTGAAAGCGGTCCATTATTGCGGCGTGCGCTACCGGACCACGATCGCTTCTCAGACCTTCTCGTTCGACGACCTGAAGCAGGTCATGGCCTTCGCGAGCCCCGCGCGCTCGGGCGACTGCCTGGCGGGCATCGGCGCCTCCACGGCGCAGCAGCGGATGGCGGCGCGCCATGTGCTGGCCGAAACGCCGCTCAAGCAGTTCCTGAACGAAGCCCTGGTTCCCTACGAGGACGACGACATCACCCGTCTCATCATCGACGGGCACGACGCGCCGGCGTTCGCACCGGTGGCGCATTTGACGGTGGGCGACTTCCGCAACTGGCTGCTGTCCGAGCAGTCGACCACCAACGCACTGACTGCGCTGGCCCCCGGCATCACGCCCGAAATGGCGGCGGCGGCGTCCAAGCTGATGCGCAACCAGGACCTGATCGCGGTGGCGCGCAAGTGCAGCGTGGTCACGCGTTTTCGCAACACGATCGGCCTGCCCGGCCATCTGTCGGTGCGGTTGCAGCCCAACCATCCGACCGACGACTTGCGCGGCGTGGCGGCGTCCACGCTCGACGGCCTGCTGATGGGCGCCGGCGATGCGGTGATCGGCCTCAATCCGGCGTCCGACAGCATGGCGGTCCTGGGCGATCTGTTGCGCATGCTCGACGAGGTGATCCAGCGCTTCGAGATACCGACCCAGAGCTGCGTTCTGACGCACGTCACGAACACGCTGAAGCTCGCTGCGGCCGGCGCACCGGTCGACCTCGTGTTCCAGTCGATCGGCGGCACCGAAAAGACCAACCGCTCCTTCGGCGTCACGACTGCGCTGCTCGACGAGGCTTATGCCGCCGCTCTCGCGCAGAAGCGCGGCACGCTGGGCGACAACCTCATGTACTTCGAAACCGGCCAGGGCAGTGCGCTGTCGGCCGATGCGAACTTCGGCGTCGACCAGCAGACCTGCGAGGCGCGCGCCTATGCGCTCGCGCGCCGCTACCAGCCGCTCCTCATCAACACGGTGGTCGGCTTCATCGGCCCGGAGTACCTCTACGACGGCAAGCAGATCATCCGCGCCGGCCTGGAAGACCATTTCTGCGGAAAGCTGCTGGGCCTGCCGATCGGCTGCGACGTCTGCTACACCAACCATGCCGAAGCCGACCAGGACGACATGGACAACCTGCTGGTGCTGCTGGGCACCGCCGGCATCAACTTCATCATGGGCGTGCCGGGCGCCGACGACGTGATGCTCAACTATCAGAGCACCTCGTTCCACGACGCGCTGTTCCTGCGCGAGACGCTGGGCCTCGCGCGAGCGCCCGAGTTCGAGGCCTGGCTTCGCCGCATGCAGATCACCGATGCGGCGGGCCGGCTGCAGGCGCCCTCTTCCAACCATCTGCTTGCCGGCATGGGCGGGCTGAAGGCGCTCACGGCATGACCGGCGACGCTGTAACGCCGAGCCCCTGGCGCGACTGGCGCAGCGCCACTACAGCGCGCCTGGCGCTGGGCCGCGCGGGGGCAGGCATGCCGACCGACGAGGTGCTGCGCTTCGGCTGGGCGCATGCCATGGCGCGCGATGCGATCCATGCGCCGCTCGACGTGCAGGCGCTGCAGGCCGACCTGCAAGCCGCAGGTTGGGATGCTGCGCAGGTGCGCAGCCGTGCGCCCGACCGCACTGCGTACCTGCGCCGGCCCGACCTCGGCCGGCAGCTCGATGCCGACGATGCGCAGGATTTGCGCACGCAGGCAGGCACGCCGTGCGACATCTGCATCGTCATTGGCGACGGACTGTCGTCCCTCGCCGTCGCGCGCCATTCGGTGCCGCTGCTGACCGCATTGCGACCGCACCTCGACACCGGGCTGCGCCTCGCGCCGATCGTCATCGCGACGCAGGCGCGGGTCGCGCTTGCCGACGAAGTGGCCGAGCTGTTCGACGCGCGCCTGTCGATCATGCTGATTGGCGAACGGCCCGGCCTCAGCTCGCCGGACAGCCTTGGCATCTACGTTACCCATGCGCCGCGTCGCGGCCGGCACGATGCCGAGCGCAACTGCATCTCGAACGTCCGGCCCGAAGGCCTGCCCTGCGACGCCGCCGCATTCAGGCTTGCGTGGCTGCTGGGCGAAGCGCTGCGCCGCGGGCTGACCGGCATCGGCCTCAAGGACGAGAGCGACATGGCCGTGCTGCCCTCCCCATGATGGCCGACAAAAGATCCGAAGGAGACCACATGACCACACCACGCTACCCCCTCGCCGAACTGAAGGACCTTCCCGAAGACATCCGCACCGCGGTGCTCGACGTGCAGGAGAAAGCCGGCTTCGTGCCCAATGTGTTCCTCGCGCTCGCCCGCCGGCCGGCCGAGTGGCGCGCCTTTTTTGCGTACCACGATGCGCTGATGCAGAAGGAAGAAGGCTCCCTGACCAAGGGCGACCGCGAGATGATCGTCACCGCCACCAGCGCGGCCAACCAGTGCCTCTACTGCGTGGTCGCGCACGGCGCGCTGCTGCGCATCTACGAGAAGAAACCACTGGTTGCCGACCAGGTTGCGGTGAACTGGCGCAAGGCCGACATCACACCGCGCCAGCGCGCGATGTGCGACTTCGCGATGAAGGTGTGCGACCGTTCGCAGGAGATCGACGACAGCGACTTTCCGCCGCTCCATGCCCACGGATTCAGCGACGAAGACATCTGGGACATCGCCGCCATCACCGCCTTCTTCGGCCTGTCGAACCGCATGGCCAGCTTTGCCGGCATGCAGCCGAACCCGGAGTTCTTTCTGATGGGCCGGGTGCCGCGCGAAAAGAAGTAGCAGCGCTCAGGCGCCCGCCGCATGGCCGCGGCAGGACGCGAATGCATCCAGCGCCGGCTTGTAGGTCGGCGTGGCCACGTCCATCAGCCCGAGCACGGTGTGATAGAGGTTGTCGTGCGTCAGCGGCGTGTCCAGGCCGGCTTCCATGCAGGGCGGCGACAACCGGGCGCGCGCGTTCATGCCCTCGCCCAGCCAAGAGACCATCGGCACATGTTTCTGCACCTCCGGCGCGAAGCTGTAGGGCACGCCGTGCAGGAACAGTCCGTACTCGCCCAGCGATTCGCCGTGGTCGCTCAGGTAGAGCAAGGCCGGGTCGTAGTTCTTCGACTGCGCCTTCAGCCAGTCGATCGTGCTGGCCAGAAAGCGATCGGTCTGCGCGATCGAGTTGTCGTAGGCGTTCACCAGCTCGGTGTGGCTGCATTCGGCCAGTGCGTTGGTTCTGCATTCGGGCAGGAAGCGCTTCGCGTCGGCCGCCGAGCGCTTGTAGTAGGCCGGGCCATGGCTTCCCATCTGGTGCATCACCAGCACCACGCCCTTGCCGCGGCGCTCGGCGGGCAGCGCAGCCAACCGGTCGTCGAGGCCCCTGAGCATGACGTCGTCGAGGCATTCATCGCCGTCGCACAGCGCGCTTTTCACGGCTGCATCCAGCCCGTCGAAAGCCGATGCGTGCGGCACCCGGTCACACACGCCCTTGCAGCCACCGGGCTGGTTGTCGAGCCAGAACACGCTGAGCCCGGCGGCCTGCAGCACGTCCATAAGATTCTGGTGATCGTCCTTGCGTGCTTCGAAACCCGCCCTGCCGAGCGGCGAGAACATGCACGGCACCGAAGCCAGCGTGTTGGTGCCGCAGGAATGCACGTCGCTCCAACTCAGTACGCCGCGCGCCGCCAGCTCGGGCGTGGTGTCGCGCGCATAGCCGTTGAGCGCGAAATGGTCGGCGCGCGCCGTCTCGCCGACCACCAGCACGAAGAGCGGCGGCCGGGCTTGCGCCGCGTAGCTTGCGCCCAGCGCCACATCGCCGGAAAGCGGAAGCAGTTTGCGGCTGTGCATGAACATCGGCTTCACCACCACTGAAGTCGCCGAGTAGATGCTCGCGAGCGGGTTCATCATGTAGCGCAGGTGGACGTTGTTGCGCATCAACGGCGCGAGTTGCCGGTTCATCGCGGTGGCTGCCGTGGCTGCCAGCACGATGGCCGCCACCAGCAGCAGCGCGTTGCGCCAGACCTGCGATGCGGGCCGCATGGGAACGATCGGAACACACCACAACACCCAGGTCGGCAGCACCGCGACCAGCAGCACGTCGTACAGCAGGCGCCAGCTCAATAGGTCGCGCGCCTCGTGCGCATCGGTCTGCATCGCGTTGGCCAGCATGGTGGGGTCCAGCACGATGCGGTACTCCATCATGTAGTGCTGGGCCACCGCCGCCAGCACGACGATGGCGAGCCAGAGCGGCTTCATGCCGCGCGACCACGCCGTGAGCGACAGCAGTGCGACGCTCCCGCAGGCGGTGAGCAGCGCCATCAGCGCGATGGACGGCAGGTAGGTGCTCGGTGCGCCGCCGATGCGGGCCAGCTCGCTCCACAGCGGCCAGTTGGTGGCGCAGGCCAGGTACAGGCTCAGCCAGACCACGACGCTGCGCGCGGAGCGCGCCGCCGGTCGGCGTGAAAGGAGAGGCAGGGGTTGAAGCGATGTACCGGGCATCCGGCGAGTCTGAAAACCGGGACTGAAGACTCGCTGAACGCACGCCTCAGGATTCGTTCAGGTTGACGGCGGCATCGACGGCGAACGCCGTTGCCCAGCAGACCCAGGCCGTCCACAGCGTGTGGCTCATGTAGTGGGCGCCGCGCAATTGCTGGCCCAGGCCCAGCAGCAAGCCGGCGGCAAGCGCACTGATCAGCCAACCACGCGCCATGGCGGGCGAGGTGCGCCGGAAGGCGAACCATCCGCCGGCATAGGCGAAGGCCGCCGACGCATGCCCGGCCGGAAAGCATCCGCCCGGACCGCCGTCGCGCGCGCCCCACGACCAGTGCGACGCATAGCCGGCGATGCCGCCGAACGCCCGCAAGTCCCACGGACAGCTCGTGTGACTCGCGTACTTGACGAGCGACACCACCAACACCGACGCCAGCACCGTGAACGCGAGCTGCGCTCTTTCGCGCAGTGCAAGCCGGCGCAGGATGCCCACCGGCCAGCGGATGCCTGCCAAGAGCGCGAGCACCGTCAACCAGCTCAACGCCTTCGCGCCCTCGTGCATCACCTGCACGAGAAACCAGTTTCCGCGCAGCGGAAAGCCCATCGGCGTGCCGGCCACGCCGGCAAGCGCAAGGTCGAAACTGGCGGCGTCCCAGAGCAGGATCAGGCCGAGCGTCAGGAGCGTCCAGGCGAGCGGACGGGCGGCGGGGCGGGTCATGCGGCGGCCACGCTAACCGCGCAGCCTGAACGCAGCCTGAAGCACGCCGAAAGCCGGGCACGACCGCTTCACCCTAGACTCGTCGGCTTCGAGAGAAAGGATGCCGACGTGCGGATATTGCTGGTCGAGGACGATGCTGCGCTGGCAAGCGCGGTCTGCAGCTACCTGGTCGCCAAGGCCTTCGTGGTGGACGTGGCGCCCGGCCTCGCACAGGCGCGCGCGGCGCTGGCGGCGGTGCAGTACGCGGCCGTGCTGCTCGACCTTCACCTAGGCGATGGCGAAGGCCTGAGCCTGCTGCCGACCGTGCGTGCGCTGCGCGATCGGCCGATCGTGATCGTGCTCACCGCGCGCGACCAGGTGACCGACCGCATCCGCGGACTCGATGCCGGCGCCGACGACTACCTCATCAAGCCCTACGACCCGGCGGAACTGCTGGCGCGGCTGCGCGCGGTCGAGCGGCGGCGCAGCAGTTCCAGCTCGCCCGTGCTGCAGCTCGGCACGCTCGAGATCGACCTGGCGCGCGAGCTGGTGCGCAAGGACGGACTGCCGGTGACGCTCACGCAGAAGGAATGGGCGCTGCTGCGGGTGATGGCGACGCGCCCTGAGCGCATCCACACGCGCGAGAACCTGGCCGACGCGCTGTACGGCTTTGGCGACGAGGCCGACAGCAACACGCTCGAAGTGTTCGTGAGCCGCCTGCGCCGCAAGCTCGGGCGCAGCCACATCCAGACGCTGCGCGGGCTCGGCTACCGGCTTTCGTTCTCGCCCGAGGAAGAAGACGAATGAAGCCGCGCGACACGCTCGCGGGCCGCCTGACGCGAACGCTGATCCTGTGGGTCGGCGGCGTCTGGCTGCTGTGCGTGCTCGGCGTGGTCTGGTACGTGGACCGCGAGATCAATCACAACTTCGACAACGAACTGGTCGAGGTATCGCACCGCATGTTCGACCTGGCCGTGCAGGAGCTTGGCAAGCTCACCACCGAGCGCAGCAGCCGCAACGGCGCGCGCGGGCCGCTGGTCGCGCCGCCGCAGCTCTTTCCGGGCGATGCAGTGGTCTACCAGGTGGTCGACCTGCACGAGCAGGTGCTGCTGCGCTCGGCCGAGGCGCCGGGCAATGCGTTCGACGTGCCGCTGGCGGCGGGCTTCGCCAATGCGTCGGCATGGCGGATCTACACCGTGCGGCATCCGTCGCTCGGCCTGTTCCTGCAGGTGGCCGATCCGCTGGACGAGCGCCGCACCGCACTCAACCGCACCCTGTTCGGCCTGATCATTCCGCTGGGTGCGGTGCTGCCGCTGCTTGCGCTGGTTCTGCGCAACGTGGCTCGTACCGAACTGCGCGCGCTGCAGCAGCTCGCCGGCGAGATCGAACAGCGCAGCGGCACCGACCTGCGCTCGATCCGGCTGCCGGGCCTGCCGCAGGAACTGCGCTCGGTCGGCGACCATGTCAACCGGCTGCTGGAGCGCCTGTCGCATGCGCTCGATGTCGAACGTGCGCTGGCCGCCAACGCGGCGCACGAACTGCGCACGCCGCTGGCTTCGGCCCGGCTGCGGCTGCAGACGGCGCTCGAACACGACCTGCGGCGCGAAGACGTGCAGGCCGCGCTCGATGCGCTGCAGCTGCTCGGCCACCGCACCGAGAAGCTGCTGCAGCTGTCGCGGGCCGAATCCGGCGCATCGTTCACCCGCGCGAAGATCGATCTTGTCCAGCTCGCCGGCACGGTGGCGCAGGAGTTCTGGCAAGACCCGAAGGTGAACGAACGGCTGACGCTGAAGGTGCCCGACACCGATGCGCCGGTCGCGCTCGGCGATGTGGATGCGCTGGCGATCGCAGTGCGCAACCTGATCGAGAACGCACTGCGCTACGGCGGCGGCCGCGTGGTGCTGGAGGTGATGGCGCCCTGCACGCTGGCCGTGCGCGACTTCGGTGCGGGCGTGGATACCGCCGAGCTGCGCACACTGAAGGAGCGGCACGTGCGCCAAAGCACCGACCGTGCCGGCTACGGGCTCGGCCTGTCGATCGTCGGCACCATCGTCGAGAAGCACGGCGCAAGGCTCGAACTGGCGTCGCCGCCGCAAGGCGCGGCGCACGGGTTCGAGGCGCGCATCGTTCTCGCCGCAGCCTGAGCCGGCGTCAGCTGACGATCTCGCGCAGCCAGTCGGGCAGCGGCAGCGATTTCTGCTTCGGAAAATCGACCCAGATGGTGGTCGCGCCGCCGGCGGCGCAGATCACATCGGGCGCATCGGCGCGGGCCATGGTGCCCCAGCTCTCGAAAGTGGTGCGGCCCGGGTCGCTCACGTACATCCTGAGCAGCACGTCGCCCGGATACTCCAGCTGCCTGTAGAAATTGCAGAAGGCATTGACGATCACCATGCCCTGCCCTTCCGGCGACGGGGGAACGCCCAGCGAGTGGAACCAGTCGATGCGCGCCGTCTCCAGATAGCGGAAGTAGCTCGCGTTGTTCAGGTGTCCCATCGCATCCATGTCGCCCCAGCGGATGGCGATCGTCATCTCGTAGACGAGCTTCTTGGCTTCGGGAATCTCGATTCTCATCGGCCGGTCTCGATGTGCATCACAGGGCGAAGCCGTCGTCGGCCGCGATCACGGCGCCATTGATGAAATGGCTCTCGCCGCTCGCGAGCAGCACGATCAGCGCGTCCAGGTCTTCCGGCTTGCCGACACGCTTGCGCGGCAGCATGCCGACCAGCTTGCGGCCGTCCTCGGAAGCGAAATGCTCCTCGTTGATCTCGGTCGTGATGTAGCCCGGACACAGCGCATTCACGTTGATGCCGAAGCGGCCCCATTCGAGCGCCATCGCCTTCGTCATCTGCACCAGCGCCGCCTTGCTCATGCAGTAGACGCCGATCTTCGGCATCACCTTGAGTGCGGCCACCGACGCGATGTTGACGATGCGCCCGCCGATGTAGGTGCCGGGCGCCGCGCCCTTCGCGCGCGCCAGCATTCGCTTGCCCACTTCCTGCGCGACGAAGAAGGAGCCCTTCACGTTGGCATCGAAGACGAAGTCGTAGTCCGCCGGCTTGACGTCTTCGAGCTTCTGCGTGGTGCTCACGCCCGAGTTGTTCACCAGGATGTCGATAGGGCCGACTTCGGTTTCGGCGCGCGCCACCGCGGCCTTGATGCTGTCGATGTCGGTCACGTCCAGTTCGACCACGTGGGCATCGCCGCCCTCGCCTTCGATGCGCGCGCGCAGCTCCTTTAGCTTGTCGGTGCGCCGGCTGGCTAGCACCACCGCCGCGCCGGCGCGCGCCAGCGTCTTGGCAAACTGTGCGCCCAGGCCGCTGGATGCGCCGGTGACAAAGGCCACGCGGCCGGAGAGATCGATGCTGTAAGCCATGAAGAGGTCCTGTTGAAGTCACCGATGTGACGGCCGCCTGCGATGTGTGCGGGGCCTAAAATAAAAACGGCCCACCGCAGTGCCGCAGTGCCTCGCACCTTCAAAACCATTATCGACGAGACCCCACATGACGCATGACGAAATACTCGCCCAGTTCGGACCCCGCGAAGCCATGGAATACGACGTCGTGGTGTGGGCGCCGGCCCGGCCGGACTTGCGACCGCGATCCGCCTGAAGCAGCTTGCCGCCGCCCACGACAAGGAGATATCGGTGGTGGTGCTCGAGAAAGGCTCCGAGCCAGGCGCGCACATCCTGTCGGGCGCCATCATGGACCCCGGCGCCTTGTTCGAACTGCTGCCCGACTGGGAAGAACTCGGTGCGCCGCTGAACCAGCCTGTCACCCAGGACACCTTCCTCATGCTGAGCGAGACCGGCGCCACGCGTACGCCGAACTTTCTCTTGCCTTCGAACTTCCACAACCACGGCAACTACATCGTGAGCCTGGGCAACGTGGTGCGCTGGCTGGCGCAGCAGGCCGAGGGCCTCGGCGTCGAGATCTTTCCCGGCTTCCCGGCAGCGGAGGTGCTCTATACCGAAGACGGCAAGGTGCGCGGCGTGGCCACCGGCAATCTCGGCATCGGCAAGGACGGCGAGCCGACCGAGAACTTCCAGCTCGGCATGGAACTGCATGGCAAGTACACCGTATTCGCCGAAGGCTCGCGCGGCCATCTCGGCCGCCAGCTCATTGCCCGGTACAAGCTCGACGACGGCAAAGACCCGCAGAGCTACGGCATCGGCATCAAGGAACTGTGGGAGATCGATCCCGCCCGCCACGAGCCGGGGCTTGCCGTCCACACCGCCGGCTGGCCGCTGCCTTCGGACACCTATGGCGGCTCGTTCGTGTACCACGCCGAGAACAACCAGCTGGTGATCGGCTACGTGGTCGGGCTCGACTACCAGAATCCGCACATGAGCCCATTCGAGGAGTTCCAGCGCTTCAAGACCCATCCCAACATCCGCTGGTACTTCGAGGGCCAGGACAAGGGCTTGAAGGCACCCAAGCGCCTGAGCTATGGCGCGCGCGCCATCACGGCGGGCGGCCTGCTCTCTCTGCCCAAGACGGTGTTTCCGGGCGGCGTGCTGGTGGGCTGCGAAGCCGGCTACCTGAACGCGAGCCGCATCAAGGGCAGCCATGCCGCGATCAAGACCGGCATGCTTGCGGCCGAAGCCGCATTCGATGCACTGACGGCCGGGCGGCAGCACGACGAACTCAGCGCCTACCCCGCCGCTTTCGAGAAGAGCTGGCTGCATGCCGAACTGCACAAGGCGCGCAACTTCAAGCAGTGGTTCAAGAAGGGCCTGACGGTCGGCACGCTCATGACCGGCATCGAGCAGCTGGTGCTGCGCGGGAAGATCCCGTGGACCATCCACCGCAAGCAGGGCGACCACGAAAGGCTCAAGCGCGCGTCGGCAAGCAGGAAGATCGTCTATCCCAGGCCCGACGGCAAGCTGACCTTCGACCGCCTTTCCTCCGTCTTCATCAGCAACACCAACCATGAAGAGAACCAGCCCGCGCACCTGACGCTCAAGAATGCTGCAGTGCCGACCGAGATCAACCTGCCCGAATACGCGGGACCGGAGAGCCGCTACTGCCCCGCCGGCGTCTACGAATTCGTGCCCGATGGCGACGGCAAGGAGCGGCTGCAGATCAATGCGCAGAACTGCGTCCACTGCAAGACCTGCGACATCAAGGACCCGACGCAGAACATCGTGTGGGTCACGCCCGAAGGCGGCGGCGGACCGAACTACGTGGGGATGTAGGCACGCCCCCGTCCGTGGAAATCCCGACGAGCGCGAAGGCCTTGTTGGGGCATAGTCGAACGCGAATTCCCAAACCCTCCGGAGACACCATGAAACTCGGCACCCTCGCCGCCTGCCTTTCCCTCGCCCTCGGTACCAGCGCCTTCGCCCAGACGGCCACGCTGAAGATCGGCTACGCCACCACCAAGGAGTCGCACTACGGCGTCGGCTCCACGACGTTCTGCGACGAGGTCGAAAAAGGCACGCAGGGCCGCTACAAGTGCCAGCACTTCCCCAGCTCGGCGCTCGGCGGCGAGCGCGAGCAGATCGAGGCCGTTCAGCTCGGCACGCAGGACCTCGTCAACACCTCGACCGGCCCGGTGGGCAATTTCGTTCCTGAAGTCAAGATCGTCGACATCCCGTTCCTGTTTCGCGACTACGACCATGCGCGCAAGGTGATGGACGGCCCGATCGGCCAGGACATCCTTGCGAAGTTTCCGAGCAAGGGCATCATCGCGCTGGCCTGGACCGAGAACGGCTTTCGCCACATGACCAACAGCAAGCGAGACATCGTGAAGCCGTCCGATGCCGCAGGTCTGAAGATGCGCACGATGGAAAACAAGGTGCACATGGACGGCTACCGCACCTTCGGCATCCTGCCGACCCCGATGGCCTTTCCGGAGCTGTTCGGCGCCCTGCAGCAAGGCACCGTCGACGGACAGGAGAACCCGATCCCCGTCATCCTTTCCTCCAAGTTCGCGCAGGTGCAAAAGCACCTGTCGCTCACCGGACACGTCTACTCGCCTGCGCTGCTGCTGCTGTCGCCCAAGGTCTGGAACAAACTTTCCGACGCCGACAAGAAGGTCTTCGTCGAGGCCGCCAAAAAGGCGGGCGGCGCCCAGCGCAAGAAAGTCAACGACGACGAAACAAACGGCATCGCCCAACTCGAGAAAGACGGCATGAAGGTCACTCGCACCGTCGATGGCAGCGCCTTCCGCGAAGCGCTCAAGCCGGCCTACGCTGGCTATGCCAAGGAGTTCGGCGCAGACAACATCAAGAAGATCAGCGACGTCAAGTAAGCGTCCCTTCCGTTCCCAACTACCCGCCCGGTGAGCCTTTCATGGCACCGGGCGTTTCTTCATGAAAACCTTCGAGCACTACTTTCTTGCCGCGAATCGCTGGGCCCTCATCCTGTTGCTCGGCTCGATGTCGGTCATCATCTTCATCAACGTCGCGATGCGCTATCTGACAAGCAATTCGCTCGAATGGGCCGAGGAAGTCTCGCGCCACATGATGATCTGGCTGACCTTCCTCGGCGCAGGTCCGGTCCTGCGCTACGGCGGCCATATCGCCGTTGAGAACCTGCAGGACGCGCTGCCGGCCAGGGGCGGCATTGCGGTGCGCGCCATCGTCGCGGCCTTGCTGTTCGCCTTTTTCGGCTTCATGGTCTGGTATGGCTGGCTCTACATGGGACGCACCATGTTCCAGCTGACCGCCGTCACCCAGATTCCCTTTGCCTACATCTACAGCGCAATGCCGATCGGCGGCATGCTGCTCATCGTCCACTGGCTGCTGATCGTGCGCGACTACGTGCTGAAGCGCGAGTTTGCCTCCGACGCGCACTTCGACGCCACCGCGAGCGCCTCGCTATGAACGCCAGCATCATCCTGATCCTGTCGGCCTGCCTGTTTCTGGCGCTCGGCGTGCCGGTGGCGTTTGCGCTGGGCCTGGCGACGGCAGCCACTCTGATCCTGGCCGAGTCCTATCCGCTGATGGTGCTGCTGAAGGAAACCTTCACCGGCATCGACAGCTTTCCGCTGATGGCAGTGCCCTTTTTCATCCTGGCGGCCGAGCTCATGAGCGGCGGTTCGCTGACCGAAGTCCTGCTTCGCTTCGCCGGCCAGTTCGTGGGTCACCGGCGCGGCGGGCTTGGGTATACCAACGTCGTTTCGCTCACCTTCTTCTCCGGCATTTCGGGCTCGGCACTCGCCGACGCCGCCGGGCCCGGCTCGATGCTCATCAAGATGATGGACAAGGCCGGGTACGACCGATCCTACGCAGCGGCGCTTACGGCCTCGACCGCCATCGTCGGCCCGATCATTCCGCCCTCGATCATCATGATCATCTATGCGCTGCAGGACGACAACGTCTCGGTCGGGAGCCTTTTCGCCGCCGGCCTCCTGCCCGGCCTGCTGATTGCCGCGGCGATGTGCGCGGTGAACTTCCATGTTTCCAAGAAGCGCAACTACCGCGGCGACGGCGGCATGCCGCCGTGGCGCGAGGTGTTGCTGACGACGTGGAAGGCCATCCCCGCCATCCTGCTGCCGGTGGTCATCCTGGGCGGCATGCGAGCCGGTTGGTTCACGCCCACCGAGGCCTCGGTGGTGGCGGTGTTCTATGCGCTCGTCTGTGGCAAGTTCGTCTACCGCACGCTCGAATGGAAGGCGCTGCCGGACATCCTCTCGCGATCGGCGCTGCTGTCGGCCTCGGTGCTGATCATCATCGGCCTGTCGGCGTCCTTCGCCTGGATTCTCACCATCGAAGGAATCCCCCAGCAGCTGGCCGAGTGGCTGATCGGCATGAACCTTTCGCCCTGGATGTTCCTCATCATCGTGAACATCTTCCTCCTGCTCTTCGGCATCTTCATCGAACCCTTGCCTGGCGTGATGGTGCTGGCGCCGATCCTGGCGCCGGTGGCCATCAAGCTGGGCGTCGATCCGGTCCACTTTGCGATGATCGTGATCTTCAACCTCACCCTCGGCATGATCACGCCACCGGTCGGCGGCCTCCTGTTCGTGACCTGCAACGTCTCCAAGGTGCCGATGTCGCAGCTGGTTCGCGAACTCGTGCCGTTCCTGTGGGCGCACGGCGTGGTCCTGATGCTACTCACCTTCGTGCCGGCGCTGAGCACGTGGCTGCCGCGGGCGCTCGGATTCAAATGACGTTCGCGCGCGTTTCGCTCGCCTTGCGGGATTTCGCCTACGCCAAGTAGCGACTTCCTGATCCGTCCCCATCCGACAAAATCGAGGGATGGCAAATTACTGCTTTGTGCATCTGGAATACGGCTCCGAGCGCCGAGATCGTTCTCTCGCGCTGCTGCGCATGCTGAGAAAAAGCCTTGTGCGCGACGAGGATCGGGCAAAGCTGGTCGTCGTCGACAACGCCAGGACGGCGGCCGACGAGTCTTTCCGCGACGCCGAATTCGGCCACGGCCTTCTGGTGTCCGGCGACAACTCGAACCGGGAGTTCTCGGGCTGGGACCGGGGCGTGTCCGCCGCGCTGTCGCAAGGCGACGAACCCGAGCTCTGGATATTCACCAACGACACCGTGGCCTGGAACCATGCCTGGAGCGAACAGAGAGCCGCCCGCTGGGCCGGCGAGGCCCGCCACCTCGGGGCGCATCCAGGACCATGGCTCTTCGGCGAGATCAATGCCTTTCCGGCTTCAACGCCGACGCCGCTCGGGCCCTTGCTCGAATGGGTTGCCACCTACTGTTTCGCGATGAACGGAAACCTGCGCCAGCGGCTCGGCAAGCTCTCGCCCGACAACGAGCTGCTCGACTCGCTCGTGCGCGATCGTTTCGAACCCGGCGCCGGCCTGTACCGCGACGAGGTCGACGCCGGCTATGCCGACTTCATTTCGGCCTGGCTGCTCAAGGACGACAGCGATCCGGCCCGCCAGCGGCGCCTGAAGTGGTCCCGCGAGTGGCACAAGGCAACGCCGCTGTCTCCGGAGAACTTCGGCGACCTGCGCATGAAGGCGCGCTGCTGCCTTTCGGAAAGCATGCTCAGCGCGCGCGCGCGCCAGCTCGGTGCCGACATCCGCTCGCCCTATGACGCGCGCAACGCGCGGGAACACATCAAGCGGAGCGCGCAACTCGTCTCAGACAAGCTGTGGGAAAAGCTGCTGTTGCGCCGAATGCGGCAAGCGCACTCATAGCCTCGTTCGGGCCTCGATCCACTACACTCGCCCAGGTCAGGAGAGAGCCCCGCGTGCGGGGCCGCCGAAGGCGCAGGCACCGTGCACAACGGCGCCCGAACGCTCAGGCAGAAAGGACTGACGAAGCGCCCGTATTCCCGGGCGTTGCCTTGCTGGAGAGAGGCGGCCCCGCACAGCGCAGCGGCCGTCCACCGAAGGAGCAAACCCCGATCGTGGGGCGAATCTCTCAGGTAGAGCGGACAGCAGGGGTGGCCCATGGCATGCGCCATGGATCGAGACTGCCCCTGGAGAACGCATTGGCCGCCGCTTCCGACGATCTGCAAAAGACACCCCTGTTCGACCTGCATGTCGAGCTCGGCGCCCGCATGGTGCCCTTTGCCGGCTATTCGATGCCGGTTCAGTACCCCGCCGGCCTGATGGCCGAGCACCGGCACACCCGGCAGGCCGCCGGCCTGTTCGACATTTCGCACATGGGGCAACTGCGGCTTTGCGGTGCCGATGCCGCTGCCGCCTTCGAAACCCTGATGCCGGTCGACGTGATCGGTCTTGCGCCGGGCAAGCAGCGCTATGGCCTGCTGCTCGACGACGAAGGCGGCATCCTCGACGACCTGATGTTCTTCAACGAGGGGCACGACTCGCTGTTCGTGATCGTGAACGGCGCCTGCAAGCAGGCCGACATCGCACACATCGCCGCAAGGATCGGCGACCGCTGCCAGGTGGTGCCGATGCCCGGCCATGCACTCCTGGCCTTGCAGGGCCCGCAGGCGGCAGCGGTGCTCGCCCGCCTGTCGCCCGGCATCGAGCGCTTCGTCTTCATGACCGGCGGCGCGGTGCAGATCGGCGGCATCGCGGCCTTCGCGACACGCAGCGGCTACACCGGCGAAGACGGCTTCGAGATCTCGGTGGCCGCAGCCGATGCCGATGCGCTGGCCCGGTTGCTGCTCGCGCAACCCGAGGTGGCGCCGGTCGGCCTGGGCGCGCGCAACTCGCTGCGGCTCGAAGCGGGCCTGTGCCTCTACGGCAGCGACATCGACACCACCACGACGCCGGTCGAGGCCTCGCTCCAGTGGGCGATGCAGAAGGTGCGGCGCGCCGGCGGTGCGCGCGAAGGCGGCTTTCCCGGCGCGGCGAAGATCCTCGCGCAATTGACTGCGGCCACAGGTACGGCAGGCCACCTCGATCACAACACGCTCAAGCGCAAGCGCGTCGGCCTGGTGGCGCTGGAGCGCGTGCCGGTGCGCGACGGCACGCCGCTCGAATCCTTCGAAGGGCTCACCATCGGCCGGGTGACCAGCGGGCTGCTGGGCCCCACGGTCGACCGGCCGGTCGCGATGGGCTATGTGGCGCTTGCCTATGCCGAGCCCGGCACCCGCATCCAGGCCATCGTGCGCGGCAAGCCGGTGCCGATGGAAGTGAGCACCATGCCTTTCGTGCCGGCCCGCTACCACCGCGGCTGAATTGTTTTTTCAAGGAGCTTTTGCATGACTCTCAAATACACCAAGGACCACGAATGGGTCCAGCCCGCCGACGGCGGCACCGCCACCGTCGGCATCACGATGCACGCGCAGGACGCGCTGGGCGATGTGGTGTTTGTCGACCTGCCGGACGTCGGCAAGACGTTCAGCCAGGGCGACGTCGCCGGCGTGGTCGAGTCGGTGAAAGCCGCGGCCGACGTGTTCATGCCGGTGTCGGGCGAGATCACCGAGGTGAACGAGGCGCTGCGGGCCGATCCGTCGCTCGCCAACAGTGCGCCGGAAGCGGACGGCTGGTTCTTCAAGGTGCGCCTGAGCGAGCCCGCGCAGCTCGACGCGCTGCTCGATGCCACGACCTATCAGAAATTCGCCGACGAGAACTGACACTCCATGCCGAAGCCCTCCCTGCCTTCCCTCGACGATCTGGAAAACGCCAGCGAATTCATTGCACGCCATATCGGCATCGAGCCTGCGGACGAGGCGCGCATGCTGGCTGCCGTCGCGTCGACCACCCGCGCGGAGCTGATCGATGGCATCGTGCCGCCGGCGATCCGCCGCAGCCGGCCGATGCGCCTGCCCGCACCGGCGACCGAAGCGCAAGCGCTGGCCGAGCTGAAGGCGATGGCGGCGAAAAACCAGGTCGCCAGAAACTTCATCGGCCAGGGCTATTACGGCACCCACACGCCCGGCGTGATCCTGCGCAACGTGCTTGAAAACCCGGCCTGGTACACCGCCTACACGCCCTACCAGGCCGAGATTTCGCAGGGGCGAATGGAGGCGCTGCTCAACTTCCAGACCATGGTGTGCGACCTCACCGGCATGGCGATCGCCAACGCATCGATGCTCGACGAAGCCACCGCTGCGGCCGAAGCGATGACGCTGGCAAAGCGCAGCGTCAAGAGCAGGAGCAACGTATTCCTGGTGTCGGGCGACTGCCATCCGCAGACCATCGAAGTCATCAAGACCCGCGCGGCGCCGCTGGGCATCGAGGTCATCGTCAGCACGGCGGCCGAGACCCTGCCGCACCTGATGGCGCGGTGCGACTTCTTCGGCGCGCTGGCGCAGTACCCGGCCACCACCGGCCAGGTGCACGACCTGCGCCCGCTGGCAGGCCATGCACACCAGTGCGGCGCCGCCTTCTGCGTGGCGGCCGACCTGCTGGCGCTCACGCTGCTCGCGCCGCCCGGCGAATGGGATGCCGATATCGTCTGCGGCACCACCCAGCGCTTCGGCATGCCGATGTGCAATGGCGGCCCGCATGCGGCCTACCTGGCCTGCCGCGACGAGTTCAAGCGCTCCCTGCCCGGCCGTCTGGTGGGCGTGAGCGTCGACGTGCACGGCCGCACCGCCTACCGGCTTGCGCTGCAGACGCGCGAGCAGCACATCCGGCGCGAGAAGGCCACTTCGAACATCTGCACCGCGCAGGTGCTGCCCGCCGTGGTGGCAAGCATGTATGCGGTCTATCACGGGCCGGAAGGGCTCACCCGCATCGCGCAGCGGGTTGCCGCGCTCACTGACGTGCTGGCGCAGGGCCTGGAGCGGATGGGCCGCAAGTTCGCCAACGCCAGCGCGTTCGACACGCTCACCGTCGACACCGGCGACGACACGCCGACGGTGCATGAGCGCGCCCATGCGGCCGGCATCAACCTGCGCCAGGGCCTGCAGCATCACCTGGGCGTCTCGCTCGACGAGACCACGACGCGTGCCGATGTAGAGGCCCTGTGGGCCGTGTTCGCCCCCGCTGGCGCGCAGCTGCCGCGCTTTGCCGAACTCGCCGACACCAGCGCGCCGCGCATCCCCGAAGACCTTCGGCGCACGAGCACCTTCCTCGCCCATCCGGTGTTCAACACCCACAAGAGCGAAACCGCGATGCTGCGCTATATCCGCAGCCTGTCCGACAAGGACCTGGCGCTCGACCGCAGCATGATCCCGCTCGGCAGCTGCACCATGAAGCTCAACGCCACCAGCGAGATGATCCCGATCACCTGGCCCGAGTTCGCGAACATCCATCCGTTCGCGCCCGCCGAGCAGCTGCAGGGCTACGCGCAACTCGACGTGCAGCTGCGCGCCTGGCTTTGCGAAGCCACCGGCTATGCCGGCATCAGCCTGCAGCCGAATGCGGGCTCGCAGGGCGAATACGCGGGGCTGCTGGCCATCAAGGCCTTTCATGCCGCGAAGGGCGAGGCGCATCGCGACATCTGCCTGATTCCCTCGTCCGCCCACGGCACCAACCCGGCGAGCGCGCAGATGGTGGGCATGCAGGTGGTGGTGACGGCCTGCGATGCGCAGGGCAACGTCGACATGGACGACCTGAAACGCGCCTGCGAGAAGTACGGCGACAGGCTTGCCGCGGCAATGATCACCTACCCCAGCACGCACGGCGTGTTCGAGACCCGCGTGAAGGAGCTGTGCGAGCTGGTGCATGCGCACGGCGGCCGGGTGTACGTGGACGGTGCCAACATGAATGCGCTGGTCGGCGTGGCCGCGCCCGGCGAGTTCGGCGGCGACGTGAGCCACCTGAACCTGCACAAGACCTTCTGCATTCCGCACGGCGGCGGCGGGCCGGGCGTCGGGCCGGTGTGCGTGGTCGAGGACCTGGTGCCTTATCTGCCGGGCCATGCGACCGGGGGCGTGCCATCGCACGGCGTCGGTGCGGTGTCGGCGGCACCGCTGGGGAATGCGGCGGTGCTTCCGATCAGCTGGATGTACTGCCGGATGATGGGCGCGGCCGGGCTGCAGGCGGCCACCGAAACGGCGATCCTCAGTGCCAACTACATCAGCGCGCGCCTGAAGGACCACTACGCCACGCTCTACGCGAGCCCGAACGGCCATGTCGCGCACGAATGCATCCTCGACTTGCGCCCGTTGAAGGACAGCAGCGGCGTGACCGCCGAAGACGTGGCCAAGCGGCTGATCGACTACGGCTTCCATGCGCCGACCCTGAGCTTTCCGGTGCCCGGCACGCTGATGGTCGAGCCGACCGAGAGCGAGCCGCTGGCCGAGCTCGATCGCTTCATCGACGCCATGATCGCGATCCGCGGCGAAATCCGCCGCATCGAGGAAGGCGTCTGGCCGCGTGACGACAACCCGCTCAAGCATGCGCCCCACACCGCCGCCAGCCTGCTCGCAACCGAATGGGCGCGGCCCTATTCGCGCGAACTCGGTGCGTTTCCGCTCGCTGCACTGAAGGACGCCAAGTACTGGCCGCCGATCGGACGGGTCGACAACGTCTATGGCGACCGCAACCTGTTCTGCAGCTGCGTGCCGGTGGGCGACTACGCGTGAGTCCGGCGGCTTACTTCTTCTGTGCCGCGCCGGCAGCCACCAGCCCGCGCAGTTCCCGCAGCTTGGCCTTCAGCCGGCGCTCGTTGACCAGGCCAGTGCGGATCAGCATCTTCTGGCCCGACGACAGGGTCTCCAGCTTCGGATCGGCGAATTCGTAGCGCATGGTGGGGCGGTCCCTCGGCTCGTCGCCTTTCAGTTCGACCAGCTTCACCCGCAGCGGGCCTGCGGGTTCGGGTGCCTGCAGCAGATGGTCGATCGCCGCAACCAGCCGGTCGTTGAAGTAGCGCCCGGGGTAGCCGAGTTCTTCGTAGGCCTGCTGGAACAGCGGATAGAGCTTGCGGTAGAGCGCCGCCGCGCGCTTGGCGTCGACCGATTCGACGAACAGCACGAAGGGCGTGTAGCGTGCCGCGTTGTCGAGGGCGACGGCCTGCGCATCGCCGCTGCCGGCTACCTCGAAGCGCTTGGGCGCCGGGTGCACCGGCCACATGCGCGCGGCCGCCTGGTCGCGCGGCAGGTTGTCCACGGTGGCGACGAAACGCCTGACGAAACCGTCGACCTGGAGGAAGGACAGCACGGCCTTGCCGCCGAGCAGTTCGACCAGTGCCGATTCGACCTGCGCATCGGCACTGTTCAGCGGGGGCAGCGTGGCGTCGGCCGCGGTATCGACCGGATGCTGCGGCCCCTGGGCTGCGACCGGCGGCGGTGCGGCAGGCGGCACGATTTCCGGCTGCTGCACGCCGGGCGCGGTGGCTGCGGGCACGGGTGGCGCAGACTGCTGCTGCCACCGCCACCAGAAGGCCCCGGCGCCCAGCGCCAGCACCACGAGCAGGACCGCAATCCACAGCAACCATTCGCGTGCGGGCCTGAGTTCTGCGCGTTCGCGTGGGGACATGGGGTTTTCCTTTCAGGGTCCTGTCATTGGACGCCGATTTCGGCGCGCTCAGGGCGGAAACGCGTCCAGGCCGGGCTGCCCTTGCGCACCCTGCACCGGCGTGCGAGCGACGTTCATCACCCAGCAGACCATCGCGAAGTAGCCCACCAGCGCACTGAGTTCGACCACGGACTGCTTGCCGAAGTGCGACTCGGCCGCCGCATACGTCGCATCGCTCACCCCGTGGTTTTGCAGCAATTCGAGCGCAAAGTCCAGTGCGAGTTGCTCGTCTTCGGCGAGCGGCGCCGCACGCCGGCCGAGCCGCAGCGCCTCGACGGCTTCGGCACGCACGCCTGCCTTGACGGCCGCCGGCGCGTGCAGCACCCATTCGAACTGGTTGCCGACATGGCGGGCGACGGCGCAGGTCACGAGTTCGCGCACGCGCGCATCGAGCTGGCTGTCGAAGCGCAGGTATTCGCCGAGGCTGCCGATGCGCTGCATCAGCACCGGGCTTTGCAGCAGCGGCACGAAGGGGCCGAACACCGCCTTGCGCGGTCCGTCGATGAGTGCCTGGGCGGCGGCGCGCTGCGCGTCCGACATCGCGTCGGACGCGGGCATCGGCAAGCGCTCGGCGCAGGGTTGGGAATTGCCTTGCTGGAACATGGATGCCAATTCAGCGGCCCACCACGCCGTGGCGTGACCCGCAGCGCACGAAACCGGCGCGGCCGAATGCCAGGGATACCGCGGAACCGGCTTTGCCGGGCCGCCGGTATCGCCCCCTCGAAGGGGAGGCGCCGCAGGCGCTTCGGGGGTGTTTCATTTCAGGCGAAGGCGGTCGTGGCCGGCGCCGCGCCGGCGATCTGCCGCAGCGCGCGTTCGAACACTTCCACCGGCTGGCCCCCCGAGATCAGGTGCTGGTTGTTGAGGATGATGGCAGGCACCGAGTGGATGCCGGCGTCGGTGTAGAGGCGCTCGCGCTCGCGGGTTTCGGCGGCGTATTCGTCGCTCTGCAGGATCGCCCGCGCCCGCTGCACATCGAGCCCGGCTTCACCCGCCAGGCGCACCAGCACCTCCGGGTCGGACGGGTCTTCGCCGTCGGTGTGGCAGGCCTTGAGCAGCCCCTTCTTGAGCGCCACCTGCTTTGCCAGGTCTTCGAGTTCGGCCCAATGCATGAGGCGGTGCGCATCGAAGGTGTTGTAGACGCGCGAGCGTCCCTGCTCGCGGAATTCGAACCCCACCGCAGCGCCGCGCGCGCGGATCGCCTCGCGCCCCTGCGCCTGCTGTTCGCGGGTGGTTCCGTACTTCTGGTTCAGATGCTCGAACGCGTCCTGCCCCTCTTTCGGCATCTGCGGGTTGAGCTCGAAGGGCTGGAAACGCAGTTCGGCCTGCACGTCCGGCGCCACGCGTTCGAGCGCGGCTTCGAGCGCGCCGAGGCCGACCGCGCACCAGGGGCAGGACACGTCGGACACGAAATCGATCTTGAGGCGGGAGGTCATGGGTGGTCTTTCGAATCAGAGGCTGCGCCAGAAATCGATCAGCAGCCCGGTGAATTCTGCCGGCCGTTCGACCGCACTCAGGTGCGCCGCATCGATGGCAGCAAGGCGCGCATGGGGAATGGCGGCCGCTATCGCCTCCGACATCGAAGGTGGCGTTGCCTCGTCGTGCGTGCCGGCAATCACCAGCGTGGGCAGCGCGATGCGGCGGTTGCTTTCGCGAAAGTCGATCGTGCTGACCGCATCGCAGCTTGCGATGTAGCCTGCCGCGTCGGTGGCAGCCAGCGTGTCGTGAAGGCGGCGCGCCACCGCTGCGCCTTCGGGCGTGGCGGCATAGGCTGGCGTGAGCCAGCGCGACACCGCCCCCGGCGCGATGGCCGCGACGCCCTGCGCCTCGACCGTCTGCACCCGCGTGCGCCACGGCGATGCGTCGGGATAGTGCGCCGACGAGTTGGCGATGACCACGCTCTTGAGCAGCCGCGGGTACTTCGGCGCCAGCGCCTGCGCGGCCATGCCGCCCATCGAGAGGCCGACGAAATGCACCGGCTCCCCCTCTGCTTCGCGCTCGATCAGTGCCGCCGCATCGTCGGCCAGCGCATGCATGGTGAGCGGGCCGGCGACACGCTCCGAGCCGCCATGGTTGCGGTGGTCGTAGCGCAGCACGGTGTGGGCGGCGGCGAGCAGCGCGGCGACGCCGTCCCACATGTGCAGGTCGCAGCCGAGGGCGTGGCTCAGCACGACGATCGGTCCGTTGCCCTCGCGCAGCACGTTCAGTCGGGTCATTTTTTTCCTTCGGTTTCGAGCAGGCCTTTTTCGCGCAGGATCGCGGCGGCGATGCCGAATGCATGGTTGGCCACCGGCACGCCGCAGTAGATGGCGGCCATCATGATGACTTCCTTGATGTCGTCGGGGGTGAGGCGCGATTCAGGCGGGCCGTCTAGCGCGGCGCGCACGTGCATCGCGAACTCTTCGTAGGCATGGATGCCGAGCATCATCGACAGGACCATGAAGCGGCGCGTCTTGTCGCCCAGCGCCGGCCGGCCCCAGATGTCGTTCCAGGCATGGCGGGTGATCAGTTCCTGGAACTCGCTGTTGAATGCGTTGCGGTTGGCCAGGGACTTGTCGACCCAGGCAGCGCCGAGCACCCGGCGGCGGTTGAGAAGGCCGGCTTCGTACGCGCCGGGCGGATTTTCGGTCGTGGTCATTGCGTGCTGTCCTGTGTGTCGAGTCGCTTCTGCAATTCTTCGGCCTGCGCCAGCGCGATCGTGCCGGCATGTGCGGCCAGGGCAGGGTCGAACCATTCGTCGGCCGCCTCGCGCGGCAGTTCGGCGCGCAGCCGGTCGATGTTGGCACGCATGCGTGCAGCATCGATCTGAAGGCCGGGCAAGGCGCCGGCCAGCGCACGCACGCTGCCGTGTGCGGACATCAGCAGTTGCGGCCACTCGGCCAGTTCGGCCTGCCAGGCGCCAAGGGCGCGCTCGTGAGCCTGCGGCATGGCGGCCAGCAGCGCCGCGACCCGCTGGGGCGCCCGCTGCGCGGCCGCCAGCGCCACCATCGACGCCACCGGATTGCGCTTGTGCGGCATCGCCGACGAGCCACCGCGCCCAGGCTCGCTCGGCTCGGCGACCTCGCCAACCTCGTACTGGCCCATCAAGGCGATGTCCTGCGCGATCTTGCCGAGGCTGCCGACCATGAGGCCGAGCTCGCAGCCGAGCGCGACCCATTCGTCACGCTGGGTGTGCCAGCTCGCGCCCGGATCGCGCAGCTTCAATTGGTCGGCCACGCGCTTTCGCACCGCGGCGCCCTGCCCCTTCATCTGGGCCAGCGTGCCCACCGCGCCGCCGAGCTGCACCTGCAACGCGCGCCCGGCTGCCGCGGCCAGACGCTCGCGGCTGCGCACCAGCGGGGCCGCCCAGCCTGCGCATTTGAGCCCGAAGCTGGTGACCGAGGCAGGCTGCATCAGCGTGCGGGCGAGGATCGGCGTCGCCGCATGCCGCCGTGCGTGCGTGAGCAACGCGCCTGCCGCCTTCATCAGGTCGGCATCGACCAGCGCCACCGCCTCGCGCGTGACCAGCGTCATCGCGCTGTCGATCACGTCCTGGCTGGTGCTGCCGAAATGAACGAACGGCACCGCGTCGGCATTGAAGAGGCCGACCGCCTCTTTCAGGCTCTTGACCAGCGGTATCGCCACGCTGCCGGCGCGACCGCTGTCGCGCACGATCTTGGCCACGTCGAACAGTTCGACCTGGCAGCTGCCGACGATCGAACGCGCAGCCGATTCGGGGATCAGGCCCTCGGCCGCCTGCGCATGCGCCAGCGCGGCCTCGAAGCGCAGCATCGCGTCGACGAAATTGTGATCGCCGAACGCGGCCAGTGTTTCGGAAGTGGAGAGAAAGCCTTCGAAGATGCTCATGGGTATCGGTGCTCAGTAGGCGATCTGCGCCACGGCCCGCAGGTCATCGGGCGTCGCGGTGCCGTAGTCGAAGAACTCGAGGTACGCGGGGATCATCTCGAACAGCATGTCGGTGCCGACCTGCACTGCGCAGCCCTTGGCACGCGCGGCCCGCAAGAGCGGCGTGTACTCGGATTTCATCACGACTTCGCCGACGAACGTCGACGGCGCGATGCGGTCGATGTCGAAAGGCAGCGCATCACCCTCGTTCATGCCGAGCGGCGTGGCGTTGACCACCAGGTCGAAGCCCGCCGGGTCGTTGGAGCCGGTCGCAACCGAAAGCGACGGATAGTGCGCGCGCAGCCGCGCCGCAAGCGCATCGGCCGACGCGGCACCCACGTCGAACAGCGCAAGCTCGGAAACGCCTGCAGCCGCCAGCGAGGCCGCGATGGCCGAGCCCACGCCACCGCTGCCCGAAACCAGAACGCGCGCGCCCCGCAACGCGAGCCCCTTGCGCAGCACGCCACGCACGAAGCCCGCGCCGTCGAACTGGTCGCCCACGAGCTTGCCGTCGTCGCGCTTGCGCACCGCGTTGCAGGCGCCGGCGACCTTCGCGGTCGGGGTCAGTTCGTCGACCAGCGACAGGGTCGCGATCTTGTGCGGCATGGTCACCAGCGCGCCGCGGATGTTGGTGAGCCTGAACAGGGACCGGAACACGTCCGCATAGTCCTCGGCCCTGACGCCCATCGGCATCACGACCGCGTCGATGCCCTGCCGCGCGAACCACGGGTTGTAGATCATCGGCGCCTTGAAGCTCTCGGTCGGAAAGCCGAGATGCGCGATGAGGCTGGTCTTGCCGGTGATCATGTCGCCCTGCCTACTTGCGGACCTTGGCGACTTCGGCCATCAGTTCCTTGACGGTCGCCTCGCCCACGGTGGCCGAATACTTGTCGACCACAGGCTTCACCTTGTCGCGCAGCTTGGCCATTTCGGCAGGCGGCAGTTCGGTCACCGTCATGCCGGCCTTCTTGAGGCCTTCGAGCGCGGTGTCGGCCGCGGCGCGCGATACCTGGCGCTGGAACGTGGTGGCTTCCGTGGCGGCGTCGCCGAGAATCTTTTTCTCTTCGGCGCTCATGCCGTCCCAGGCCTTCTTACTGACGATCAGCGCCTGCGGGTTGTAGATGTGGCGCGTCTGCGTGATGTGCTTCTGCACCTCTGCGAACTTCGAGGATGCGATCACCGTGTTGGGATTCTCCTGGCCGTCCACCGCCTTCTGGTCGAGCGCGGAATACAGCTCGGGGAACGGCATCGGCGTGGCGTTGGCGCCCAGCGTGTTGAACAGGTCGATGTAGATCGGCGACTGGATCACGCGAATCTTCAGGCCGGCGATGTCCTCCGCCTTGGCGATCGGCCGCTTGCTGTTGGTGAGGTTGCGGAACCCCAGGTCCCAGTAGCCGAGGCCGTGGAGGTTTTTCTCGTCGAGCTTCGCCAGCATCTTCTGGCCGAAGGGACCATCGGTCACGGCGTCGGCCTCCTGCGCGTTGTTGAACAGGAACGGCAGGTCGAAGGCCGCGAACTCCTTGACCTGTGCGGTCAGGATGCCGGCGTTAAGCACGGTGATCTCGAGGGTGCCGCCCTGCAGCGCGGAGACGGTTTGCAGGTCGCCGCCCAGAGTGCCGCCCGGGTACAGCTTGACGGTGATCTTCTTGCCCGATTTCTCGGCCACGAGGTCGGCGAACTTCTGCGCGCCCTGCGCCTGCGGATGGCCGGTCTGGTTCTGGAACGCGAACTTGAGCGTGCGCTCCTTCACCTGCGCGGCGGATGCGCCCGCTGCGGCGATGGCCACCACTGCAACCAGTGTCTTGCTGAAAAATCCATTCATGACGAGAGTCTCCTGTTGAGGTTGAAAACGAGGGAAAAAAACGAGGCCACTCAGCCGCTCAAAAAGCGCGCCGGCCAGATGACGAGCTGCGGGAACAGCACCATGAGAAACATCATCGAGAACTCGGCGATCGCGAAGGGCCACACGCCGCGGGTGAGTTCGTCCATCTTCATGCGCCCGACGCCCGCCAC
>JANOCL010000241.1:0-15711 GCA_031412135.1 Variovorax sp. | reverse complement strand
CTCGACAGCGAGATCGAACGCCTGCGCGGCGACCTGACCGGCTCCGAAGTCAAGGTCAAGAAAAACTCCAAGCGCCTGAAGGTGCTCGAAGCCTTCCGCAAGTCGGGCATCAAGCCCAACTGGATGGTGCTCGAAGTGCTGCCCGTGCTGCCGCCGGACCTGCGTCCGCTGGTGCCGCTGGACGGCGGCCGCTTCGCCACGTCGGACCTGAACGACCTGTATCGCCGCGTCATCAACCGCAACAGCCGCCTGCGTCGCCTGCTCGAGTTGAAGGCGCCCGAGATCATTGCGCGAAACGAAAAGCGGATGCTGCAGGAAGCCGTGGACAGCTTGCTGGACAACGGCCGCCGAGGCAAGGCCATGACGGGCGCCAACAAGCGCGCGCTCAAGTCGCTGGCCGACATGATCAAGGGCAAGAGCGGCCGTTTCCGCCAGAACCTGCTGGGCAAGCGCGTCGACTACTCGGGCCGTTCGGTCATCGTGGTCGGCCCGACGCTCAAGCTGCACCAGTGCGGCCTGCCGAAGCTGATGGCGCTCGAACTCTTCAAGCCCTTCATCTTCTCGCGCCTCGAAGCCATGGGCATCGCGACCACCATCAAGGCCGCGAAGAAGGAAGTCGAAGCCGGCACGCCGGTGGTGTGGGACATCCTGGAAGAGGTGATCAAAGAACACCCGGTGATGCTGAACCGCGCACCGACCTTGCACCGCCTGGGCATCCAGGCTTTCGAGCCGATCCTGATCGAAGGCAAGGCGATCCAGCTGCACCCGCTGGTTTGCGCGGCCTTCAATGCCGACTTCGACGGCGACCAGATGGCCGTGCACGTACCGCTGTCGGTCGAAGCCCAGATGGAAGCCCGCACGCTGATGCTGGCCTCCAACAACGTGCTGTTCCCGGCCAATGGCGAACCTTCGATCGTGCCGTCGCAAGACGTGGTGCTGGGTCTGTACTACACGAGCCGCGACCGCATCAACGGCAAGGGCGAGGGCCTGATCTTCTCCGACATCGGTGAAGTGCAGCGCGCGCTCGATGCCGACGTGGTCGAGCTCACCGCCAAGGTGAGCGTGCGCATCACCGAGTACACGAAGGACAAGGAAACGGGCGAGTTCACGCCCAAGACCGAGCTCGTGGACACGACCGTGGGTCGTGCGCTGCTGTCCGAGATCCTGCCGAAGGGCCTGCCGTTCTCGAACATCAACAAGGCGCTGAAGAAGAAGGAAATCTCCAAGCTCATCAACGTCTCGTTCCGCAAGTGCGGCCTGAAGGAGACCGTGGTCTTCGCCGACAAGCTGCTGCAGAACGGCTTCCGCCTGGCGACCAAGGCCGGCATCTCGATCGCCATCGACGACATGCTGGTGCCGGCCGAGAAGCACGGCATCATCGAACGCTCCGCCAAGGAAGTGAAGGAGATCGAACAGCAGTACGTGTCCGGTCTGGTCACCTCCGGCGAGCGCTACAACAAGGTGGTGGACATCTGGGGCAAGGCCGGCGACGAAGTGTCGAAGGTCATGATGGCCAAGCTCTCGAAAGAGAAGACCACCGACCGCCACGGCAAGGAAGTCGAGCAGGAGTCGTTCAACTCGATCTACATGATGGCCGACTCGGGTGCGCGCGGTTCCGCAGCGCAGATCCGGCAGGTTGCCGGCATGCGAGGCCTGATGGCCAAGCCCGACGGCTCGATCATCGAGACGCCGATCACCGCGAACTTCCGCGAAGGCCTGAACGTGCTGGAGTACTTCATCTCCACCCACGGCGCCCGAAAGGGCCTGGCCGACACTGCGCTCAAGACCGCGAATTCGGGCTACCTGACGCGCCGCCTGGTCGACGTGACGCAGGACCTGGTCGTGATCGAGCAGGACTGCGGCACGCAGGACGGCGCAGTGATGCGCGCGATCGTCGAAGGCGGCGAAGTCATCGAATCGCTGCGCGACCGCATCCTTGGTCGCACTGCGGCCGAAGACATCCCGCATCCGGAGACGCGTGCCGTGCTGGCGCAGGCCGGCGACATGCTGGACGAAGACGTGATCGAAGCGCTCGAACTCGAAGGCGTGGACGAGGTGAAGGTCCGCACCGCGCTGACCTGCTCGACCCGTTTCGGCCTGTGCGCCAAGTGCTACGGCCGCGACCTCGGCCGCGGCGGCCTGGTCAACAACGGCGAAGCGGTCGGCGTGATCGCGGCGCAGTCGATCGGCGAACCCGGCACGCAGCTCACGATGCGCACCTTCCACATCGGTGGTGCGGCTTCGCGTGCAGCGGTGGCATCGAGCGTCGAGGCCAAGTCCAACGGCGTGATCGGCTTCAACGCGACGATGCGCTACGTGACCAACAGCAAGAGCGAGCTGGTCGTGATCGCGCGTTCGGGCGAGATCGTCATCCATGACGAGCACGGCCGGGAGCGCGAACGCCACAAGGTGCCGTATGGCGCGACGCTGGCGATCAAGGCCGACCAGCAGATCAAGGCCGGCCATGTGCTTGCCAACTGGGACCCGCTGACCCGCCCGATCATCACGGAATTCGCCGGCACCGCGAAGTTCGAGAACGTCGAGGAAGGCCTCACGGTCGCCAAGCAGGTCGACGAAGTCACCGGCCTGTCGACGCTGGTGGTGATCGACCCCAAGCGCCGCGGCGCGGCCAAGGTCGTGCGTCCGCAGGTGAAGCTGATCGACGCCTCGGGCAACGAGGTCAAGATCCCGGGCACCGATCACTCGGTGACCATCGGCTTCCCGATCGGTTCGCTCGTTCAGGTGCGTGACGGCCAGGACGTGGGCCCCGGCGAAGTGCTGGCGCGGATTCCGGTCGAAGGCCAGAAGACCCGCGACATCACCGGCGGTCTGCCGCGCGTGGCCGAGCTGTTCGAGGCGCGCTCGCCGAAGGACAAGGGCATGCTGGCCGAGATGACCGGCACGGTGTCGTTCGGCAAGGAGACCAAGGGCAAGATCCGACTGCAGATCACCGACCCCGAAGGCACGGTCTGGGAAGACCTGGTGCCCAAGGAGAAGAACATCCTGGTGCACGAAGGCCAGGTGGTGAACAAGGGTGAAAGCGTGGTCGACGGTCCGGCCGATCCGCAGGACATCCTGCGTCTGCTGGGTTCGGAAGAACTCGCGCGCTACATCGTCGATGAAGTGCAGGACGTGTACCGTCTGCAGGGCGTGAAGATCAACGACAAGCACATCGAGGTGATCGTTCGCCAGATGCTGCGCCGGGTCGTGGTCGAGAACAAGGGCGATACGAACCATATCGCCGGCGAACAGGTCGAGCGCAGCGAAATGCTCAATACCAACGACGCCTTGCGCGCCGAAGGCAAGATGCCCGCGACGTTCACCAACCTGCTGCTCGGCATCACGAAGGCATCGCTCTCGACCGACAGCTTCATCAGCGCCGCATCGTTCCAGGAAACGACGCGCGTGCTGACCGAAGCCGCGATCATGGGCAAGCGCGACGAGCTGCGCGGCCTGAAGGAAAACGTCATCGTCGGCCGCCTGATCCCCGCAGGCACCGGCATGGCGTACCACCAGGCGCGCAAGGTCAAGGACGCGATGGACGAGGCCGAGCGCCGCGCGATCGCCGAATCGGAAGCGGCCGACCTGGCCGGTTCTTCTTCGTCCGAAGATGCCAGCGCGGGCTACGCCAGCGAAGGCGCCGCGACCGAATAACTGGTTAGCATCACCGGCATGACCGGTATCCAGAGCCCCCCTTCCGCCAGCGGATGGGGGGCTTTTTTCTGGCTGGGCCGGTCATGAGCGGCATGCCCGATTCGCTGCCGCTCTGGGTCGGCGCGGCGGTGGCGCTGTTCTGGTTCGTCGGCGCCTACAACCGCATCGTTCGGCTGCGTTCGGCGGCGCTGGCTGCCTACGCGCTGCTCGACGCAGCGCTGGTGCGGCAGATCGATTTCGTGCAGGCGCGCGCGGCGGATCTGCAGTCGAAACCGCAGGACATCCAGGCCGGCGCCTCGGTGCAGGCGGCTGCCGGCCAGCTGGTGACGCTGCTTGCGGCAACACGTCTTCATCCGCTCCAGCCGACCCGCATCGCGGCGCTGGCCACTGCGCTGCACGTCATGCTCGGCGGCTGGCAGCGGCTTCATCCGGATGCAGTGATCAGCTTCGATGCGGATGGCACCCTGTCGCGGCCGGCAGCGCTCGGGGACAGAAACGACGCCGCCGCCGGTGCGGCGCCGATGGCGTGGCCCGAGCCCTCTGCCGCCGCCGAAATCGCCCGCAACCAGTTCAACCTGGCGGTGGCGCAGTACAACACTGCAATCCGCCAGTTCCCGGCGCTCCTGGTGGCGTGGATCATGCAACTGCGTCCGGCAGCGCCCTTGCGCTGAGCCGCCGGCATTTCCCTGCGGCACAACATCGAAGATTCCAGCTTGTCAGACCTTCCAGATTCCACGTCCGCACCGCATGCCCTGTCGCCGCCGCTCTGGCGGCAACTGCAGCTCACCGCGGCCGCGCTCGCTTCGATCCGCGCCGGCGTCTCGGGCTCGGTGGCCTTCGAGACTGTTCCGCCTCTCCTGCGCCCGGGCGTGCAGGCCTTGGGCTTCCAGGTGTTGCGCTGGCTCGGCCGTGCCGAGGCACTGCGCCGTCAGCTTGCCAAGCGCACACCGCCGCCCGCGGCGGATGCCTTGCTCTGCACCGCGCTGGCGCTGGCCTGGGACACCGAGCGCTCGCCCTACGATCCGTTCACCCTGGTCGATCAGGCGGTCGAAGCCGCCAAGCGCAACCCAGGCACGCGGGCCCAGGCGAGCTTCATCAACGCGTGCCTGCGCCGCTTTCTGCGCGAACGCGAAGAGCTGATCGCGATCACCGAGCGGGAGCCGGTCGCGCAGTGGAACCATCCGCGCTGGTGGATCGAGCGCCTTCGGCACGACCATCCGCGCGACTGGCAGCGCGTGCTTGCCGCCGACAACATGCAGGCGCCGATGACGCTGCGCGTCAACACGCGCAAGCGCGACGTGGCGTCCTACCTGCACGCGTTGCAAGCGATGGATCTGCAGGCCGTTCCGGTGGCCGCCAGCGGCTTGCAGCTGGCGCGTGCCCGGCCGGTTCACGAGCTGCCGGGTTTTGCCGACGGCGAAAGCTCGGTGCAGGATGCGGCCGCCCAGCTTGCCGCGCCGTTGCTGCTGAAAGGCCTGCTCGGCGCCGTGCACGGAGCGCCGCTGCGGGTGCTCGACGCCTGTGCCGCACCGGGCGGCAAGACAGCGCACCTGATCGAGGCGGCAGGGCAGGACCGGATCGAGGTCACTGCGTTGGAAGTCGACGCCGTGCGCAGCCGCCGCATCGACGAAACGCTGGCCCGGCTCGGGCTGCAGGCCAAGGTGGTCGTGGCCGATGCGTCGCGCCCCGCCGAGTGGTGGGATGGCCGGGCCTACGATGCCATCCTGCTCGACGCGCCCTGCACCGCTTCGGGGATCGTGCGACGGCATCCCGACGTCCGCTGGCTGCGGCGCGAGAGCGACACCGGGCAATTGGCGCTGCTGCAGGCGATGCTGCTCGCGTCCCTGTGGCCGCTGGTGCGGCCGGGCGGACGCCTGCTGTACTGCACCTGCTCGGTTTTTCTGCAAGAGGGCGCGCACCAGATCGATGCGTTCCTTGCACACAACACCGATGCCCGTTTGCTGCCGTCGCCGGGGCATTTGCTGCCGCAAAGCGGGGGTAATGCCCGCGGCGTCCCGGACAATGCCTTGGGTGATCACGACGGATTTTTCTACGCCCTGCTCGAAAAGCAGCCACGCTGAACGGCCCGGCCCGGCCGGGCTGATGCGGCTGCTTGTCGCCTTCGTGCTCGCCTGCCTGCCGTTACCGGCATCAGCGCAACCGGACGCGGCAACGGTGAGCCAGATCCGCCTGGAGCGGGCAGACGACGGCGTTTACCTCACGGCCCAGGTCGAGTTCGAATTGCCGAGCCTGGTCGAAGAGGTGCTCGACAAAGGCATCGCGATCTACTTCCTGGCTGAAGCCGAGATCTATCGCGAACGCTGGTACTGGACCGATTTCAAGGTGGCGCAGGCCGCGCGCCACATGCGGCTCGCCTACCAGCCGCTCACTCGCCGCTGGCGGCTCAACGTGTCGCCGGTGCCGATCACAAACGCGGGCTTCGGCGTTTCGCTGAACCAGAATTTCGACTCCCTCGCCGACGCGCTCGACGGCGTGCGGCGGATCGGCCGCTTGCGGCTGGGCGACATCTCCGAGATCGGCGACGATGCGCTCCATCCGGTGACCTTCCGCTTCCGGCTCGACACCTCGCAGCTGCCGCGGCCGTTCCAGATCGGCGTGGTCGGCCAGGCCGACTGGAACATCTCCGCCGAGCGCAGTGCCCGCCTGCGGCTCGAGAAGGCGAAGTGAGCACCGCACCGACGCCGGCGGCGCGCCGCGCACGCGCGATGCGCTGGGCCCTTGGCGTGGGGGCAGCGCTTGTCACGGCCGTCGGTCTGGTGCTGATGTTCCTGCTGGCGCAGGCCACCAACAACCGCGACTTCTACGAGCAGAACTACGCGCGCCTGTTCGGCATCAACGTGGTCGTGGCGGTGCTGCTGGTGCTGGTGATCGGCTGGGTCGCCTTCCGGTTGCTGCGGCGCCTGCGGCAAGGCAAGTTCGGCAGCCGGCTCCTGATCAAGCTGGCCGCCATCTTCGCGCTCGTGGGCGTCGTGCCGGGCATGCTGGTGTACGTTGTTTCCTATCAGTTCGTGGCGCGCTCCATCGAGAGCTGGTTCGACGTCAAGGTCGAGGGCGCGCTCGATGCCGGCCTGAACCTCGGGCGGGCCACGCTGGATTCGATCTCCGACGATCTGGTGAGCAAGGCGCGCAGCGCGAGCGCGCAGCTGTCGGACGTGCCCGACGCGAGCGCGGGCCTCGTGCTCGAACGCATCCGCGACCAGCTGGGCGCCACCGACGTGGTGCTGTGGACCGGCAGCGGACAACTCGTCGCCGGTGCGGGCGCCTCCCGATTCCGGCTCGATCCGGATCGGCCGACGCCGCAGCAGTTTCGCCAGGTGCGCGCCGATCGGGCCGTGGCGCAGATCGAAGGCCTCGACGAAACCCCGGCGCCGGGCGCAGCTGCGCCGCCACCCGCCACGGTGCGGGCGCTCGCGCTGGTGCAAAGGCCGGGCTTCGACTTCAACACCGAACCGCGCTTTCTGCAGGTCATCCAACCGCTGCCGCCAGCGGTGGTGGCCAACGCGCTGGCTGTGCAGGAAGCCAATCGCGAGTACCAGGAGAGGGCCCTCGCGCGCGAGGGGCTGCGGCGCATGTACATCGGCACGCTGACGCTGACGCTGTTCCTGGCGGTGTTCGGCGCCGTGCTGCTCGCGGTGCTGTTCGGCAACCAGCTGGCACGTCCGCTGCTGGTGCTGGCGGACGGCGTTCGACAGGTGGCCGGCGGCGATCTGCGGCCCACCGCGGTGCTGCAGGGCAAGGACGAGCTCGGCGGTCTCACGCGCTCGTTCGCCGTCATGACGCAGCAGCTGGCCGATGCGCGCGGTGCGGTCGAGAAGACAGTGGGCGAACTCGATGCCGCCCGTGGCAATCTGCAGACGATCCTGGACAACCTCACCTCCGGCGTGATCGTTCTCGATCCGCATGGGCTGGTGCTGTCGACCAACCCGGGCGCGACGCGCGTGCTGCGTGCGCCGCTGGCTGCTTACGAAGGCCAGCCGCTGGCCGATGTGCCGGGGCTGGCGGAGTTCGGACAAGGCGTGCAGCAGCAGTTCGACGAGTTCCAGGTCGAACGCATGCAGCACGGGCTCGACCACTGGCAACATGCCTTCGAGCTGCGCGCCGCCGGCGAAGGCATGTCGCAGGGCGCAGTCAACATCGTCGCGCGCGGGGCCGAGCTTCCGGGCGACGCGCGACTCCTCGTCTTCGACGACATCTCGGAAATCGTGTCGGCGCAGCGCGCGCAGGCCTGGGGCGAGGTGGCGCGGCGCCTGGCGCACGAGATCAAGAATCCGCTCACGCCGATCCAGCTGTCGGCCGAGCGCCTGGAGATGAAACTCACCGGCAAGGTGGCGCCGCCCGAGCAGGCCATCCTGGTCAAGTCGGTCAAGACCATCGTCGACCAGGTCGATGCGATGAAGCGCCTCGTCAACGAGTTCCGGGACTACGCCCGGCTGCCCGCAGCCGACCTGAAGCCAGTCGACCTGAATGCGCTGGTCGGCGACGTGCTGCAGCTCTATGCCAACGAGAACGGGCCGATCGCGTTGCGTTCGGAGCTGGACGAACGCTGTCCGCCCATCAACGGCGACGCCCAGCAGATCCGGCAAGTGATTCACAACCTGCTGCAGAACGCGCAGGACGCGGCCGAGGCGGCCGCCAGCGGCACCGGGCGCGCGGGCGAGGTGGTGGTCCGGACGCGCCTGGGCGACTCGGGCCGGCGCGCACGCCTGACGGTGCAGGACAGTGGCCCCGGCTTCGCCGACAACATTCTCAAGCGGGCGTTCGAGCCCTACGTCACGACCAAGACCAAGGGCACCGGGCTGGGCCTCGCGGTGGTCAAGAAAATTGCCGACGAGCACGGCGCACGCATCGAACTTTCCAATCGCATCGTCGATGGGGCTGTGGCTGGCGCACAAGTCTCGTTATCATTCGCGCTGGCAGGCGCACCGCAGGGAGCGCTCGCTCACTCCGAAGGCTCGAAGCCACCCACCGCCTGAGCGTTCCTGGCACGCGACGGCAGACCGGCCGACGGACCCCCTACACAGGCGCACACAAGCACAAGCATTCATGGCAAACATCCTCGTGGTCGACGACGAGCTGGGCATTCGAGACCTGCTCTTCGAAATTCTCAACGACGAAGGCCACCACGTGGAACTCGCCGAGAACGCCGCCGAAGCACGTGCGGCCCGCCAGCGGGCACGTCCGGACCTGGTCCTGCTCGACATCTGGATGCCCGACACGGACGGCGTCACGCTGTTGAAGGAATGGTCCACCGCCGGTCTTCTGAGCATGCCTGTGGTCATGATGAGCGGCCACGCCACGATCGATACAGCGGTCGACGCCACCCGGATCGGCGCCTTTGCTTTCCTGGAAAAGCCCATCACCCTGCAGAAGCTCCTGAAAGCGGTCGAGCAGGGTTTGGCGCGCGAAAGCGCCCGACGCGCCGCGGCCAGCGTAGTGCCGTCCCCCAGCAGTTTTTCAGCCGCTGTCACGACGGTGGGCGAGAGCGCGCTGGTGCCTGCGGCGCCGCCTGCCTTCGTGGCCGACCTGGGCCCGCAATCGATGCAGAGCTTCGACCTCGACCGCCCGCTGCGGGATGCCCGCGACGGGTTCGAGAAGGCGTATTTCGAGTTCCACCTCGCCATGGAAAACGGCTCGATGACGCGGGTGGCCGAGAAGACCGGCCTCGAGCGCACCCATCTCTATCGCAAGCTGAAGCAACTGGGCGTCGATCTTTCGAGAGGCCGCCGCGGCGCTGTATAATCGCCGGCTGCACACCAAGGCCCGGTAGCTCAGTTGGTAGAGCAGCGGATTGAAAATCCGCGTGTCGGTGGTTCGATTCCGCCCCAGGCCACCAGATCACAAAAAAGCCCCGCACTGCGGGGCTTTTTTTCGTCCAGGTGGGCCCGGCGCCAGGCCCGTCTCAAAAGTCCACCAGGCTCACCCCGATGTTCAACACCGTGCGCTTGCGGTTGTAGTCCACCAGCGTGTCGCCGTAGCCGTGGAACAGCTGCGTGTGGAAGCGCAGGTTGCTGCGGGTCGGGTCGCCGATGGCCTTGAGCCACTCGAGCCGCACCGAGCCGCGGCCGCTGTCGCGCAGGTTGTGGCGCACCGTCATGCCGAAGGTGTTGTCGCGGTCGAAGTTCCAGCGACCGGTGATTTCGGCGCGGCCTATGAAGTCCGAGATCATCGGGTTGTCGTCCTTCGCCTCGCTCTCGTGCAGCCGCTGCCACACGCGCCCGGTGAGGCTGAAGCGATCGTCCAGCTCCATGCCGCCCATCAGGTACACGCGGTTCCAGCTGCGCGAATAGGGCAGGCTCTGGCCGTTCGATTGGTGCACCAGGCCGAGGCCGGCATAGCGCCAGCGCCAGCCGCCCGGCAGCTGCACGTCGGCCGGGTACGCATACATCAGCTCCGGCTCGTGGTCGGTGGTCCGAAACGGCCGGGAGATGTCACCGTTGAACAGCTGCCAGTTGGATTGCTGCGTGTAGCCGAACCACAACGAGTCTCTCTTGTCCGGCTGGTCCTGTGTCAGCAGGCCTTGTGCGAGCTTGGTGCGCACCGACAGGGCGATGCGCATCTCGTTGGCCTGGTAGGCGATGTCGGTGCCGTTGCGTCCGGGCGGCGGCGAGGTGGGCGTTTGCGGCTTGTCGGTGGCGGTCGAGAACGACACGCTGAGCGGCCGGTAGCCGCGAATGGCGTAGACGCCGCAATCGCTGCCGCTCTCGAGTTCCCAGAAGCGCGAAAGCGCGGAGTACTGGCGGTCGCGGCAGCCCTCTTCGGTGCTGACCGAGACCACCCGCGTGGCTGGCACGGCTGCATCCACCGGCGCCGGCGGCTGGGTGGTCGCGAGCACCGGCGGTGCCACCGGCACCGAAGCAGCGGGCAGGGTCTGTTGCTGCGCCCAGCGGTCGAAGCAGGCCAGCCGCGCATCCTTGTTGTCGCCCAGCTGCTGGCACTGTTGCCAGGTCAGCTGCGCATTGGCCAGCGGGCTCGCCGGCCTTTCCGCGGGCTGCGCGTTCGCGCCTGCGGCAGCGAAGCCCGCCGCCAGCACGGCAACGGAAGTGATGCGTGTTTTCATTGCCAACCGCCTGTCTTGTTCAATACGAAAGAATGGGTGCTGTCATCGTCGGCGTTGCGCCATGTCCCGCGGAATTCCCGGCCGCAGGAGCCGGCTTGCAACGCGCCCGACCAGACCGCGCTGATGGCGCGGCCGTCCAGCGATTCGTCGATGCCGAGCAGGCCCTCGTCGTCGATGTCGCCCGCAAGCTGTGCCACCGACTGCGTCGCCGCGCCGGCAGCGCGGGTGATCGTGCCACGCACGCCGGCGTACTCCGGATGCCTGGCGAGCTGCACTTGCGCAGTGCCGGGCAGGCCGTCGAAGCGCGCCTCCCAGCTTCCGTAGAGCGCCTGCACCGGCAACTCGCTCGCGGTTGCCGGACACGGCTGTTGGCCTGATGCGCCGCCGGCACAGAGCGCGGCCGTGAAC
Organism: Variovorax sp.; assembly: GCA_031412135.1. Classification (GTDB taxonomy): domain Bacteria; phylum Pseudomonadota; class Gammaproteobacteria; order Burkholderiales; family Burkholderiaceae_C; genus Variovorax. The sequence goes on along the minus strand of JANOCL010000241.1, from coordinate 4,571 downwards.
AGCACGCCCAGCACGCGGTATCTCATGGCGCAGCGGCGGCGGCGGCGGCGGCCGCTGCATTGACCTGAACCTTGCGAGCGAACTCGGCACGCAGCGCCTTGATCTTTTCGCGCGGGTCTTCCTTGGCGGTGTTCTTGTCGAGCGCCATCTCCGCGATGAAGCGGCTCGGCTGCGCAGCGACCATTTCGCGGCCCTTCTTGCGGCGCTTGGTCCAGCTCACCGCCAGGCTGCGCTGTGCGCGGGTGATGCCCACGTACATCAGGCGGCGCTCTTCCTGCAGGCGTTCGAGCGTGCTGTCGCTCACCTTCTCCTGCCGGCCGCCGTCGTCGTCGAGCTTGAAAGGCAGCAGCCCCTCGGTCACGCCGACCAGCATGACATGCGGCCACTCGAGGCCCTTGGCGGCGTGCAGCGTGGAGAGCGTGACCACGTTCTGGTCCTTCTCCCGTTCGCTGATGGTCGACAGCAGCGAGATGGTCTGCGCCACTTCGAGCAGCGTCTTGCGCTCGCTCTCCACGGTCGCGCCGGAGGCATCGTCGATCTGCCCGCCGCAGCGCTGCGACATCCAGTCGCAGAACTCGAGCACGTTGGTCCACCGGCTGGCCGCGAGCTGCTCGCTGTCCTCGCCGTCGTAGAGGTGCTTCTCGTAGTCGATTTCCTTCAGCCACTCGGCCAGGAACGCGCGCGCATCCTCGGCGCCCGTGGTGCGGCGGGCGCGGTACTCCAGGTCGTTGATGTAGCGGCCGAACTCGTGCAGGTCGTCCTGCGCGCGCTTTGCCATCACGCTCGGAAGCGACGGCGAGAACAGCGCCTCGAACAGGCTTAGCTTGTAGCGGCTTGCAAAGGTGCCCAGCCCGGCCAGCGTGGTGTGGCCGATGCCGCGCTTGGGCGTGGTCACCGCGCGCAGGAAGGCCGGGTCGTCGTCGTTGTTGACCCAGAGCCGGAACCAGCCGCACAGGTCCTTGATCTCGGCGCGGTCGAAGAAGCTCTGGCCGCCCGAAACCTTGTACGGGATCTGCGCCTTGCGCAGGGCCTGCTCGAACACGCGGGCCTGGTGGTTGGCCCGGTAGAGGATCGCGAAGTCGCGAAAGTCCTTGTGCTGCTCGCCCTGGGTTGCCTGCGTTGCTTGCGTAATGGCCTCGCCGCTGCGCAGGCTCTGGATGCGCGCCACCGTGCGTTCGGCCTCGTGCGCCTCGCTGTCGGCGTCGACCACGCGCACCGGCTCGCCCTCGCCGAGTTCGCTGAACAAGGTCTTGGGAAAGAGCTTCGGGTTCGGCCCGATCACGTTGTTGGCCGCACGCAAGATGGCGCCGGTGCTGCGGTAGTTCTGCTCCAGCTTGACGACCTTGAGGCCGGGAAAGTCGATCGGCAGCTTCTTCAGGTTGTCCAGCGTGGCACCGCGCCAGCCGTAGATCGACTGGTCGTCGTCGCCGACGGCGGTGAAGCGCCCGCGCTCGCCGACCAGCGCCTTCAGCACCTCGTACTGCGTGGCATTGGTGTCCTGGTACTCGTCGACCAGCACATGGCCGAGCGCTGCCTGCCACTTGGCGCGCACGTCGTCATGCTGCGAGAGCAGCTTGAGCGGCATGCCGATGAGGTCGTCGAAGTCGACGCTCTGGTAGGCCGCAAGCCGCTCTTCGTAGCGGCCCATGATGCGTGCGGTGATGCGCTCGTTGTCGTCGGCAGCCAGCGCTTCGGCCTGGGCTGCGTTCAGGCCCATGTTCTTCCACTTGCTGATGGTCCATTGCCAGATGCGAGCGGTGGCGGCATCGGTGGTGCCGCCGGCGTCTTTCAGGATCTTCGTGACGTCGTCGCTGTCGAGGATGCTGAAGGCCGGCTTCAGGCCGAGCACCGCGCCGTCCTCGCGCATCATGCGCACGCCGAGCGCATGGAACGTGCAGACCACCACCTTCTTCGCGTCGCGCCCGATCAGGCTCTTGGCCCGTTCGCGCATCTCGGCCGCGGCCTTGTTGGTGAAGGTGATGGCCGCGATGCGCGAGGGTTCCATGCCGGCCTGGATCAGCCGCGCGATCTTGTGCGTGATGACCCGCGTCTTGCCCGAGCCGGCGCCTGCGAGTACGAGGCAGGGGCCGTGTAGGTAGTTGACGGCTTCCTGTTGCGCGAGATTGAGACCGGAAGACATTGGCGGCGGCGGGTGCGCAAAGCCTGCAATGATACGGGCCGCCGTCGCACGCCCCCTGCGATTGCGCTGTGTTAGACCGTCACCGTTTGTGCATTTGCACCGAGCCATGAAAAAAACAAGACATCCCCTGACGATCACTCTCGGCGCCATCGTCGCCACGCTGTTGACGACGCTGGCCGTGGTCACCTTCATGCCGCCGGAAGAAAAGATCGAGCAGCGCATCGAACGCGAGTACAGCCTGCGCGATCCGCAGTTCCGCCGCTCGATGGGCGTGCTGCTCGGCCCGCCGATCACCCAGGGCAACCGCTTCGAAGCGCTTCTCAACGGCGACGGCATCTTCCCCCCGATGCTCGACGCCATCCGCGGCGCGAAGAAGAGCATCACCTTCGAGACCTACATCTACTGGTCGGGCGAGATCGGCGCCGCTTTCGCCGACGCGCTGTCGGAGCGGGCGCGTGCCGGCGTCAAGGTGCATGTGCTGCTCGACTGGGTGGGCAGCCAGAAGGTCGACGAGGACTTCGTGGCGTCGATGGAAAAGTCCGGCGTCCAGATCAGGAAGTTCCACGAGCCGAGCTGGTACGACATCACGCGCCTGAACAATCGCACGCACCGCAAGCTGCTGGTGGTCGACGGCGCCGTCGGCTTTACTGGCGGCGTTGGCATCGCGCCCGCATGGACCGGCAACGCGCAGGACCCGTCGCACTGGCGCGACTCGCACTTCAAGGCCGAGGGCCCGGTCGTGGCGCAGATGCAAGCCGTCTTCATGGACAACTGGATCAAGGCATCGGGCGAGGTGCTGCACGGCGAGACGTACTTCCCCGCCGTTCCCGCGGTGGGTGAGAGTGCGGGCCAGATGTTCAGCAGCTCGCCGGCGGGCGGCAGCGAAAGCATGCGGCTGATGTACCTGCTGGCGATCGGCGCAGCCAGCAAGACCATCGATCTGTCGATGGCCTACTTCGTGCCCGACGATCTGGCGCGCAATGCGCTGGTGGCTGCGGCCAAGCGTGGAGTGCGGGTACGCATCATCGTGCCGGGCCCGATCATCGACACGCAGACCGTCGACGCCGCATCCCGCGCGACCTGGGGCCCGCTGCTCGAAGCGGGCGTGGAGATCAGCCAGTACCAACCCACCATGTACCACTGCAAGGTGATGGTGATCGACGACCTGCTGGTGTCGGTGGGCTCGACCAACTTCGACAACCGCTCGTTCCGCCTCAACGACGAGGCCAACCTCAACGTCTACGACGAGGCGTTCGCCAAGGCGCAGGTTGCCGTGTTCGAGAACGACCTGACGAAGAGCAAACCGGTCACCCTGGCCGAGTGGCGCGACCGGCCCTTGCGCGAGAAGATCAAGGAGCGCATTGCCGGGTTGCTGGCTGCGCAGCTGTGATGCACGCATCGACAACAATTGCCGCGTGCTCCAGATCTTTCTTGTCACCCTTCCTTTCTTTGCACTCATAGCAGCCGGTTATGGCGCCGCCCGCAGCGGGGCCCTGCCGCTCGCCGCGATACCGGGGCTCAATGTCTTCGTGCTGTATTTCGCGCTGCCGTGCATGCTGTTCCGGTTCGGCGCGGGTGCGCCGATCGCGCAACTGCTCGATGCCGGTGTTGCGCTGGTCTGGGGTGGCAGTGCGCTGATCGTCGTCGCGGCCACCGTCGCGCTGGCCCGCAGCCGGCGGATCGGCTGGAACGACGCGGCCTTCGGGGCGCTGGTCGCGGCTTTTCCGAATACCGGCTTCATGGGCGTGCCGCTTCTGGTCGCGCTGCTCGGCGCCCAGGCGGCGTCGCCGATGATCATCACCATCGCGTTCGATCTGCTGGTGACCTCGTCGCTGTGCATCGCGCTGTCGCGGCTCGACGGCGCGGATGAACACGGCGCTGCCAGGGCGGGGCGGCAGGCGTTGCGCGGCATTCTGCAGAACCCGATGCCGTGGGCGATCGTGCTGGGCGCAGTGGCCTCGGCCACGCGCCTGTCGCTGCCGGCGCCGGTCGAGCGCACCCTGGCGATGCTGGGCGAGGCGGCGTCGCCGGTGGCGCTTTTCACCATCGGCGCGGTGCTGGCGCGTTCGGCGCTGCTGGCGCGCGAGCACCGGGCGAGCGCAGCCGTCGCGGCAGTGATGGGCAGCGCTTCGCCGCCGGCGGGGCAGGCGCTGCGCCTGGATGTGGTGTCGGTGGTGGCGATCAAGCTGCTGCTGCATCCGCTCCTGGTCTTTGCCGCTGCGCAGGCCGCCATCGCGCTCGGTGTGCCGCTCGACCGCCATGCGCTGGTGGCGATCGTGCTGGTCGCCGCGCTGCCGAGCGCGAGCAACGTGTCGATGCTGGCCGAGCGCTTCGGCGCCGACAACGGGCGCATCGCCCGCATCATCCTGTGGACCACGGTAGCCGCCTTCCTCACTTTTCCTGTCGCGGCCGCCTGGCTGCGCTAGCAAAG
>JANOCL010000240.1:0-7319 GCA_031412135.1 Variovorax sp. | reverse complement strand
TTTTGCAGAAGCCGCCATGCAATTCGCCACCCGCCTCGACAACGTCGAAACCTCCGCCATCCGCGAACTCTTCAAGCTGCTCGGCACGCCCGGCATCATCAGCTTTGCGGGCGGCTTTCCGGACAGCGCGATGTTCGATGTCGAAGGGCTGAAGGAAGCGAGCGCGAAGGCGCTTTCAGAAGAGCCCGGTGGCGCGCTGCAGTACGGCGCGACCGAAGGCTACGAGCCGCTGCGCACGCAGCTCAGTGCCTTCATGAAGGGCAAGGGCGTGAACGTCGATCCCGCCGGCCTGATCGTCACCACCGGCAGCCAGCAGGCGCTCGACCTGCTCGGCAAGACGCTGATCTCGCCCGGCGACAAGGTGATCGTCGAAGGCCCGACCTTCCTGGCCACGATCCAGTGCTTCCGCCTCTACGGCGCACACCTGATCAGCGCGCCGATCGATGCCGACGGGGTGAAGACCGACGAGCTCGAAAAGCTCATCGCCCTGCACAAGCCCAAGTTCGTCTACCTGATCCCGACCTTCGGCAATCCGAGCGGCGCGATGCTGAGCCTGGAGCGGCGCAGGAAGGTGCTCGAGATGGCGGTGAAGCACCAGACCCTGATCGTCGAGGACGACCCGTATGGCGACCTGTATTTCGGCGCACCGCCGCCGCCGTCGATCATGTCGCTTACCGACGAGGTGCCGGGCAGCCGCGAACTCGTCGCGCATTGCGGCAGCCTCAGCAAGGTGCTGAGCCCCGGGCTGCGCATCGGCTGGATGATCGCGCCGGCCGAACTGCTCGCGAAGGCCACCATGTGCAAGCAGTTCAGCGACGCCCATACCAGCACCTTCGCGCAGGCGACCGCCGCGCAGTACCTGAAGAGCGGCCGCATGCCGGCGACGCTCGCGAACGTGCGCAAGGTCTACGGCGAGCGCGCAGAAGCCATGGGTGCGGCATTGAAGCGCGAGCTGGGCGATGCCATCGCCTTCGAGCAGCCGGGCGGCGGCCTGTTCTTCTGGGCCCGGCTCACGGGTGCCAACGGCAAGCTGGCCGACGCCAACGTGCTGGCGAAGCGCGCGATCGAGAAACTGGTGGCCTTCGTGCCCGGTGCACCGTTCTTCGCCGAGAAGCCGGACGTGGCGACGCTGCGGCTGAGCTTTGCGACCGCCAACGTCGAGAAGATCGAAGAAGGCATCGCGCGCCTCGGCGCGGCACTCTGATTCAGCGCCGGGCGTCGGCGAGCTTCAGGCCGTAGCGCCCTTCCGCGTCCTGCAGCGAAGGCGCAATCGACGGGTGCAACTGCACGCCGTCTTTCTGCTGTTGCGAACGCCGCTGCAGCCCACGCTCGCCGGGCAGGCGAGGCGGCCGCGCCGCATCGACCGGCACATTGGCGCGGCACTGCTGCGCCACATGGTCCATCTGCCGCAGGAAATCGGCCTTGCCGCCGAAGGCCTGCAGGTCGTAGAGCGTGAGGTGCACGGTCGCGCCCCAGCCCTCGGGCGCATCGGCGCGGCCGTGGCCTGCCAGTCCCGCGGTCAGCGCCTCGACCAGCAGCGCCATACCGTAGCCCTTGTGGCCGTGGCTCAGCCCGCCGACCGGCAGCAGGGTGCCGGGCGGCTGGGCAGCCAGCGCCGCAGGGTCCCGGCTGGGCCTGCCTTGCGCATCGATCAGCCATTCTTCGTCGAACAGTTCACCGGCCTTGTGCTTGCGGTTGCTCATGCCGTTGGTGGTGATGGAAGCCGAGATGTCGACCATCACGCCGCCTTGTGCGAGCGGGAATCCGAGCGCGAGCGGATTGGGCGTGAACACTGCCTGCGTGCCGCCGAAGGGCGCGACGCTTGCGGTGTTGGGATCGGAGCAGGCGAGCATGAGCAGCATGTCGTCTTGCAGCGCGCGAAGCAGGTAGACCGCAAGGCAGGCGATGTGATGGCTGCGCCGGATCACGAGCGAGGCGGTGCCGAGTTCGCGCGCACGCGGCGTCAGCAGATCGAGGCCCCGGTGCACCAGCCACGGCCCCGGCAGGCGCTGCCCGTCCCAGAGCACTGCAGCGGGCCGGTCCGAAACGACGAGAGGCTCGCCGTCGCGCTTCATGGTCCCGTTCTCGATCTCTTTCACGTAGCCTGCCAGCAGGGCCAGGCCGTGGGTGTCGTGGCCGAGCAGGTCGCCTTGCACCAGCGTGTCGGCGACGGTCGGCGCCATCGATTCCGCGAGCCCGGCGTGCAGGAGCAGTTGCGTGGCGTAGTGCGCGAGTGCGTCGGCGTCGTAGCGGATGGATGTCGGGTTCATGCGTTTTTCAAGGTGCCGGCGGTGCGCAGGCGAATGCGTTGCCTGCGCCAGGCGAGGGCACCCGACCCCACCCAGACCAGTGCCACGAAGGCGGCGAGCCCGGCCGCGATCGGCCGCTCCACGAAGGCGAGCCAGCTGCCGTCGGACTTGATCATCGAGGTGATGAAGTTCTCCTCGAGCATCTTGCCGAGCAGCAGGCCGAGGATGGCTGGCGCGACCGGAAACCCGTTTTCTTCGAGCAGCCAGGCCGCCACGCCAAAGCCCAGCAGGACCCACAGGTCGAACAGTGCGTTGTTGATGGCGAACGAGCCGACGAGGCAGAACACCAGGATGATCGGCATCAGCACGTTGCGCGGCATGCGAAGGATGCGCGCCGACGCCTTGATGCAGGCCCAGCCCAGCGGCAGCATCAGCAAGTTGGCGAGGATGAAGACGATGAACACCGCATAGACGTTCTCCGGGTTGTTCATGAAGATCATCGGGCCGGGGTTCATGTTCTTCATGTAGAGCACGCCGATCACGATGGCGGTGATCGAGTCGCCGGGTATGCCGAACACCAGCGCCGGCACCCACGCGCCGGCCAGTGCGCTGTTGTTGGCGGCGCCCGCCTCGACCAGGCCTTCGGGATGGCCGGTGCCGAACTTCTCCGGCTCCTTCGACAGCTTCCTGCTCATCGCATACGACATCCAGGCCGCGATGTCGGCGCCGGCACCGGGCAGGATGCCGATTGCCGTGCCCAGTGCGCTGCCGCGCAGCGTCTGCTTCGGGTACTTCCTGATCAGCCCGCCCATGCCGGCGAACACCGAGCCGATCTGTTTCTTGAACGTGCCGATATGGTCGGTCGTGACGGTGAAGCGCAGGATCTCGGAGATCGCGAACATGCCGATCATGGCGGGTATCAGGCTGAGGCCGCCGAGCAGATCTGCGTTGCCGAAGGTGAAGCGCGGATGCCCTGCCGGGTTCTCCAGTCCGACGCAACCCATCAACAGCCCGAGGAACAGCGTGATCAATCCCTTGAGCGGCTTGTCGCTGGTGATGAACACCGCGCAGGTGAGGCCCAGCACCACCAGCCAGAAATACTCGAACGAGCTGAACTTGATCGCCACTTCGGCCAGCGCCGGTGCGGCGACGATCAGCACTGCCGTTCCGAACAGGCCGCCGATGCAGGAGAACACCAGGCCGATGCCCAGCGCCATCTCGCCCTGGCCCTTGCGCGTCATCGCGTACGACTCGTCGGTGTAGGCGGCCGAAGCCGGCGTGCCCGGGATTCGCAGCAGCGCGCCGGGTATGTCGCCGGCGAAGATTGCCATCGCCGTCGCGGTGACGATGGCGGCCACCGCCGGCACCGGCGGCAGGAAGAAGGTGATCGGCACCAGCAGCGCGGTGGCCATGGTGGCGGTGAGGCCCGGCACCGCGCCGACGAACATGCCGAACAAGCCGGACAGCAGCATCACGATCAGCACGGTCGGCGTGGCGACCATCTGCATCGCCAGGAAAACGGCATCCATCAGGCGCTCCTTACCATGCCCAGCGCTCCAGCACGCCCCAGGGCAGCGGCACCTTCAGTAGCTTGTAGAAACAGGCGTGGATCACCAGCGTGGCGACCACGGCCACCGGCAATGCGATGCGCGGCTTCACGCCGAGCGCCCACTGCAGGAAAAAAAGCACCAGCACGCTGCACGGCACGAAGCCCAGCTTTTCGGACAGCAGGATGTAGAACACCATGCTGGCGATCACCAGAACGAAGGCCGCCATGTGCCGGCCGGAACGCAGGCCGTCGCCGAGCAGCAGCAAGGGCTGGCGAGCGCGCAGGCCCTGCCACATCAGCACGGCGGAGCAAAGCGCGAGGCCGCCCGCGATGAGCCCCGGAAACACCGCCGGCCCGTAAGCCTGGCCCGGTGCCGGTGGAAAGCCCTGGATGTGCCAGAGCACGGCCAGGGACAGGACCAGCAGCACGCCGCCGATCAGGCTGTCGTGGATGCGCATCGGGCCGCGCCTACTTGGCGATGCCCGCGGCCTTCATCGCGACGCCGAAGCTCGTGTCCTTCTCGGCCATGAACTTGCCGAACTCGCCGCGGTCGGCATACAGCGCACCGAAGCCGCGCGAGGCCAGGAAGTCCTGGTAACCCTTGCCCTCGAAGATGTTCTTGAGCGACGCCGCCAGCTTGTCGGTCATGTCCCTGGAAAGGCCCTTGGGCGCAGCGATGCCGCGCCACGCGCCGGCGTTCCACATCTTTCCCGAGGCGTCGGTGTAGAGCGGCACCTTGGGGAAGATGCCGTCGGGCTTGGAGCCGAGCAGGATCAGCGGGCGCACCTTGTTGGCATCGATCAGCGAGCGGGCCTCGGGCAGCGAGCACGACACCACGTCGACGCCGCCGGCCATCAGGTCCTGCAGCCCCGGTGCGGCGCCCTGGCTGGGCACCCAGCCGATGGCATTGCCCGGCAGCTTGTTGTCGACCAGCCATTGCGCCAGGCCCAGGTGCCAGATGCCGCCCTGGCCGGTGCCGCTGGCCTTCATCTTGCCGGGGTTGGCGCGCGCGGCGTCGAGCAGCTCCTTGGCGCTCTTGATCGGCGAATCGGTGCGCACCATGACTGCGTTCGCATCGAAGTTCATCAACGCGATCGGCGTGTAGTCGGTACCCGAGAGCTGGGTCAGCCCGGCGTGATGCATCATGCCGATCTCGACCGTGAGGATGCCGATGGTGTAGCCGTCGGGCGCCGCCGAGGCGATGGCCTGGTGGCCCACCACGCCGCTGCCGCCGGTGCGGTTGACCACGTTGATCGGCTGCTTGAGGTCTCTCTCGAGCTCGGACGCAATGATGCGGGCCACCGCATCGGTGCCGCCACCCGCACCCCAGGGCACGATCAGCGTGATCGGCCGCTCGGGATAGGCTGCGTGGGCGAGCTGCGGAAATGCCACGGCGGCAACGGCTGCACCCATGGCAGCAAGTGAATGGCGGCGCTTCATGTTGTCGTCTCCTTCGGTTTGTGAAGGCATTAATCACCCAAACCGCGGACCGCGGAACCGAAGATAACCCTATGTCGCCGGCCGCGTTTTTGCCTTAGGAAGAAACCGGTTTCTGACGCCCTGTCAGCGCAGCACCTCGAGCAGCCGGTCGAGCCCGCCCTGGTCGATGGCCACCATTGCCTCGTCACGTACCTTGGGCTTGGCCCGGTAGGCCACCGATAGCCCCGCCTCGGCCATCATCGGCAGGTCGTTCGCGCCGTCGCCGACGGCGATGGTTTCACCGGGCGAGATGCCCAGGAGCGAGGCCACCTCCAGCAGCGTGCGGCGCTTTTCCGCGCCGTCGCAGATGTCGCCCCACGACTGCTGCACCACGCGGCCGGTGAGCCGCCCGTCGGCTTCGCCGAGCAGGTTGGAGCGCGCGAAGTCGATGCCGAGCCGCTCTTTCACCCGGTTGGCGAAGAAGGTGAAGCCGCCCGAGACCAGCAGCACCTTGAGGCCGGCCGCCTTGCAGGCCGCCACCAGTTCGGCCGCGCCGGGGTTGAGGCGCAGGCGCTGGTCGTAGACCTGCTGCAGCGCCTCGACCGGCACGCCCTGGAGCAGGGCCACGCGGCGGCGCAGGCTTTCCTTGAAATCCTTGATCTCGCCGCGCATGGTCGCTTCGGTGATCGCGGCCACCTCGGCCTTCTTGCCGACCGCATCGGCGATCTCGTCGATGCACTCGATGTTGATCAGCGTCGAATCCATGTCGAACGCGATCAGCTTGAAGTCGGCCAGCGCGAGCGGCGGCGTGAAGCGTTGGATGACGAGGCCGGACTCTTTCATGGCGATCTATCCCGGCCTCAGCCAGTTTTCGACAGCGAGGCCCGGCACGCGCCGGAACTCGTCCTCGTTGTCGGTGACAAGCGTTGCATCCAGCGCAAGCGCATGTGCAGCGATCAGAAGGTCGTTGGGGCCGATGGATGTGCCGAGCCGTTCAAGGTGGGTTCGAATATCCGCGTAGATCGGCGCTGCCGAAGCGGGCAGATCGCGCACATCGATCATCGACATCGCTTGGGCATGAGCATCTGCCAATCGCATCGATCCCTTGCGGGCCAGACCGAAACGCAGTTCGCAATCGACTACCGTGCTGGTACACACCCCGCCCTCGGGTTGGTCCCGGGCAAGCTGCTGGATCTTGAGGGCGACCTTGCCGGCGGGATGGCGCATGAGGTCGGAAATGATGTTCGTGTCGAGCAAGCGCAACGCATCGGCTGGGGTCCGCTCGCTCATGGATCGACATCGTCCAGCGGGAGCATGCCTTCATCGACATCCGGAAAGTCCTCATCCAGCGTGTCCATCGTCGTCAAAACCGCTGCAAGCCCAGCGAAAGTGCCTTTCCTGGCTGCCGACTTCACGGGTTCGATGACCAGCGTGTTGCCCTCGCGTCGCATCAGTGCCTCGTTGCCAGGCAATTCGAACTCGCGCGGGATGCGCACGGCCTGGTTCGCGCCGTTGCGAAAAAGACGGACGCTTCGGGTGAAAGGAGGGGTATCGGACATGAAAATCAGTCTAGCCTATGCCTTGGCATATGCCAAGGCGGCGCTGTCTTTGTCGGTGGGTTGACCAAGGCTGCGCAGCACATCGCGCACCATCTGCGCCCGGTCCTTCGGCTCCTTGAGCTCGCGTTCGATGCGCAGCTTCTCGTTGCCCGCAAGCTTGATGTGCTTGTTCTTCTGGATCAGGCTGATGATGTTCATCGCGTCGATCGGCGGGTCTTTTCTGAAGGTGATGTGGATCACGCCCGGCGCGGCGTCGACCTTGAGCACGCCGTAGGGGCGCGCCAGCACGCGCAGCCGGTGCACGTCGATCAGCGTCTGCGCCTGCGGCGGCAGCTTGCCGAAGCGGTCGACGATTTCTTCCAGCAGCCCGTCGATCTGCTCGGGCGTCTTCGCCGTCGCCAGCTTCTTGTAGAACGACAGGCGCAGGTGCACGTCGCCGCAATAGTCTTCAGGCAGCAGGGCGGGCGCATGCAGGTTGATCTCGGTCGTCACCGACAGCGGCGACAGCAAGTCGGGCTCCTTGCCTTCCTTCAGCGAGCGCAC
>JANOCL010000239.1:0-17219 GCA_031412135.1 Variovorax sp. | reverse complement strand
CTCAGCGCCGCGTCGGCGCCAGCAGCACCACCAGCGCGCCGGCGCCGCCATCCGCCGGCTTGGCCTGCACGAAAGCCAGGGTTTCGTTCTTCTGGATCAGCCAGCGCTGCACCTTGGCCTTGAGTACCGGCTGCCGCCCGGGTGATCCAAGGCCCTTGCCATGCACCACGCGCACGCAGCGCACGCCCAGCTTGTGGGCCTCGCGGATGAATCCACCAAGCGCCTCTCGCGCTTCGTCACTGCGCATGCCGTGCAGATCGATCTGGCGCTGGATCGACCATTCGCCCGCCCGCAGCTTGCGGGTGACGTCGGTATTGATGCCCGGGCGCCGAAAACTCATGGCATCGTCGACATCCAGCAGGGTGGTCACGTCGAATTCGTCGGAGAGAGATTCGCGCAGCACGCGCTGCTCGTCGAGCTGGTGTTGCACCGGAATCGGTGCCGGCGGCTCGGGCGCGAGCGGTACGGCCGCCGTGCGCCGCAGCGGCTGCGTGGCGCCGATCGCGCGCGCGAACAGGTCTCGCTCGGCCAGGCGTTTCTTCTCGGCCATCGCATGCGCGGCCGCAGCGGCTGCTTCTCGCTCGCGCCGCTCGGCGAGCGAGTGCTGCACCGTCTTCAGATCGGCGAGGCTCTTGAGGTTCTTGGATTTGCTGGGCATCGGTTTCGATCGCTGCAGGAAGCAGGAAGCAGGATAAGGCCTGGGCCGCGCAGGGCTCAGATCAGGCCGCGTTCCGCCATCGACAGGGTCTGGCCCTTGGCGACGATCATGTGGTCGAGCACCCGCACGTCGATCAGCGCAAGTGCGGCCTTGAGGGTCTGCGTCAATGCCTCGTCGGCACGCGACGGCTCGGTGCAGCCGCTCGGATGGTTGTGGGCGAGCACCACGGCGGCAGCCTGGTGGTGCAGGGCACGCAGGACCACCTCGCGCGGATAGACGCTGGTCTGCGTGAGCGTGCCGCGAAAAAGCTCTTCGAGTGCGATGAGCCGGTGCTGCACGTCGAGGAACAGGACTGCGAACACCTCGTGCGGCCGCGCGGCGATGTGCAGTTGCAGGTAGTGCTTCACCGCGTCGGGCGAATCGAAGATCGCGCGTTCCTTCAGCTTCTCGGCCAGCGCGCGGCGGGCCAGCTCGAGCACCGCCGTCAGTTCGGCCCGCTTGGCGGTGCCGCCCAGTCCCTTGATGCGCTTGAGGTCGTCCAGCCCGGCGTGCAGCAGGCCGGCCAGGCCGCCGAAGCCGTCGAGCAGTTCCTGGGCGAGCTGCAGCACGTTCTTGCCCGCCACCCCGGTGCGAAGCAGCAGCGCCAGCAGTTCGGCATCGCCCAGCGCGGCGGCGCCGTGCGCGATGAGCTTCTCGCGCGGGCGCGCATTGGCGGGCAGATCCTTGAAAGACATGGCGCATCCGGGCTTTAGCCCCCACTCCCTAAAATAGCGGCCCAGTCTATCGGGAACCCCATCTTGTCCTCGACCCCCACCGTCGCCGTCGTCGCGCCCGGCTCCTTCCTCACGCTGCATTACCGGCTGGCCGGACCGGCGGGCGACATCATCAACACCTTCGGCGACAAGCCTGCCACGCTGTCGCTCGGCACGGGCGAGCTTTCGGCGGCGGTCGAAGCGCGGCTCCTGGGGCTTGAAGAGGGGGTGCACTCCACTTTCGACCTGGCTGCAGGCGAGGCATTCGGCGAGCGCAATCCCGAGATGCAGCAGTGGGTGGCGCGCAAGCTGCTCGCCCAGATGGGCGACCCGGACGAGCAATACGCCGTCGGCGACGTGGTGCAGTTCCCCACGCCCGACGGCACGGGCAGCTACGCGGGCGCCGTGATCGCGTCGAACGAAACGGCGGTGAATTTCGATTTCAACCATCCGCTTGCGGGTCAGCCCGTGACCTTCGAGGTCCGCCTGATCGGCATCCTGTGAGCAAGATGGTCCAGGAAGTCATCCTCGCCGAGCCGCGCGGCTTTTGCGCCGGCGTCGACCGCGCCATAGAGATCGTCGAGCGCGCCCTCGCCAAGTTTGGCGCGCCGATCTACGTGCGCCACGAGATCGTGCACAACACCTATGTCGTGAACGAACTCAAGGCCAAGGGTGCGATCTTCATCGAAGACCTGGCCGACGTGCCCCCCGGGTCGACGCTGGTGTTCAGCGCCCACGGCGTCAGCAAGGCCGTGCAGGCCGAAGCGCAGGCACGCGGCTTCGAGGTTTTCGATGCCACCTGCCCGCTGGTGACCAAGGTGCATGTCGAAGTCGCCAAGCTCGCCAGGGAAGGCTACGAATTCATCATGATCGGTCACAAGGGACATCCAGAGGTCGAGGGCACCATGGGCCAGCTGTCGAGCGGCATCCATCTGGTGGAGGACGTGAAAGACGTGGCGCATGTGTCGCCGGCGCAGACCGCCAAGCTGGCCGTCGTCACGCAGACCACACTGTCGGTCGACGACGCAGCCGAAATTTCTGCCGCGGTGCGCGCGCGTTTTCCGAGCGTGCGCGAGCCCAAGCATCAGGACATCTGCTATGCCACCCAGAACCGCCAGGACGCGGTAAAGCTGCTGAGTCCGCAGGTCGACCTGGTGATCGTGGTCGGCAGCCCGACCAGCTCCAACAGCAACCGGCTGCGCGAACTTGCGCAGCGCCTGGGCACGGAAAGCTACATGGTCGACTCTGCCGCCGAGCTCATGCCCGAATGGTTCGAGGGCAAGAGTCGCGTCGGCCTGACGGCCGGTGCATCGGCACCCGAGGTGCTGGTGCGCGAGGTGATCGACCGGGTCAGGGCGCTCGGCGCCGTGTCGGTGCGCAAGATGGACGGCATCGAAGAGACGATCAAGTTCCCGCTGCCCAAGGGCCTGAAGCTCGACGACATGCCCGCGCCGGGCCACATCTCGTGACCGGTACGGCCATCGACTGGCGGCGCGATATCGAGTCGGCCGCGCGCCGCCTGCATGAACGCGCACCGCACTTCGTGCGCGAAACGCCACTCTGGAAACTGCCGGGCGTTGCCTTCGGACTGACGACCAAGGGCGTCGAAGTGTGGCTCAAGCTCGAGCATCTGCAGGCGGGCGGCAGCTTCAAGGCGCGCGGCATGATGAACCGGCTCTTGGCCGGCGAGATCCCCGCGAGCGGTGCCATCGTCGCGTCGGGCGGCAATGCGGGCATCGCGACGGCCGTGGCCGCGCAGGCGCTTGGCGTTCCTTGCGAGGTCTTTCTGCCTGCGGTGGCGCCCGAGGCCAAGCGGGCGCGGCTGCGCGCGCTGGGCGCAGAGGTGGTCGTCGCCGGCGAGGTCTATGGCGATGCGCTTGCGGCCTGCCTCGAACGGCAGCGCGCGAGCGGCGCGCTGCTTACCCACGCCTACGATCAACCCGAAGTGGTGGCCGGTGCCGGCACGCTCGGGCGCGAGATCGAACGCCAGGGCGGCCTGCCCGACTCAGTGCTGGTGAGCGTCGGCGGCGGCGGGCTGATCGGCGGGCTCGCAGCCTGGTTCGAAGCGCGCAGCCGCGTCGTCGCGCTCGAACCCGAACGCGCCCCGACCTTGTTTCGCGCCCGCGAAGCAGGCGAGCCGGTCGACGTCGATGTCGGCGGCATCGCTGCCGATTCGCTCGGCGCACGGCGCATCGGCTCGATCGCCTGGGACATCACGCAGCGCCACGTTCGCGATGCACTGCTGCTGCCCGACGAAGCGATCCGCGCGGCGCAGCTGTGGCTGTGGCGCGAACTGAAGCTCGCGGTCGAGCCGGCAGCCGCCTTGCCGCTGGCGGCGCTGCAGAGCGGCGCCTGGCGGCCGCGCGAGGGCGAGAAGCTCTGCCTGATCGTCTGCGGCGCCAACCTGGACCCCGCCACCCTGGGCTGAGCCTATTTCATTGGCTGGTCGACGTTGACCATCCACGGCACGCCGAACCTGTCTTCCAGCATGCCGAAGCCGGGCGACCAGAACGTGGGCTCGTACTGCATGACGACCTTCCCGCCTGCCGACAGCGTCTTGAAGAGTTGCTCGCCTTCTTTGACGTCCTTTGCCTGGACGGACAGCGAAAACCCCTTGTAGCCTTCGAAGGGCATGCCCGGCGGCATGTCGGAGGCCATGATCTGCTTGCCGCGGGCTTCGAGGGTGGCATGCATGATCTTGTTCTTGTGGTCGGCCGGCGTTTCGGCACCCATCGGGCTTTCGCCGAAGGTCTGGCTGAAGAGAATCTTGCCGCCGAGGCTCTTGGCATAGAAGTCCAGCGCTTCGGCCGCGTTTCCGTTGAAGGACAGATAGGCTTCCATGGAATCTCCTCGGGGTGGTTGACGGGACGAATTCGAAGGGGAGAGCGATCCTACGCCCCCACCTAAAATCCGCGGATGCTCGATATCACCCTGTTACGCAAGGACCTGCCCTCGGTCGTTGCCCGGCTTCAGACCCGCAAGAAGAACCAGACCTTTCTCGACGTCGTCACGTTCAGTGCGCTCGAAGCCGAGCGCAAGACGCTGCAGACCCGAACCGAAGAACTGCAGGCGCGCCGCAACGCGCTGAACAGGCAGATCGGCCCGTTGAAGGCCAAGGGCGAGTCGGTCGACACGCTGATGGCGGAAGTCAATGCGCTCAAGGCCGAGCAGGAATCATCGGTCGCGCGGCTCGAGGAACTGCAGCCCGAATTGCAGGCCTTGCTGCTCGCCGTGCCCAACCTGCCGCATGCAAGCGTGCCGGTCGGCGAAGACGAGACGGCGAACGTCGAGGTCCGGCGCTGGAGCCCCGAGGGCGGAATGGGCGCAGATGCGCCCGCTTTCCGCTTCGCAGCCAGGGACCATGTGGACCTCGGCCTGCCGCTCGGACTCGACTTCGAGATGGGGGCCAAGCTCTCGGGGTCGCGCTTCAGCGTGATGAAGGGTCCGATCGCGCGGCTGCATCGTGCGCTCGCCCAGTTCATGCTCGACCTGCAGACGCAGCAGCATGGCTACACCGAGTGCTACGTTCCCTACATCGTCAATGCCGAAACACTGCGCGGCACCGGCCAACTGCCGAAGTTCGAGGCAGACCTTTTCGCCGCCAGGAAGGGCGGCCAGGACGGCGAAGACGCGCCCGACAACTCGGCGCTCTACCTGATCCCTACCAGCGAGGTGCCGCTCACCAACTTCATGCGCGACGAGGTGGTGCCCGAGGCGCAGTTGCCGATCAAGCTGACTGCGCACACGCCGTGCTTCCGCTCCGAAGCCGGCAGCGCTGGGCGCGACACGCGCGGCATGATCCGCCAGCATCAGTTCGACAAGGTCGAGATGGTGCAGATAACGCATCCCGACGCGAGCTACGACACGCTCGAAGCGATGACTGGCCATGCCGAAGCCGTGCTGCAGGCGCTCGAGCTGCCCTACCGTGCGGTGCTGCTGTGCACCGGCGACATGGGTTTCGGCGCCACCAAGACCTACGACCTCGAAGTCTGGTTGCCGGCGCAGAACACCTACCGCGAGATCAGCTCCGTGTCCAACTGCGAGGCCTTCCAGGCGCGCCGCCTGCAGGCGCGCTTCAAGAACGCGCAAGGCAAGAACGAGCTGGTGCACACATTGAACGGCTCGGGCCTGGCGGTCGGCCGCACGCTGGTCGCGGTGCTGGAGAACCACCAGAACGAGGACGGCTCGATCACCGTGCCGGCCGCGCTGCGGCCCTATCTGGGTGGTCTTGAAGTGCTGCGCGGCTGAAAAAAACGCTGCGAGCCTCTGCTAGAATCGCCGGCTCGACAGACACCGGAGAGGTGGCAGAGTGGTCGAATGTACCTGACTCGAAATCAGGCGTACGTGCGAACGTACCGAGGGTTCGAATCCCTCCCTCTCCTCCAGGTTGGAAAAGCTCCAGTCTGGCAAAAGCTCCGCAGTGGCGGGGCTTTTTTTTGTGCGCGGACTCTGCGCACCGCATGCGCACAGTTATGATCACGCCGCCCTACGAGTGCCGACACGGATCGGGGCGCGCCGGGCCCCTCGCAAGGGGCCTTTTTTATGCCTGACTGACAGGGCTGGAGAGGGCCGTGAGCCATGATCAGTAATTCGTCGTTCGCAGGGCTGGGCAACTCGTCCTTCGCAAGCCTCACACCGGCGCCCGCTTCGGCCGACGAGGCCGAACCGTGGGTCCGCGGCGAACTGATCCGCAGCCTGATGCGGGCTTCGCGCGGCTCCTACCTTTTGGCCGCCGCGCTGATGCCGGCCATGGTGGGCCTGAGCTGGGGGCACGTACCGGCCTGGCAGTTGTTCCTGTGGCTGTTCATCGGCATCGCAGCAACCGGCTGCCGCATCTGGGGCGAGCAGCTCTACGGCCGGCACTATGCCGACCGCGATTCGGCAGCGCAGCAGTACTTCGTCGAGCGCTACCGGTTCCTGTGGAGTACCAGCGCCTTCGCCTGGGGCCTGTCGATCCTGATCTTCTTCGAGCGCACGCCGCTGGTGAACCAGTTCATGAGCTGGCTGATCGTCGCCGGCGTCGCAACTTTTCCGTTGAACGGGCTGGCGTTGCATCCGCCGCTGCTCAAGCGCTACGTGAACACGCTCTTCGTGACGATGCTGGTGGCGATCGTCTTCCGCGTGATCGAACTGAACTTCGCGCGGCCGCATTTCCACTACGGCTTCCTGTTGCTGCCGGTGCTGCACTGGTGGCTGCTGCTGCGCGCCGGCCGGCGCATCCACGAAACCGCACGCAACAGCTTCGAGCTGCTCTTCCACAACCACATCCTGATCAATTCGCTGACCCAGCAGCGGCAGGCAGCGGTGTCGGCCGTGGCGATGAAGAACCGATTCCTGGCGAGCGCGGCGCACGACATGCGCCAGCCGGTGCTGGCGCTCTCGCTGTATGCCGACTGGCTGCGCAACGAGCCCGAGCTGGTCGACGAAATCGCGCCGAAGATCGTTCGTGCGACGCATGCGGTCAATGCACTGTTCGATTCGCTGTTCGACCTTGCGCGCATCGATTCAGGCCAGGTGAGGCTGCACATCGAACGCGTCGACGTGGCTCAACTCCTGCACGACCTCGAGCTTCAGTATCGACCGGTCGCCGAGGCCAAGGGTTTGCGCTTTCGCATGCATGTGAGTCCGGGCACGGTGCTGACCGACCCGATCCGCGTGCGCCGCATGATCGGCAACCTGCTGGCCAACGCGATCAAGTACACGGGCGAGGGCGGCATCCTGCTGGCATCGCGGCACACCCGCGACGGTCTGCGCGTGGAGGTCTGGGACACGGGTATCGGCATCGCGCGGGAGCACCTGCGCGATGTGTTTCTCGAGTTCTACAAGGTGGCCGACCATGCCGGCACGTCCGACGGCTTCGGGCTGGGCCTGGCCATCGTCGCGCGGCTGTCGCATGCGCTGGGCCATCCGGTGAGCGTGCGATCCAGGCTGGGACGCGGCAGCGTGTTCAGGGTTGCGCTGCACGACGCCGACGAGTCGCAGGCGCAAACCCGCATCTCGGGCGCCGTGGGTTAGCGGGCTAAGGCCCGTGAACAGGTCCTAGCTGTTGCTGGACAAGAGCCCGTTGGTGCGGGCATGGTGCAGCGCCTGGGTGCGGCTCTTCACGCCGAGCCGGCGGAACAGGCGCCACAGATGCACCTTCACGGTGTGCTCGCTGATCTCGAGGTCGGTCGCGATGTCGCGGTTGCTCATGCCCTGGTCGAGCATTGCGATCAACTGGGTCTGGCGCTTGGACAACTTGCTGTTGGACGCCGCCACCGGTTCTTCGACGTCGGTGTCGGCCATCAGCAGGCCGCGCAGCGCAGCGGTGAGTTCGGCCGAACTGGCCGATTTCTCGATGTAGGTGTCGGCACCGGCCTCGATGCAGGCCTCTTCCATGTCGGCCGCAGGGGAGGCCGAGTAGACCGCGATCGGCACATCGGGATAGGTTTGCTTTACCCCGAGCACGCCCGATGTGCCGGTCGCGTCAGGCAGCTTCAGGTCGAGGCAGAACAGGGCGGGCGCACCGTGCTGCTTGACAGCGGCGGGAAGCTTGTCGAGGCGCTCGAGTTCGACGATGTTCTCGGCTGGCCGCAGACGCCGCAGCACCATCACGATGGCGTCGCGCATCAAGGGGTGGTCGTCGATGACATAAATGCTCATGGTCTTGCTCTTAGGTGTGCGTGCCTCGGCGGGTGGCCCGGCCGGGGCTGCGCGGAATCGGTTTCTTACTTCTCGCCCGCTGCCGCATCGGCAGCCAGTGCATCCAGTGCGTCCGTTGCCGCACGCAGGGCTTGATTGTCAACGGGTTCGAGCTGCGCCGCGAGTGATGTCAACGCCATGCGTCCCTGTTGCCGCAAAGTGGCGATTGCACGACCCGCATCCTGCGGCGAAACAAATCCTACGCTTTGTAACAGCTGCGCGCCAGCGGCGTCGAGCAGTTTGAAATAAAAGAGCCCATCGCTCTCCCGGTATTGCTTGAAGCTGGGGCGTGCGGCCTTGGCCGCCTTGAGCGCAACGCCTTGGCGCCCGTCTGCCCCCAGCGCGCGCAGACCGACCGCATGCCGCAGTCGCGTCATGAACGGGCGCGAGAGCAGGCGCGCCTTTTCAGCGCCGGCAAGCAGGATCTTTTCGATGCGTGCCGGGTCGGCGAGCAACTCGTCGTAGTGGGCCCGCATTGGCGCTACTTCGCGGTCGATGCGCTCGAACAGCATCTGCTTGGCGTCGCCCCAGCCGATGCCTTCGGCAAATGCGCGGCGCAGGCTCTGCGTTTCGTCGGCGTCGGCAAAGGCCTGGTAGATCTGGAACAGCGCAGAGCCTTCGGTGTCCTTGGGTTCGCCGGGCGCGCGCGAGTCGGTCACGATGCCGTTGATCAGCTTCTGCAACCGGGCGCGCGGCGCGAACAGCGGAATCGTGTTGTCGTAGCTCTTGCTCATCTTGCGGCCGTCGAGACCGGGCAGCGTGGCCACTGCATCGTCGATCTCGGCTTCGGGCAGCGTGAAATGCTCGCCATAGAGATGGTTGAAGCGCTGCGCCATGTCGCGCGCCATCTCGATGTGCTGAACCTGGTCGCGCCCCACCGGCACCTTGTGGGCGTTGAACATCAGGATGTCAGCGCCCATCAGCACGGGGTACATGAAGAGCCCGGCGCTGACGTCTGCGTCCGGGTCGTCGCCGCGCGCGACGTTCTTGTCCATCGAAGCCTTGTAGGCATGCGCGCGGTTCAGCACGCCCTTGGCCGTGACGCAGGTCAGGAACCAGGTCAGCTCGGCTGTTTCCGGAAGGTCGGACTGGCGGTAGAACGTGACGCGATCCGGGTCCAGTCCGCAGGCCAGCCAGGTGGCGGCGATCTCGAGGGTGGAACGCGGGATGCGCGCCGGCTCGTCGACCTTGATCAGCGCGTGGTAGTCGGCCAGGAAGTAGAAGCTCTGCACGTCGGCGCGGCGGCTGAATCGCACCGAATGCCGCACCGACCCGACATAGTTGCCGAGGTGCGGCGTGCCGCTGGTGGTGATGCCGGTGAGGAAGCGAACGGGGGCGGGGGATGACGTGGCCATGGAAGAAACTCAGCGCAGCAATGCAGTCAGGGGCGTGAGCAGGAGATTGATTGCCTGGTAGCCGACACCCATCAACGGACGCAGCCACCAGGTGCCGACGATGCCGGCGATGACCAAACCCATCACGATGAAAAAGCCGTAAGGCTCGATGCGCGCCAGGAAGTCCTGCGCGGCGCCGCGCGGCAGCAGCCCTGCCAGCACGCGGCCGCCGTCGAGGGGCGGCAGCGGGAAGAGGTTGAAGGCCCACATCACCAGGTTGACCAGCACCCCGCCCTGCGCCATCTTGATGAAGAAGGTTTCGTCGATGTTCGCAGCGACCAGGCCGACCAGCAGCAGCGCCCACAGGATGGCCTGGATGAAGTTAGACGCCGGGCCGGCGAGCGCGACCCAGATCATGTCGCGCTTCGGATTGCGCAACTGGCCGAAGTTGACCGGCACCGGCTTGGCATAGCCGAAGAGGAAGGCGCCGGAGGTCGCGAAGTACAGCATCAACGGCATCAGGATGGTGCCGATCGGATCGATGTGCTTGATCGGGTTGAGCGTCACGCGGCCCATCATCCAGGCCGTGTTGTCGCCCAGGTAGCGGGCCACGTAGCCGTGTGCCGCCTCGTGCACCGTGATCGCGAAGATCACAGGCAGCGCGTAGATGAGCACGGTTTGAATCAGGTTTGAAATATCCACCGCCGAATTGTGTCAGACAGGCCCGGCAGGCCCTGCCGAAAGACCTGCGATGGTCAGAGGCCCAGGAGCGCCAGTCCGCCTCGGCCCTGCCGCACCAGCAGCGGCTCGCCGCCCGCACCCATCGGCGTCAGGTCGACCACGGTGGTCGGCTCCGACGGGCAGGCGCCGGCGTCGATTACCGCGCCAATCTGCTTTTCGAAGCGCTCGCGGATTTGCTGCGCGTCGTTGAGCGCCTCGGTCTCGCCGGGCGGAATCAGCGTGGTGGCCAGGAGCGGCTCGCCGTGCAGCATGAGCAAGTCGCACAGGACCCGGTGGTCGGGCACGCGCAGGCCGATGGTCTTGCGCTGCGGATGGCTCACCCGCCTCGGCACTTCCTTGGTCGCTTCGAGCAGGAAGGTATAGGGGCCGGGGGTCGCCGCCTTGAGCAGCCGGTACTGCTTGTTGTCGACCCGCGCGTAGTTGGACAGCTCGCTCAGGTCGCGGCAGATCAGCGTGAGGTGATGCTTGTCGTCGACCTGCCGGATGCGGCGCAGCTGGTCGACTGCATCCTTGTCGTCGAGATGGCAGGCGAGGGCGTAGCTCGAATCGGTCGGCACGGCGACGATCTCGCCGCGCGCCAGCAGCGCGACCGCCTGCTTGAGCAGGCGAAGCTGCGGGTTGTCCGGGTGGACTTCAAAGAACTGAGCCATTGCATGCCGCGGGTGGGTAAAGGCTCCACATTCTGCCTACGATTCAGCCGGCTCGATGGGCACGCGGCGCTCGCGCACCGTCAGCCACGCGCCGGCCGCGCCACAGATCGCGATCAGCGAAATGCCCGCCAGCGACACGCGGTCCGGCACCTGCGAGAACATCACCCAGCCGCCGAGCATCGCAAACGCGATCTGCGCATACAGGTAGGGCGTGAGCGTGGAGGCGGGGGCCCGCTGGTACGCGAGGATGAGGATGAAGTGGCCGACCGTGCCCATGAAGCCCATCAGGCACAAGAGCGCCCACCAATGCCAGCCCGGCAACGCCGTCCATACGAAAGGCAGCGCGAGCGACGCGATCAGCATGCCGACCCAGCCGGTATAGAAGTGCATGGTGAGCGGGCTTTCGGTCTGGGCCAGTTTGCTGGTCAGCACCTGGAACCACGCGTTGGTGAGCACCAGCCCGAGGGGCAGCAGCATGGCCCAGCTGAACGCCTCGCCACCCGGCCGCAGGATGACCAGCGTACCGATGAAGCCTCCGGCCACCAGCGTCCAGCGCAGCGGCGACACATGCTCCTTCAGCGTGGTCGCCGCGAGCAGCGTGATCACCAGCGGCGCGATCAGCACGATCGACGTGAACTCGGCCAGCGGCATGTAGCGCAGGCTGAAGAAGGCCAGGGTGCTCGACGCGAGCAGCAGCGCGCCGCGCAGCAACTGGTACCTGGGGTGCTGCGTGCGCAGCAGCGCCGTGCCATGCCGCGGAAGGAGCACCGCCGTGGTCGCGACGGCCTGGAACGCATAGCGGAACCACACACCCATCAGCACCGGCACCCCGGCAGTCGAAAGCTTGGTCGCCGTGTCGAGCGTCGCGAAGCAGGCAACTGACAGCAGCAGCAGACCGATGCCGGCGAGGATGCGTTCGGATTCGATGTCGCGCGTGCTTTTTTTCGGAAGCGCACCGCTTCCGCTCTTGGCCCCACTCACTGAATGCGGTGCTCCAGCAGCTCCCACACCGGCGTCAGCTTGCCCGGCAGCAAAGGCAGCTTGCCGAGATCGCAATGACTTTCGTCCGGGCTGTGGAAATCGCTGCCGCGGGATGCCGCAAAGCCGAACTCGAGCGCCTTGTCGGCGTATTCGACGTACTCGGCCGGCGTGTGGCTGCCCGTCACCACTTCGATCGCCCGGCCGCCGTGCGCCTTGAACTCGACGAAGAGCGCGTACTCCTCGTTGGCGGTGAACTTGTACCGCCCGGGATGCGCGATCACAGCGAGCCCCCTGGCGCCGGTGATCCACTGCACTGCATCTTTCAGCGACGCCCATCGGTGCGGCACATAGCCAGGCTTGCCCTCGGTCAGGAACTTCCTGAACACCTCCGGCGTGTCGCGGCAATGTCCCTGCTCGACCAGAAAGCGCGCGAAGTGCGTGCGGGAAATGAGTTCGGGATTGCCGACGAAGCGCAGCGCGCCTTCGTAGGCGCCATGGATGCCGACCTTGGCGAGCCCCTCGGCCATCTCCTGCGCCCGCTTGCCGCGGCCGCCGCGGGTGTCGTACAGGCCCCGGGTCATGGCTGCATCGCCGGGCTCGAAGCCCAGGCCGACGATGTGCACCGTTTCCCCGGCGAAGGTGACCGAGATCTCGGTGCCGGTCAGGTACCTGATGCCGTGCTCGCGGGCCGCGGCAGCAGCCCTGTGCTGCCCGCCGATTTCATCGTGATCGGTCAATGCCCAGAGCTCGACGCCGTTCGCGGCGGCCCGCGCGGCCAGCGCTTCGGGGGTCAGGGTGCCGTCGGACACTACCGAGTGGCAGTGCAGATCGGCGTTCAGGATGGAAGGCACTCGGCAATCTTATTCTTTCTCGCTTTCCATGCGAGGTTCGGGGAATGGGGTGAATGGACGACACGGGCGCGGAAACTGCTAAGGTGGCCTGAGCCATCGACCGGCTCCCGCACCCACATGGCCCGTCGCCGTTCTTCCACCTCCGCCGCTTCGGCACTCACGCGCGCCTACCAGCGCAGCATGAAGGCGCTCACCAAGGCCACGCTGCGCGGCGGCAAGCGCATCGCCGGGCAGGTGACGCGCGCGGCCGCGGCCCAGCGCAAGCCGCCGCGCGGCCGCGGCGACTGGCTCTCCGGCATGGCCGTGGGGGCAGGCGGTGCGCGTCGCTACCACCTTTACCGCCCGCCCGACATGCAGTCCGGCGAGCGGCTCCCGCTCCTGGTCATGCTGCACGGCTGCGGACAGAACGGGCGCGATTTCGCCGACAGCACCCGCATCAACCTGCTTGCCGCGCGCGAACGGTTCCTGGTGCTTTATCCGGAGCAGGACCGGCTGGCCAACGCCCACGGCTGCTGGAACTGGTACGACCGGCGCTCCGGCAAGGCCGATGCCGAAGCCGCGACGCTGATGGCCGCGGTCGACCAGGCTTGCCTGCTCTATCCCGTGGACCGGGAGCGCATCGCCATCGCCGGACTTTCCGCGGGCGCTTGCATGGCGGCCCTGGTGGCCACCCGCTATCCGGCGCGCTTCAAGGCCGTCGCCATGCACTCCGGCGTTGCGCCCGGTGCCGCCAAGTCGCCTGCCACCGCGCTGGGCGCCATGCGCGGGCGCAACGTGCCGCCGATGCCCACAACCGCCGTCGGCAAGGCGATGGGCGCCGCTGCCGCGTTGACCACCTTGCCGCCGCTGCTGGTGCTGCACGGCGATGTCGACAGCGTGGTGGCGGCCAGCAATGCGGGCAGCACGGCCGCCGTGTGGGCCACCGCCACGGGCGCCCGGCCGGGCATGGAGCGCACGCTGCAGCGCGGCAAGCGCCACGCGATGCGCGTGACCGAGTTCAAGCGCGCAGGCCGCACGTTCGTGGTGCTGTGCCAGGTGGCGGGCCTGGGCCATGCATGGAGCGGCGGCGCGGCGCGCCTTGCGTTCAGCGATCCTGCCGGGCCGGATGCTTCGCGGCTGATCTGGGCGTTTGCGGTGAAGCAGTTCAAGGCTGTGGCTGAGTGAGGTATTGTTCTCAATAATGCTACATTTGAAGCAGAAAAAAGAACATGCACGAAATTGCACAGTACCTTTTGGGGCAAGCACGGTCACGCGTGCTTGCTGCGTTGCTCCTGCACCCTGAGAAGGCTCTGCATGTGCGCGAGTTGGCACGTGTCACCGGCGCTTCGCCCGGCTCATTGCACCGGGAATTGCGCAGTCTGACCGAACTCGGGTTGTTGCTGCGCACCGAGGTTGGCCGTCAGGTTCACTACCAGGCCAATTCGCAGAGCCCGATATTCCTTGAACTGGCTGGTCTGTTGCGCAAGACGATCGGAGTCGCCGACGTCTTGCGCGCCGCCCTCTTCACGCTCGGCGATGGGGTCTCACTGGCGTTCGTCTACGGTTCGGTCGCATCCGGCAGCGAAAACGCCCGCAGTGACGTCGATGTAATGGTGCTGGGAAGAGCAGGTTTCGCCGACGTCGCGCTTGCGCTCACACCGGCGCAAGCTACATTGGGCCGCGAGATAAATCCCACGCCCATGAGCGTGGCGGATTTTGCAGGGAAGCTGAAGCTTGGGCAGGGCTTTGCCGTCAACGTTGCGGCGAGCCCGAAAATCTGGCTGAAGGGAGACGCGGATGACTTTGCAGAACTTGTTGCGCATCGGAAAGCTGAAGGAACACGCCGCCACAAGGGTTGAGATCCAGCAGCAGCTGCGCGCTGCCGAACGCAACCTGGCCTACGCGGAAGTTACCAAGATCAGTGCCGAAACCAGATTCGACGCGGCTTACAAGGCAGTGATGCAGTGCGCGTTGGGCGCAATGTTGGCATCGGGCTATCGGCCTTCCACTAGCGAACCCGGCCATCACGTCACCCTCATTCAATCCTTGCCGCTCACCATGGGCATCGCGGATGACGTGTGGATCGTGCTCGACGCATTGCGCCGCAAACGCAACTCCAACGACTACACGGGCGACGTCGTGACGGACGACATGGTCGCGGAATGTTCGCTGCGAGGGGCGAGCCTCGTGGAGGCATTGAAGAAGCACCTGAAGCGCACGCATCCGCAGTTCCTGAATCCTTGACCCGTACGCCACCCGGCGTATTCCTGCTGCACCCCCCGCTGCGCAGACTCCTCCTCACCGTTCACACCAACCAGGAGCAGGAGTCCACCATGCATCAACAACGTCGTTTCACTCTCAAGGCGCTGACCGCCGCAGTCGCGTTGGCGAGCCTTTCCGCAGTCCCGGCGTTTGCCCAGGACACCATCAAGGTCGGCGTGCTGCATTCGCTGTCGGGCACGATGGCCATTTCGGAAACCGTGCTGAAAGACACCGTGCTCATGGCGATCGAGGAGATCAATGCCAAGGGCGGCGTGCTCGGCAAGAAGCTCGAGCCGGTCATCGTCGACCCGGCTTCCAACTGGCCCCTGTTTGCCGAAAAGACCAAGCAGTTGCTCGGCCAGGACAAGGTCTCGGTCATCTTCGGCTGCTGGACTTCGGTGTCGCGCAAGTCGGTGCTGCCGGTGGTCGAGGAAATGAACGGCCTGCTGTTCTACCCCGTGCAGTACGAAGGTGAAGAGCTCAGCAAGAACGTTTTCTACACCGGCGCTGCGCCCAACCAGCAGGCCATTCCCGCGGTCGACTACCTGATGAGCAAGGAAGGCGGCGGCGCCAAGCGCTGGGTGTTGCTGGGCACCGACTACGTGTATCCGCGCACCACCAACAAGATCCTGCGTGCCTATCTGAAGAGCAAGGGCGTGAAGGACTCCGACATCGACGAGAAGTACACGCCGTTCGGCCACAGCGACTACCAGACCATCGTGGCCGACGTGAAGAAGTTCTCTTCGGGCGGCAAGACGGCGGTGGTCTCGACCATCAACGGCGACTCCAACGTGCCCTTCTACAAGGAACTCGGCAACGCCGGCCTGAAGGCCAAGGACGTGCCCGTGGTCGCCTTCTCGGTGGGCGAGGAAGAACTGCGCGGCGTCGACACCAAGCCGCTGGTCGGCCACCTGGCCGCATGGAACTACTTCATGTCGATCAAGAACCCGACCAACACCGCCTTCATCAAGCAGTGGGGCGACTACGCCAAGGCCAAGAACATTGCCGGCCACAAGGACAAGCCGCTGACCAACGACCCGATGGAAGCCACCTACATCGGCATCCACATGTGGAAGCAGGCGGTCGAGAAGGCCAAGAGCACCGACACCGACAAGGTGATCGCGGCGATGGCCGGCCAGACCTACACCGCGCCGTCGGGCATCGTCTCCAAGATGGACGAGAAGAACCATCACCTGCACAAGAGCGTGTTCATCGGCGAGATCAAGGCCGATGGCCAGTTCGGCGTGGTCTGGAAGACGCCAGGCCCGGTGAAGGCCAAGCCGTGGAGCCCGTACATCGCCGGCAACGACAAGAAGCCCGATCAGCCTGCCGGCAAATCGATGTAGGTTGAGCTGCTCGCTCTTTTCCCTCTCCCTCGGGGAGAGGGGGCAAAGCCGAAACCGTACACACACGATGCTCCGCCGCTCGATCCACTGCATCCTCGCAGCCGCGGCCTTGCTGCTCGCCGCAAACGCCGCCGCGCTGACCGCCGACGAGGCGAAGGCCATCGCCTCCGGCGAATCCGAAGCGCGCATTGCCGCGCTCAACAAGGCCGTGATTGCGGCAGACGATAAAACGGCGGCCTTCATCCGGGCCATGGCCGACGACGCGGTCAAGTACACCGAGGACAAGGTCTTCCTCATCAAGGACGACAAGGCGTTCGACCCCGTCACCGGCGCGGCGCTCGCGCTGCCCGACAACGCCGAAGGCGTGGTCAACAACAACCTGATGCGCGGCGCGCTCGACGCCGCGCAGGCTGCGCTCGAGCTCGCGAGCAAGGACGACGCGGTCCGCGCCGGCGCGGCGCAGGCACTCTTCAAGGAGCCGGACGAGTCGCGCCTGCCGCTAGTCGAAAAAGCGCTCGCAGCCGAGACCAACCCAGCCATCAAGGCGCAGCTCGAACTGGTGCGTGCGGCCAGCATGCTGAGCAGCGCCGATCCGGCCAAGCGGCTCGCCGCAGCCAGGGACCTCGGCGAGAGCCGCAACCCCGACACCAAGCTGCTGCTCAACCAGCGGCTCGCCGACGAGACCGACGGCGACGTCAAGGCAGCCATCGATGCGTCGATCCGCGGCATCGACGGCGCGCTGGTGTGGGGCGATCGCATCAATGCCGTCTTCAGCGGCATCAGCCTCGGCTCGGTGCTGTTGCTGGCGGCGCTCGGGCTCGCCATCACCTACGGCCTGATGGGCGTGATCAACATGGCGCACGGCGAGCTGATGATGATCGGCGCCTATGCCACCTACGTGATGCAGGGCCTGTTCCAGCGCTTCCTGCCGGAGGCGGCGTTCGGCCTGTATCTGGTGGCCGCGATACCGGTCGCGTTCCTCGC